>NZ_CALHIK010000140.1 GCF_938030785.1 uncultured Campylobacter sp.
GAATTTCGCTGAAATTTTCGCCCGAAATTCCGCTGTAAATCCCTAAATTTTCGAGCGCCTTTAAGATCGGCTCGGCGCTTGGTTTAGGGTTTTTCACATCCTCGCGCCCGACGATGGTGCCGAAAAATTCCGCAATGCCCAGATGCTGTAATAAAATTTTAGAAAATTTCGACGTCTTGGTCGTCACGACGCCTAAATTTGCAAACTCGCTCGCTTCCCGCACCGCCTCATGCGCGCCACTTAACAGAACGGTCTGATCCAAAAATATCTGCTCATATCGCTGTTTGTAAGCGCGCACGAAATCCTGCACATCCTGCGTCGCACCCAAGCGCTCAAACATCACTTCCAGCGGGTGCCCGATGAGTCTTTTAATCTTCTCATCGCTAGGATCCGTCGCACCAAAATGCGCAAACGCGTAGTGGAATCCGTCCAGTATAGCGGGAGTAGAGTCAATGAGCGTGCCGTCCAGATCAAAAAGTATAGTGGTTTGAAATTTTCGCATTTTAAAATTTAATTTGGATATAAAAAAAGCGGAGCCGAAGCCCCGCTTAAGGAGTTTTAGAAAAGATTATTTTCTAAATTTAGCGTCAACGCGTCTATTTTGAGCGCGACCCGCTTTTGTAGAGTTTGAAGCGATAGGCTTAGACTCGCCGTAGCCTACGGAGCTGATTCTGCTAGAATCTACACCGAAACTCTTAAGCGCGTCTGCAACGGCAGCAGCTCTGCGCTCGGAAAGTTTTTGGTTGTGAGCATCCGAGCCGGTGCTGTCTGTGTGACCCTCTAAGATTACCTTATAATCAGGGTGAGCCACCATTACATCGCTTACATTTTTGATCTGATTCATAAACTCAGGGGAAATTTTTGAGCTATCGGTAGCGAAATTTACGCCTAAATTTAATCTAATAACTTTCTCGCAGCCGTACTCATCGACTACTACGCCGGCAGGTGTGCCAGGGCATCTATCGACATTGTCGCATACGCCGTCGTTGTCAGCATCTTTGCAAGCTGTAGAAACAGGAGCAGGAGCTGCATCTGCATGTCTCTTGCCGAAATCTACCGCAAAGCCTAGAGTATAGAACAATACGTGGTTGCCGTCGTCAAATCTGATAGCATCGCGTGCCTCAAGTTTTGTAGCGAAATTGTCGGTGATGTAGTATTTTAGACCTAGACCGTACTGACCGAAGCCGCTATCTTGATCGCCGTCGTTGTAAACATCTCTAGTGTAGTCCATATATCCGACACCTAGTAAGCCGTATAGTTTGAAATCATCGGTAAAATTTACCAAGTCTTTTACCGCATTGATGTGATAGTATCTGGCGCTAGGCTTAGCGTTGCCAGCTCTGTAAGCTAGATCCTCTACACCGATATGGCGAGAATAATCGAAACCTGCCTCTAATTGATCGATGAATGAATTCTGTAGGTTTTTAGCAAGGCGTAGACCGAACATAAAATTCGTATCTAAATCCATATTTCCCTCATGAGTCATTCCGCCAACAGTAGGAGTAATCTCCCAGTGGTAATCAGCATCTGTAGCGAGCAACGCGCTAGATGCACATAAGCTTAATGCAAGTAAAACTTTTTTCATTAAACATCCTTTCAAATAAAGTTGGTTTGATATTACCATAAAATTTTTAAAGAATTTACAAATATACGACAATTTTGCCGCAAATTTTGTAAAAAACTCATTATCTCTTTGAAAATTGCGGGCTTCTGCGCGCTTTGCGGCGGCCGAATTTCTTTCGCTCGACCACGCGGCTATCGCGAGTTAGCAGACCTTTCGGCTTAAGAGCCGCTCTAAAATCTTTATCCATCGCGGCAAGCGCCTTTGAAATTCCGTGCTTTAGCGCATCTGCTTGAGCCGAATATCCACCGCCCAAAGTCTGCGCGGTGATATCCATCGAGGTCTCTTGCTTAGTCGCCAAAAGCGGCTGAACGACTCTTAGCTTGATCGCCTCGTGACCGCCTAGCCAGGTGTTTAGATCCATGCCGTTTACTACGATCTTGCCGCTTCCCGGTTTTACCCAAACCTTAGCTACGGCAGTTTTTCTCTTTCCGGTTGCATAAATTGTCGCCATGATTATTTTCCTTTTTTAGTTGTTTGCGCAGTATGAGGGTGCTCGCCGCCTTCATATACGAATAGCTTTTTGATCATCGCCTTGCCGAGCTTCGTCTTAGGAAGCATGCCGCGAACCGCAAGTCTGTATAGTTTTGCGGGATTGTTTTTAAGCAGGTCTTGGAATTTCACGCTCTTTACGCTTCCGAAATAGCCCGAGTAGCTGTGATAAAGTTTGTCGTCGCCTTTGTTATTGCCTGTAAATACGGCCTTTGAAGCGTTGATGATAACGACGTAGTCTCCGCAATCCACGTTTGGAGTATAGCTTGGTTTGTGTTTGCCGCGTAGCAATACGGCGACTTCGGTAAGCATTCTACCGAATCTTTTGTCGGTCGCGTCGATAACGACCCAGTCGCGCTTAACTTCGCTAGGCTTTGTAATTTCTGTCATGGTTTCCGCCTTATTAAAATTTGAGCTGTGATTATATAGAAATATCCTTATGTATAGCTTAATTTAAGCTATATTTAATATATCTGCGCTCAAATTTCATTTAAATTTTAAAATTTTATCCCTCTTCATTTACTTCGATCAGCTTAGCGCCCGCAGCTTCGAGAACCAGCACGAAGGCACGCACTCTCGCATTCGGATAAAACTCGCGGATTACGCTTTTATACCGCGCTACTTGGGCTTTGTTTTGCGCGAGGTATTTTTCGGAGCTTTTGTAATCAAAAAGCAAAATTTCATCCTGCCTAAAGCACGCCAGATCCACGCGCAAGAGCTCACCCTCTGCGCTTTTGATCGGCATCTCTTTATAAGCTTGAGCACCCTTTATCAGAGCTAAAAATTCCTCGTTTTTACTTAGGCCGAGCACCCGCGCCGCGATATTTTCAAAATCCGCATCGTTTAAAAATTTAGCGTAGCGGCCCCTTGCCAGGCTTACTCCTCGCAAAATTTCATCCGCCGTAAAGCCTTCGCTCATCTCCAGAGCATAGTGCAGCGCCTCGCCGAAATATATCGCGCTTAGAGCTTCCGCTTCGCCTCCGCTAGCTTTTTCTTGCGCGCCTTGAGGCTCGCCCGCTACGAGCGCGATCTTTTTGCGCGGCGGTTTTTCGCTCGTTTCCGCAGGGCTTGGGATCACATAGCCGTACTGCAGATCGGGAATATCCAGCCACTCTAGTAAGCCCGCGTCTTTGCCCTTTTTAGCGTATGGGCTAAAATAGCTGTAGTTGTGGCCGTTAATGCCCTCCTCTGCGCGCTTTATGATGATTAGCGACCGCTCGGCGCGGGTAAAGGCGACGTAGAGCTTGTTTATGTCCTCCTCGCGCTCAAGCCGCTGCCTATCCTCTATAACCTGCTTAAACTCCTCATCCAACGCCTCTCTATTTTTAAATTTATAAAAAATTTTCCATCTATGCGAGCTATAATCGTAACTCGTGATAAATTTCGATCGGTCCGTGCCCTTAGAACCGATATTGTCGCAGACGATGACGTGCGGAAACTGCAGCCCCTTGGACTTATGCACGCTCATTATTTTGATGCCGCTTTGCTCCTTTGAAAACGCCTCGTTCTCGCCGCCGTAAAACAGATACTCGCTAAAGCTGCTAAATTTCGAAAGCGTCTCAAAAAACAGCAGCAGATCGGTATCTGCGTAGTTCAGCTCTAAAATTTCGGCGATGAACTCGGCCGTTTTTTGCGCGCCTTTTTGCAGATCCGCTTTGATCTTTTTGGGCCGCCTGCCTAGGATAGCCTCAACGTTTCGCAGATAAATTTCATCGCCGCCCACGCAAAATTTCGCATACTCTATCACCGCAGCCACCTGCTCGCTGCACTCTAGCGCCTTGCTCGCGCCGCTTGAGACCTCATAGTCCGCGCCGAGCATATCTTTAAGCAAATTTACGTGATCGTTCTTCCAGCACAAAATCGCGATGTCGCTCGGGCTCACGCCGCACTCTTTAATGAGCCTGCGAGCCTGATCCGCCGCGCCCGCTAGCACATCATCGTAAGAAAACGCCCCCACGTAGCCGTAATCGTCTGGCTCGATCGCAAAAAGCTCAAAGCTGGGATTGTTTAGCGGATAAGCTTTAATCTTTTCAAGCAAGACCTCGCCCAGATCGGCGCTCAGCTCGTTTGCCGCCTGCTGATCGAGATAGCCCTCAAATTTATCTCTGAAAATTTTATTTACAAATTTCACGATGAGCTTTAAACTGCGGTAATTACGCGGCAGGCTCTGCGTCCTGATCTGCGGAAATTCATCCTTTAAAACGTCGAAAATCTCCTTTTTCGCGCCGCGAAATTTATAGATGCTCTGCTTCTTATCGCCGACGTAAAAGAAGCTCCCGCACCGATCGCACGCGCCCACGCCCGCAAGCGCCTCGGCGATGAGCGGCAGCATGATCTCGTACTGGCAGACGCTGGTGTCTTGAAACTCGTCGATGAGGATGTGAGTGATCTTCGAATCGAGCCTGAAATACAGAAGCTCGCGGTTTTCTCGCAGTGCGGGCGAGCTCGGATTTAGCAGCGAGTGCACGGCGTTTGCGACGTCTTTGAAGGTGAGCTTGCCGCTTTTTCGCTGCACGCTTTTTTTCGCGGCGGCGTAAATTTTAATCAAATTTCTAAATTTAGCTAGATGCATCGTATTAAGGCGCGCGATCTGCCGCGCAATCTCACTTTTTAGCTCCGCTAACTCGCCGTCAAGATGCGCGATCTTTTTAAGCTCGCTGCGATTATAATCAAAGCTGCCGTTAGAAAGCGCCGAAAGAACGTAGCCAGAAAGCTCCGCCAGATCGCTTACGCAGCCAAGGCCCTTGATCGAGCGCTCGCTTGTGCCCGCATCTATCGCCGCGCTTTTTAAATTTGATAAAATTTCATTGACGCGGCCAAGATCGGGCGCGGGCA
>NZ_CALHIK010000141.1 GCF_938030785.1 uncultured Campylobacter sp.
GCTAGCGGCGATCAGTTCGTAAGCGGTGAGGAGCGCAAGAGCTGGATCGAGCGGACGTTTGACGCGAGCGCGGTCGAGATGGAGGGAGCGAGCGTAGCGCAGGTGTGCGACGCGCTGGGCGTGCCGTTTTGCGTGCTGCGCGCGATAAGCGACGAGGCGGGACACAAAGCCGAGTTTGACTTTGACGAGTTTATGATAAAAAGCGCGCAAACGAGCGCAAATTTCGTCCTAAAAATGATCGAAAGGTTATGATAAACCTCTCCAAAAAACTACTTCGCCGCGTCGGACAAACCAACGCCAAATACAAGATGTTCGAGCGCGGCGATAAAATTTTACTAGCCCTTAGCGGCGGCAAAGACAGCATGAGCTTGGCGCACGTGCTAAAGCACTTCCAAAGCGTAAGCCCGCTTAGCTGGGAGTTTCGAGCCGTTACCGTTACTTACGGTATCGGAGAGGACCTGCGCGAGATAAGCTCGCATTTTAAAGAGCACGAGATCCCCTACGAGATAATTGATACTAAAATTTTTGAATTCGGCAAGGAAAAGATCCGCGCGAACACCACGTTTTGCAGCTTTTGCTCGCGTATGAGGCGCGGATACATCTACTCCTACGCGCTCGAGCACGGCTTTAATAAGATCGCCATCGCCCACCACCTCGACGACGCCGCGGAGAGCTTTTTTATGAATTTCACCTTTAACGGCGCGCTTCGCACCCTCGCTCCGCGCTACGTCGCCGAAAACGGGCTTGTGATCATCCGCCCGTTCATTCTCACGCGCGAGCGCCAAATCGCCGCCTGTGCTAGAGATAACGAGCTTCCGATTATGCGCGAGGAGGAGGTCTGCCCCGCGAGGCAATACGGCGGCAAGGAACCCACCGCGCGCGCCGCTACGAAGGAGCTTTTAGCGCAGTACGAAAAGGCCCATCCGAGATTTTTCATCAGCCTGCAAGCCGCCTTCGAAAATATCCACGAAGAGACCTTTTTCGAGCCTAAATTTTAAAATTTTAAGAGGTCTGCGCTCTCCCGCTCAGGTGAATTCAAAGCGCGCAGTTCTTGCGATAACATGAGTTTCGTACGCCTAGTTCGATTTTTTGGCTTGAATAAGCCGACACACGCAGAGCGGTTATCTTCCCCTGTGCTCAAACGGGTCGCGAGCCGCAGCGCGAGCGGTTGGCTTACTGCGTTTAAATTGCGGCGCGGGCGATTGCGCTCCTGCGTCCGAAGCTGTGCATACGAGCTTAGGCTGCACGCTAGAGCGGTTACGCCCGCTGCGCCCGAGGGCTGCGAGTAGGGCGGGTTGCGCCGCCTGCATCTACTTTTGCGAAACAGCTGCGGCTGCTTTCGGCGCTGCACTTTCGTCTTGCTCGGATGTCGTCCGTACCAAGCGGAGCCTTACGAGCAAGCGTTATGGGCTCGCAAAGCTCGCGCGAGAGATAGTTGTAGAAATTTCATCTCAAAAAAAATGCTTTAGAAATTTAATCCCGTAAAATTTTAAAATTTTATCGAAGGCTTTCTTTCGGGCTGCGGGTGCGGACTCGATTGCCGTGCGCCGTAAATTTAAACCACCCGCTCCGCTAAAGATAGTTTTAGAAGTTTATTCCGCAAAATATTTCAAAAATTTTACCTCGCAAAATTTTAAAATTTTAACGAAGCCTAATTCAAAATTCCAGCGGAGCTAAATTTTGAAATTTATTCTACAAAATTTTAAAATTTCAACGCAACCGAATTTTAAAATTTAACAAATCCGAATTCTGAAATTTTATCGTAGCCAAATTCCCGCTCTCGTTTCATAAACGTTACCTTTTGAAATTTCGCCGCTCGCGCCCGCTTAAATTTAACGCCGCTTCAAAATTCCTCAAACCCTCCGCTGTCGCACGCGCAGATCAAATTTTAAAATTTCGCACGCGCCGCGTACTTCTTAAATTTACACACTACGAAATTTTAACCGATTTTCGCTCCGAAATTTATGCCGCATTAATCGCCGCGGATATATAATAGCGAATGTCATATTTCACAAAGGAGTAAGCATGGCTACAATCCAACCAAGCTATAAGCTTTTCATCGACGGCGAGTTTGTGGGTGCCGAAGGCGGCGCGAGCCTAGACGTTTTTAATCCCGCTACCGGCGAGAAAATTTCAAAGATCGCAGATGCTAGCAAGGCGGACGTCGATAGAGCGGTTGCCGCGGCTCGCAAGGCGTTTGAGAGCTTCCGTCGCACTAGCGTTTATGAGCGCAGCGCGCTGCTAAATAAGATCGCCGACGTCCTAGAGCAAAACGCCGAGTTCATCGCCACCGTAGAGACTATCGACAACGGCAAGCCGATCCGCGAGACGCGCGCGGTCGACGTAGCGTGGTCGATCGAGCATTTCCGCTATTTTGCTGGCGTGATCTTGGGCGAGGAGGGCAGCGCGAATATGCTAAAAGAGCGCTATCTATCCGTCGTTTTGCGTGAGCCGATCGGCGTAGTAGGACAGATCGTGCCGTGGAATTTCCCGTTTTTGATGGGCGCGTGGAAGCTCGCTCCGCTGATTGCTGCGGGCGATACGTGCGTATTTAAGCCAAGCTCCGAAACCAGCCTTAGCATTTTGGAGTTCATCCGCCTAATCGCGCCGCTGCTTCCAAAGGGCGTCATCAACGTCGTAACCGGCAAGGGAAGCAAGGCAGGCGAGTTCGTCCGCACTCACAAAGGGCTTGATAAGCTCGCATTTACGGGCTCGACCGAGGTCGGCAGAGGCATCGCGTTAGCCGCGGCGCAAAAGATCATCCCCGCTACGCTTGAGCTTGGCGGCAAGAGCGCAAATATTATCTTTGACGATTGCGACTTCGACGTTGCGATCGACGGCGTGCAGCTGGGAATCCTTTTCAACCAAGGACAAGTTTGCTGCGCGGGAAGTAGGATCTTCGTGCAGGAGGGCATCTACGATAAATTCGTACCTGCGCTCGTGGAGAAATTTAAGCGCATCAAAGTAGGCGATCCGCTCGATCCGAACACCCAGATGGGATGCCAGATCAACAAAAAGCAAGCCGATAAAATTTTAGAGTACGTAAAAATCGGCGTAGAGGAGGGCGCTAAGATCGCCGTAGGCGGCAAGCGACATAGCGCGGGAGAGGCTTTTGTCGAACCTACGCTACTCGTGGACGTGCGCAACGACATGCGCGTGGCGCAGGAGGAGATCTTCGGTCCTGTGGGTGTCGTGATTAAATTTAAAGATCAAGACGAGCTCGTCCGCATGGCAAACGACAGCCTCTACGGACTAGGCGGCGCCGTATTTACGCGCGACATCGCAAAGGCGCTCACGGTCGCACGCCTGCTTGAGACGGGTCGCGTGTGGGTCAATACCTACAACCAGATCCATGCGGGCGCGCCGTTTGGCGGCTACAAAGAATCGGGCATCGGTCGCGAAACGCACAAGATGATCCTGGATCACTACACCCAGACCAAAAACATCTACATCGACACGATCTCTAAACCGAGCGGCTTTTACGAGCAGTAAGGGCTTAGCGCGGTACCTCGGGCTACGTTTCGGGCGGTTTGCGCCGCCCGAAATTTTATTCTGCTTGACTCGATTGAGTATTTAATTTTAAGATTAATATAGGCTCATCATTTGGCAGTAAATTTTTATTTGCCAACCTTATGCCTTTATAAACATTTATCGTGATTTTAACATTTGGTATGTCGGTAACTTTTGAAAAATTATTTAAGAGCAACTTTATATCATCATCTCTAGTGCCATAAATGTTTACTATGCTCTCATATCTATCGGTAATTTTTCCACAAGACCAAGAACCGCCTAGATGATTTAAATCTCTTATTCCTTCAAATATTATTTCTTCTGCTTTGTCGTTATACTGATTCCGACATTCCCTACCGTCGCAGCCGAATAATATAAATGCGGCGACTATCAAAAAGAAACACTTTGTAAATTTCAGCATTTCATTTTCCTTAATTTGATTTTGTGTCTAATTTTACGGTTAATATATTCTTGCTAAATGGTGGCGGAGTTTTGCTGCCCCATTTCCAATATCTTTCATAAACCGATATAGTGATTTTGACGTTTGGAATTTGTACCGCTTCTGCTACATTCTTTAATAAAGTCTCTAAATCATCGTTGCTAGGTCCGTAAAAATTTATGAAGTATTCATAGTTGTCAATAGACCCGCACGTCCAATCCCTATTTTCTTTATCCTTTAAATTATCAGTTATAATAGAAAACGCCTTATTATTGTATTCGTTGTGGCATTCATTACCGTCGCAGCCGAATAGAACAATCGCAAAAAATATTGCAACAAGAAATTTCATGGCGAAATTAAAAAATCCGCCTGTTTTTATAGTTTGATAACTACGATAGCAACCCATTTTCGCTCCTCAGATAAAATCCCTATATTCAATATTTTTATCACTCATTAAAATTTTTAATTTTTCAAAATCCTCTTTTGTTATATAGCTTAAAGGCAAAATAATCGAGCTTAGATTAAATACGATATTTGCCAAATTAAATTTTAGTTTTAGGCAAAGTGTTTCGCCTCCAGGCAGATACGCAAATGTAGCAATATATTTAATCTCATCATATTTTAGAATTCTTTGCCAAAAGATATATCTTACTATCACTTTATCTTCGTAGCACGCAATAAATTTAAAGCAATTCGGAATAACCGTCGTATAAAAAAGACCGATTAGCGTTATCCAGCCTACGATAGGAGCATAAGGCTTGTTAAGCATTATAAAAACAATGGCGAGATAAAATTGTAAAATTTTAACTACCGAATAAAAAGGTCCGTAAAAACGCCTCACCCTTTTTACGATTAGCAGCGGCTCGTCCGGTTTCGTATCGCTCATTTTCGCTCCTCAGATAAAATCCCTATATTCGATATTTTTATCACTCATTAAAATTTTTAATTTTTCAAAATCTTCTTTTGTTATATAATCCATCGGTATAACTATCGAGCAAATATTTAGTACCAAATTTTTAAAGCTAAATTTGAGTTTAATAAAAAATTTATTGTGCCCTAAAAAATATGTAAATATCCAAAAATACTTGATTTCATCAAATGGAATATCTCTTTGCCAGAAAAAATATTTCACGACCATACGATCATTGTAACATGCAATAAATTTAAAGCAATTCGGAATAATCTCCGCGTAAAAAAGCCCGATTAGCATTACCCAGCCTACGATAGGCGCATAAGGCTTGTCAAGCATTATAAAAATAACGGCTATGCAAAATTGCAAAATTTTAACTATCGTATAAAAAGGTCCGTAAAAACGCCTCGCCCTTTTTATGATTAGCAGCGGCTCGCTCGGTTTCGTATCGCTCATTTTATCTCCTTGCTTGCGTGTCGCATTACGGCTTTAAATTTAGCGCTAAATTCTATCTTTGCTACGCTTACGCAGCGTTTAAATTTAATCTCGCCGCAGCTACGGCTAAATTTTAAAATTTCAAATCCGCCGTTTTAAAGAGCCGTCAT
>NZ_CALHIK010000142.1 GCF_938030785.1 uncultured Campylobacter sp.
TTAAATTTTTAGACGATCACGGCCTTAGCGGCGTTAAATTTACCGCGACCAAATCTACCGCGCTTGCGGCGCAGATGGCAGCTGCCACGCCGCACTCCGCCGCGATTTGCTCCAAGATCGCCGCTGATCTTTACGGCGTGCCGATGATGTTTCAAAAGATCGAGGACAATTCCGCCAATCGCACGCGATTTTTCGTGCTGAGCGACTTTAAAAATCAAAAGAGCGACCGCAACAAAACAAGCATCCTAGCCAAAACCGACGACCGCCCGGGCGGGCTTGTGGACTTTTTGCAGATGTTTCGCAACGAGGGGATAAATTTAACCAAATTAGAAAGCCGCCCTGTTAAGCTTAGGGATTTTAAATGCGTATTTTATGTCGATTTTGAGGGGCACATCGACGACGAACGGGTGGCGCGTGTGCTGCAAAACGCGCAGAAAAACGGCCACGAAATTACCTGGCTGGGAAGCTATATAAACGGAGGGGAGTGATGAAATTTAACGAATTTGTAGAAAATCTAAGCAATTACGAAGCAGGCAAGCCGATCGAGCTTGTGGTGCGGGAGTTTGGTATCCGCAAGCAGGACGTGTTAAAGCTTGCCAGCAACGAAAACCCTTTCGGCACGAGCGAGGCGGTGCAGGAGGCGATCGCGCAGAACGCGGCACGCGCGCATCTATACCCCGATGATTCGATGTATGAGCTAAAGGGCGCGCTCGCCTTAAAATTCGGCGTAGAGCCGCAAAATATAATCATCGGCGCGGGCAGCGATCAGATCATCGAGTTTGCGCTGCACGCCAAGCTCAATTCGCGCCGCGCGATACTGCAAGCGGGCGTCACTTTCGCGATGTACGGCATCTACGCAAGCCATTGCGAGGCTAAAGTTTACAAAACGAGCGCTCAGGAGCACGATCTAGCCGAGCTTTTAAAAATTTACGACGCGCACAGGGATGAAATTTCGGTCATCTTTTTGTGCGTGCCGAACAACCCGCTGGGCGAGTGCTTGGATGCGGAGGCGGTGTATGAGTTCGCTCACAGCGTGGATGAGAACACGCTTTTGGTGATCGATGCTGCGTACAACGAATTTGCGGCGTTTAAAGATGAGCGCAAGAGGCTTGATCCAAAATTTTTAATTCAAAATTTTAAAAACGTGCTCTATCTGGGTACCTTCTCGAAGGTCTACGGTCTGGGCGGCATGCGCGTAGGCTACGGCATCGCGCCGCGGCAAATCATAAGCGCGCTTTATAAACTGCGCCCGCCCTTTAACATCACGACGCTTAGCCTTGCAGCGGCGATCGCGGCGCTAAAAGACGAGGCTTTCGTGCAAAAGAGCCTGCAAAACAACGCCGCGCAGATGAGCCGCTTCGAGGATTTTGTGCGCGAGCGAAATTTGGAATTTATCCCTAGCTACGCAAATTTCATCACGTTTAAACTTAGCCCGCCGCTAGATAGTAGCGAGCTTTGCGAGAAGCTTCTGCGCCGCGGCATCATCATTCGAAATTTAAAAAGCTACGGGCTAAACGCCGTGCGTATCACAATCGGCACGCCTGCGCAAAACGATCGCGTCTTGGGCGCTTTGGGAGAGATTTTGAGTGGATATTAAAAATAAAAGCCTGGAGGAGCTGCGGGAGCTCTGCGCGCAGATCAGAGCGCGCATCATCGAAGTCGTGAGTAAAAACGGCGGCCATCTAAGCTCAAACATGGGCGCCGTCGAGCTCATCGTGGCGATGCACTACGTATTCGACGCCGCGAACGATCCGTTTATCTTCGATGTGAGCCATCAAAGCTACGCGCACAAGCTTCTAACGGATCGCTGGGATGAGTTCGGCTCGCTTAGGCAGTTCGGCGGCATTAGCGGCTACACGAAGCCTAGCGAGAGTAAATTTGATTACTTCGTCGCAGGACACGCCTCGACGTCGATCTCTTTGGCCGTGGGCGCCGCAAAAGCGATAAACCTAAAGCGCGAAGATCGCGTGCCGGTCGTGCTCATCGGCGACGGCTCGATGAGCGGCGGTATGACTTATGAGGCTATGAACGAGTTAGGAGATCTGCGCCTGCCCTGTATCATCATCCTAAACGACAACAAAATGAGCATCAGCAAGCCGATCGGCGCCTTTAGCAAATACCTAAGCCAAGCGATGGCGGGCGAGACCTATCAAAAATTTAAATCCCACGTAAGAGAGCTGCTCTCGCACGCCCCGCAAAGCGCTACTTACATGGCAAAGCGCTTTGAAAATTCCCTAAAGCTCATCATCCCTGGGATGTATTTTGAGGAGCTGGGGCTCGAATACATCGGCCCGGTGGACGGCCACAACCTAGCCGATCTCATATCGGCGCTAAAGACGGCAAAAAGCGCGCGCAAGCCCGTAGTCGTGCACGCTCAAACGATCAAAGGCAAGGGCTACGACAAGGCCGAGGGCTATTTGGAGAGCTGGCACGGCGTAGGGCCTTTCGACATTCAAAGCGGAGAATTTAAGAAAAAATCAGCCACCAAAAGCGCCACGCAAATTTACGCCGAAGCGCTTTTAAATTTAGCCGCTAAGCATGAAAACGTCGTGGGCGTGACCGCCGCGATGCCAAGCGGCACGGGTATGGATAAGCTGATCGAGAAATTTCCCCACCGCTTCTGGGACGTCGCGATCGCCGAGCCTCACGCGCTAAGCTCGATGGCCGCGATGGCGCGCGAGGGTTTTAAGCCGTACGTTACGATATATTCGACCTTTATGCAGCGCTCTTTCGATCAGATCGTCCATGACGCGGCGATTATGAACTTAAGCTTAGTCCTTGCGATGGATCGCGCGGGCATCGTGGGCGAGGACGGCGAGACGCACGAGGGGGTCTTTGACGTAAGCTTCTTAAATGCAATCCCAAATGTCAGCATGTGCGCGCCGCGGGACGAGGCGAGCTTTAAACGGATCATCGAGTATTCCTACGCGCATGAGGGGGTTTTGGCGATCCGCTATCCGCGCGGAAGTTTTATTTTAGACTGCGAAATCGATACGCCTGCGGTAGAGCTTGCAAAATCGGTGTTTTTAAAGCGCAGCGATAGCGCGCGCGTAGCTCTCATCGGCTACGGAAACGGCGCTGGTAGAGCGTATAAAACGGCTGCGGCGCTAGAAGGGCAGATCAAAGCGGACGTCGTAGATCTAGTCTTTGCAAAGCCTTTAGACGCCGAGTTTTTGCAAAATTTAGCTCGCAAGGATAAAATTTGGTACGTCTTTAGCGACAACGCCAAAAAAGGCGGCGTCGGTGAAATTTTAAGCGCATTTTTGCAAGAAAATGAAATTTTGGACGTAAAGATCGTAAGTTTCGAGTTTGCCGATATCTTTTTACCGCACGGTAAGACCGCCGACGTAGAACGCAGCTTGGGCTTGGACGTGCAAACTCTAGCCGAGCGAATATTAAGTGATAAAAAGTATTAGTTAATATCAACTTTGTTTAAAGTAAAATTTGATAATATCTTTTTAAAATTTTTTGAAGGATTAAAATGAATCATGTAGAACTACTCAAAACCTGCGGTTTGAAAGCAACTCCGCAAAGATTATGTATCCTAAAGGTGCTTGATCGCCACGAGCACCCAAGCATAGAGGACCTATACGAGGGGATCAAAGAGGACTATCCATCCATTTCGCTAGCGACGGTTTATAAAAATTTAAACACCCTGCTCGACGAAGGGGTCGTAGTCGAGGTCAATGCACCGAACAAAAAGAGCCGCTACGACATCTATCAGATGCCGCATATCCACGTCGTGTGCGAAAAATGCGGTAACGTGATGGACCTTTTCATGGACGATGCCTTTAATAAGGATGTTTTGAAAAACATCGAGCGCAAAGCGGGCAATTTCATCCGCAAGCTAAATATCACGACAACGGTCGAAGACTGCGAAAAGTGTAGATAGTTTAAAGAATTTTCTGCTATCATTACCCACTTTATTTTTGGAGCGGGTATGCAAACTAAGCGTAAATTTTTAATGAGCGACGATTCGATTCTGCGGACGTTAGAGCGCGCGGGACTGAAATGTCGCAAGGTAAAGATCGCTTGGTTCTATACTTCGTTCTACCCCGAAATTTACTACATCCGCCAAAACGACGAGTGCTCTTTGCACCATAAAAAAGAGGATCTCGACAGACAAACTCTAAATTTTAAAATTTCAAAAGATGATTTCAAAGAAGCTTTAAAAAGCAGGATAGCCCGCGTCGTGCAAAAAAACCGCTACGGCTTTGCTAGCGACGAAGCGGAGTTTTGGTTAGAGCTTTACGGCGGCGAGCTAAATACGCTCGTGATTTTGCGAGCGAAATTCCAAAGCGAAGCGGCAAGCGCAAATTTTGATTTTGCAAAAATCTTCGGCAGCACCGATTTTTGCGAGATCACCGACGATTACCGCTACAAAAGCCGCTATCTAGCGCGTTACGGCATGCCGCCGCGCTCGCTTGATTTCGCGCACGCTCGCAGCGTTTTTAAAAAATTTAGCCAAGTTAAATTTTTCGCTCCGCCCTATGCGGACAGCGTTAAGCTCGCGCGCTTGGCGCTGGAGCTAGCGTGGATACGGGCATGCGGCGCAAAAAGCGAATATCAAAAAAGCCTCGCCCCCGAAACTCTTCACGAGCTGCGTGTGCAGATTCGTAAATTTAGAGCCGTTTTGAAGCTGTCCGCGCCGCTTTTCGAGGCGGAAAAAAGGGGCGAAATTTTAAAACTGCTCGCAGGATTTATGAGCCGCACCAATCAGCTGCGAGACCTTCACGTTTTTGCGGAGTTTTTAAAAGCTGACGACGCGCCTGCGAGCTTTTTGCAGCAGCTAAATCTTATCGCAAAGCGCTCGGAGGATAAAATTTTAGAATTTCTTTCTAGCGCGGAATTTGCAGATTTAAACGGCGCTATTAGCGGCTTTTTAAGCGGCGCGGACGGCATCTACGCGCGCAGCGAATATGAAAAAATTTCAAAAAAGTTCGCCTCCGCCCGCCTTTGCAAGCTGATTAAAAGCTTGCGCGCGGAGCTAAAAAATTTAAAGCAAGGCTCGTCTCTGCAGGCATTTCACGACGTGCGCATAGGGCTAAAGAGGCTGCGATACGCGCTTGAAATTTTTGCAAGAAGCTTTGATGAAGGCTGCGTCAGAGAGCTGTTTAAACGTACCAAGGCCGCCTGCGAGGATTTCGGCGCGCTGCAAGATATCAGCGTATGGCAAAATTTTATCGCGATCTATCAAAAAGCAAGCGATAAAAGCGGTGTCGCGTTTGCATATCTGCTGGCTCTGGACGCCCGCCTAAACGACCGCCGCGCCGAGCTGGAGGAAAAAATTTTAAATGAAAAAGAGGCTCTTTTGCGCGCGCTGAAAAGATCGCTACGTAAAATCAAAGCATACGAATAAGGAAGACTCGTGCAAAAACAGGAAAAAATCATAAAGATGTTCGATGAAATCGCGCCTACCTACGATCTGGCAAACCGCGCCATTAGCTTCGGCGTGGACGTTTCGTGGCGCAAAAAAGCGGTCGAACTGACGCTTGAAAAGCTTAAAGGGAAGCTCGTGAGTATCGCCGACATCGCGTGCGGTACGGGCGATATGATAAGCTCATGGTGCGACGGCGCGGCACAGCACGGCGTGCAGATCGAGCGGATCGTGGGGATCGATCCTAGCGAAGGGATGCTTGAAGTAGCTAGGCAAAAATTTCCTGGCTGCGAGTTTATCAAAGCGACCGCGGGCGCCACGACGCTAGATGACGCGAGCGTGGATATTTTAAGCATCAGCTACGGCATAAGGAACGTCGTGGAGCTGGACGCGGCGCTTGCGGAATTTAGCCGGATCATCAAACATGGCGGCTCGCTCGTGGTTTTGGAATTTACCAAAGCCGCAAGCGGCGGGCTCGCGTTTAAAATCAGAGATTTTTACGTGAGTAAAATTTTACCCAAAATCGGCGCTTTCATCTCGAAAAACAAAGAAGCCTACGAGTATCTGCCAAGCTCCATCGGCAGCTTCTTAGACGCCGCTAGCTTTAGCGAAAAGCTCAAAAACTCGGGCTTTGAGCTGCGCGTACAAAAGGGCTTCAGCTTCGACGTCAGCACGCTTTTCATCGCGGATAAAATCGCGCGGAAGAGCGACGATGCTTAGCGTAAGCGAGCTCAACGCCCAAGCCAAGACGCTTTTAGAAACGAGCTTTAGCTTCGTCGAGGTCGAGGGCGAGATCTCTAAGTTTAGAGCTCAAAGCACGAGCGGGCACTGGTATTTCACGATCAAAGACGCGAGCGCGGCGATCGATTGCGCGATGTTTAAATTTAACGCCGCGCGGATAAATTTTATCCCCGCCGTCGGCGATAAGCTCATCGTAAGCGGCAAAGTCTCGCTATACGCCCCCACGGGCGCGTATCAGATCCAGGTCTCAAACATCCGCAAAAGCGGCGAGGGCGAGCTGGAAGCGGCGTTTGCCGCGCTAAAAGATAAGCTTAGCAAAGAGGGGCTTTTCGATGCCGCGCACAAAAAACAGCTTCCGAAATTTGCCCAAAGCATCGCGATCATCACGAGCGCGGGTTCCGCGGCGCAGGCAGATATGCTTCGCGCGGCGCAGAACCGCTTCGCGCTTTGCAAGATTGATCTGTATAACGCGCTAGTACAAGGCGAAGGCGCGCCTACTTCGATCATAAGCGCTCTGCGTGCAGCCGACGCGAAGGGCTACGATGCGATCGTAATCGCTCGCGGCGGCGGTTCGCGCGAGGATCTGTGGTGCTTCAACGACGAGGCCTT
>NZ_CALHIK010000143.1 GCF_938030785.1 uncultured Campylobacter sp.
CAGCCTGCGTTTCGGCTCTTCAAAGATCAATATCCACACCCGCGCGGGCGAGTTTGCGCCGTTTGCGGCGCGTCCTATAGCGGGCTCGGCGGATTTTTGCCTCATCTGCGAGGGGCAAAGCGCGCAGCAGCTCAAAACGGAGCTTGAAAGCAAAGGGGCGCAAATAGAGCTTGGCGTCGTGCCTCGCACGGGCGCGCGCGGCGCTATGCAAAGTATCTATCTGCGCGATCCTGACGGCAATCTCGTAGAGCTCGGCGTATATGAAAGCGGTGATAATTAGCGCGTAAATTTAAGGACAAAATTTCAAGCAAAACGCTAAAAATTTAAAAATTTTCCAAATTCTATCTTTCATTAAAGATCAATATTCTGCGGATTAAATTGTTTATCCCGCGGTACGCTAATTATGTATCGTTTATATATTTTTGAAACCTTATCTTTTATTTTTAGAATTTCATAAATTTGTTCATTTTATTCACTATTATTTTTGCAATATCATAAGGCGGTTTCCAAAATAAATATCCCTCTGTAATATCTATATTTAGCGTATCCAAGAAATATCTTTGCAGCTCATCAAACTCCTTTTTACTATTGATCGTAAATACTTCTGAATCGAAACCGTTGCATATCAGCAATTTATCACAAAGTAAGAACCTAGCCGTTTTCTCAAACAGAATATAGCAGACAAATTTAATAATAGGCATAAGCGACAAGCCCATAATTATAAAAATAAACATATAAAATTTAAAGTTGTATAATGCTACGACGATCATCATGAATAAAGCCAAAATACAAAATTTGATTCTTACATCAAAGGGCGCAAAATTGGGAATCATGTAAGCATATCTGTAAACGGAGATATTTTTTAACGATATCTCTTTTTCGCATCTAGTTTTATTTTTAAATTCTATTTTATCCCTCATAAAGGTTATTGTTTTTTTGCTTTTTAGAAAGTGCGCCGCGTATATAAGGAAAAATGCGGTACCATAACCTAGTAATATTTTCATATAAAACCTAAATTTATACTCGCCGTCAAAATTCTGTACCAAAGAACAAATTAACAAAATTCCAAGAGCTATCAGCCAAAACAGATCGTCTATCTTTTTTACGACTATCGGATATTTGTCGTAGTCTCCGGCTTTGGAATTCTGCCGTAAAGAGCCGCTGTCATTTGAGGTAAAATTTTATGGCTCTGCGTTGTTTTCACAGGTGGAATTTTGATCCGCTTTGGCTTCTAAATTTAAAGCGTCAGGATCGGAATTTAGGGTTTCAGAATTTGAAGCTTCGGAATTTGGAACTTTAGAATTCGGGGCTTTAGAATTCTGGGTTTCATAATTCGAAATTTCAGAATTCGGGAACTCAGAATTCGAGGCTCCAGGATTCAGAGATTCAAAATTTGAGACTTCAGAATTCAGGGCTTCAAAATTTGAAACTTCGGAATTTTTGGTTTCAGAATTTGGGGCTTTAAAATTTTCGCCGTTAGAATTTTGTTCCAAGCCCCGCTTTGGCTCCTGATGCCGCTTTTGTAGTAGCCTTTTTAATTCCTCAAGCCTGCTTTGATCCATTCTTGCCCCCGATAAGGCGTTTTAACCTCGCTTATTTTTGCTTGCGCTCTTCATCGCCGCTAGCTCCTGCGCCAAAAATTCTCCCGTGTAGCTACTGGTCTTTTTGAAATCTTTCGCAAGCTTTTCGGGGGTGCCGCAAGCGACGATCTGTCCGCCGCCCTCACCGCCCTCGGGCCCCATGTCGATAATGTAATCGCAGTTTTTGATGACGTCCAGATTATGCTCGATCACAAAGACGGAATTCCCAAGATCGACCAGATGGTGCAGCACCGCCACCAAGCGATCTACGTCTGCAAAATGTAGCCCCGTCGTCGGCTCGTCCAGGATATATAGCGTGTTGCCCGTGTCGGTGCGGCTTAGCTCCTTGGCGAGCTTGACGCGCTGTGCCTCGCCGCCGCTAAGCGTCGTGGCGGGCTGTCCGAGCGAAACGTAGCCGAGCCCGACGTCCGCGAGCGTTTTTAGCTTTTGATAAATTTTAGGCACGGCTTTGAAAAACTCGAGCGCCTCGTCGATACTCATCGCCAAAACGTCGGCTATGCTTTTGTTTTTGTATAGAATTTCAAGCGTCTGCGCGTTGTACCTCGTGCCGTGGCAAACGTCGCAAACGACGCTGATATCGGGCAGGAAGTGCATCTCGATCGTGATCTCGCCCTCGCCCGCGCATTTTTCGCAGCGCCCGCCCTTGACGTTGAAGCTGAAGCGGCCGATCTTGTATCCGCGCAGCTGCGCTTCCTTCGTCGCGGCAAAAAGCGCGCGGATCTCGTCCATCACCCCCGTGTAGGTCGCAGGATTGCTGCGCGGGGTGCGTCCGATGGGGGTTTGATCCAGATAGATCACTTTATCCAAGCTCTCAAGCCCCGAAATTTTAGCGCCCTTTACCGCGTGCACTTTCCTCGCGCGATTTAGCTCCTCAAGCGCGGTAGGCAGTATGGTTTGCAGCACCAAGGAGCTCTTGCCGCTGCCGCTAACGCCCGTGATGCCGACTAAATTTCGTAGCGGAAATTTTGCGCAAAGGCCGTGGATATTATTGATATTTACGTTTTTGATACTTAGCCAAAGCTCCTGCTTGCGGTGCTTTTGGTAGTTTATCTCCTTTTGGTTGTTCAGATACAGCGCGGTTTGCGTATTGCTTTTAAGCAGATGCGCCACGTCTCCTGCGAATACGACCTCGCCGCCTAGATTGCCCGCCCCCGGGCCGATATCCACGACAAAATCCGCCGCCTCGATCGTCTTTTTATCGTGCTCGACGACGATTACGGAATTTCCCTTTTCCTGTAAGCTTCGTAGCGTCTTGATGAGCTTTTGCGTATCGCGCTCGTGAAGTCCGATGCTAGGCTCGTCGAGCACATACATCACGCCGCTAAGACCCGAACCGATCTGGCTTGCGATACGGATACGCTGCGCCTCGCCGCCGCTGATAGTGCGCGCATCGCGCCCCAGCGTGAGGTACCCAAGTCCCACGTCTTTTAAAAAAAACAGCCTTTCGTTGATCTCTTTTAGGATCGGCGCAGCGATTTGCGCGTCCTTTTCGCTTAAATTTGAAAACCGCTTCTCGTCGCTGAAAAATTCTACGCAGTCTGCGATACTCATATTTATCACGTCGCCGATACCCTTATCTGCGACCTTTACGGCTAGGCTTTCGGGGCGCAGGCGCAGCCCGCCGCAGTCGGGGCAAATTTTTTCGCTCATATACTCATCCAGATCGCTTTCGTTTTTGAGCAGATCGTAGGCGTATTTGATCGCGCCCTCAAATTTACGCACGAGCTTATGTTTTTTCCAGTAAAAATCGATCTCTTTGACGCTACCGTAGAGGATCAGTTTTTTTTGCTCCTCGTTTAAGTTTGCATACGGGATTTTTACGTTTATGCCGTTTGCCTCGCAAAATCCGAGCAGAAATTTATAATAATAGCTCTTGTTAAATCCCGACATCACCTTGATCGCGCCGCCCTCGATCGAGGCGTTTTCGTTGATGATCTTGCCCATATCGAGGCTAAATTTTATCCCTAGCCCGTCGCAGCTCTCGCACGCGCCCTTTGGGGAGTTAAAGCTAAACGCGAGCGGCTCAAGCGGCTTGAATGAAATTTTACAATCAAAGCACGCCATATGCTCGCTGTAGTGGATCAGGCTCTGCGCAAGACCTAGCTCGGCGGCGTTTGCGATCTCCACCTCAAGCTCGCCGAAGCTGAGCTTGAGCGCCTTTTCGACGTCGCTTGCGATACGGATGGAATTTTCCTCGTCGATGATCGTGCGGTCGATGATGACCTTGATCGAGTGCTTTTTCGTCTTGCTTAGCTCGATCTCCTCGTCCAGCCGCACCAGCACGCCGTCGATCTGAGCGCGCACGTAGCCCTGCTCGCGCAAGCTTTGCAGCATGTCGGCGAAGCTGCCCTTTTTCTCGCGCACCAAGGGTGCGCCCAAGATCACTTTTGCACCGCGCGGCAGCTTCATAATCTCGGCGATGATGTCGCTGGAGCTCATCTTTGAGATCGGCTTGCCGCATTTGTGGCAGTGCTGCACCCCAACGCGCGCATATAAGAGGCGCAGATAGTCGTAAATTTCGGTAATCGTGCCCACCGTCGAGCGCGGATTTTTCGACGTCGTTTTTTGATCGATAGCGATCGCAGGCGTCAGACCGTCGATCTTATCGACGTCGGGCTTGCCTACGCGGTCTAAAAACTGCCTCGCGTAGCTGCTTAGGCTCTCGACGTATCTGCGCTGCCCCTCGGCATATAGCGTATCAAACGCCAGAGTGCTCTTGCCGCTGCCGCTAAGACCGGTGAAGACGACGAGTTTGTCCTTTGGAATTTGCAAATTTATATTTTTCAGATTGTGTTCGCGTGCGCCTGTGATGGTGATGAGATCGTTCATTTTCGCCCTTTTGTGCAAATTAATCTTACATTATAGCTCAAATTGTTAAAATTGCGCTTTTGGAAGGGGCGGCGATGATACTAATCTGCACGGCTTTACGCTGCGAAGCCCAAGCGATAATCGAAAGTTTTAAACTTACGCGCAGAGGCGATCTGTTCGCAGGCGAGCAGATGCTTCTATACATCTGCGGCGTGAGGTTTGGGGCTAAATTTAAAGCGGGCGCGGAATTTGTTCGCCGCGCCGATACAGACGCGGAATTCGGACGCGAGCTTCGCGAGAACCAACGCGGCGCGGATCTAAAATTTGAGCTCCGCTCGGACGCGGGCGCGCTCTGCGGCGTCGATGCAGAGGTCGGTTCTGCGCGAAATGCGGCTGAAAATTTTGAAATTTTAAATTTTGGTTCCACGCAAAATTCAAAGCGCTTCGGCGAAATTTTACTTTCGCGGCGCGTGGACTTTGCGCTAAACATAGGCGTCTGCGGCTGCGCGGATAAAGACGTGCGGATCGGCGAGGCGTTTTACTTTGACGGCACGACAGCGCAGGAATTTTGCGGCGAGAACGGATCGGAATTTTATCGCTCGCAGGTTGGGGAACACAGCGAGCAAGCTCTAAAATTTCAAAACGTTTGCGAACAGGAATTTTGCGGCGCGAGTTTGGACGGCAAGCTGCGAGCAAATTTAATCTGCGTAAACGAGCCTAAAATTTTAAACGCGGCGGAATGGAGCGGTGAGGCAAATGTCGCAGAGATCGAGGCGTGCGGCGAGATAAACGCACAAGCCCCAACGCAAGGAACGAACGGTGCAGCAAATACAAAAAATTTCACGCACGACGCGTCTCAGACTGCGGCACAAAGCGCGACGGGTGGGCACAACGACGCGACGAATACCGCAGCGCGCGCAACACAAAATATGCCGTGCACGGCAAAAGACGCTACTAGCAGGCGCGCAAATCGCAGTATCAGGCTTTACGATATGGAGAGCGCGCTTTTCGTGAGCGCTTGCGAGCGAGCGGGCGTGCCGTGGGCGATGATGAAGATCGTAAGCGATCATTTGGACGGCGAGCGGCTTAGTAAAAGCTTCGTCTATGAGCTCGTAAAGGCGCGCCTGCCGCAAATCCGCGCCGCGATAAAGGGCAAAATTTAACTATGAGTGCGTGCGCAAAAAAAACTTGGCCGAGGGATGAAATTTTAGCCTCGCGCGCCGAATACGACGCGGAATTTGAAGGTATTGCGAAGGCATAGGAGAAACGATGAAAATAAAAGGCTCTTATCTGTGTTTTGCGCTCTTAGGGTTCGCATGCGTCGCGGCTTGCGCGTATGCCGCGGCGGATCTGTTTGCCGATCTGCCCTCGCTAGTCTTTTTAGCCCTTTTGCTCGCATTTGCCTGCATCGGGCTATGGCTAAAAGATGCCCTAATAGGCGCGCGCTACCTATTTTACTGCGTCTGCGTGCAACTGTTCTTTGCGGCGGCCATATTCGCCGCCCTCAAATTCCCCGCCATGGCGCAGTTTGTGCGCAGTGCGGAGATAGGCACCGGCGGCACCGGCATACCGCTAGGCATCGTTCTGCTCGTGCTGCCCGCGTTTTTCTGCGCCCTGCCGTATTACTACCGAACGGGCGTCAAAAAAATCCCGCAAAAGTTCGCACTCGGCGGAATTTTGATCCTAAACGTCGCTATTACGCTAGCTTACGCCTTCTATTTCGAGCGACTATTCTGTGGCGCGATCTGAAATTTCAACGATTTTCAGTGACGGCACGCGAAATTTAAGTATAATTTGCAAAATTTAAACGAAGCGGAGCAAGATGACGGAGGCAAAAAAGGAGCTAGGCGCGCAGTTTGGCGTGAATCTGAGCGAGCGATCAAGCGCATTTTTGGGCGCGCTATTTGAGAAATTTCACTTTTCATTTCAGCAACGAAAGCAGCTAGCGGAGTTTGCGAGCGATTTTGAGGCGTGGGACGAGGCGCCCGTTTATGAGCTGCTTGCGGACGAGCAGTGCGGGCTAAATTTTAATAAAACAGGGAAAGTCCAAAACGGCGAGCAAATTTTTAATTTCGTGCGCGAGACTTGGCTGGATCTCAAATCGCGCCCGCACTCGTACGCGAGCTTCAAAAGCGATTACGCGCCGAAAAAATTTGAAATTTCCTCCTTTCGCGCAGACCGCATCGCCCTTGGGCGCTGTCCTGTGGCTAGCGAAAACACGCGCTGCTGCAACTTGCTGACGCTCGATGCGGTCAATTCGTGCGGCTTTGACTGCTCCTATTGCGCGATCGGCTCCTTTTACAAGCACGGGAAAATCGGCTTTGACGAGAATTTTGCGGCAAATTTAGCGCGGCTGCGACTCGATCCCGCGCGCAGCTACCACATCGGCACGGGTCAGAGCTCCGACTCGCTCATGTGGGGCGATCGCTTCGGCATTTTAAGCGCATTATACGATTTTGCGGCGCGGCATCAAAACGTGATTTTGGAGCTTAAAAGCAAGTCGAATAATATCCGGTTTTTCCTGCAGCGCGAGATCCCGCGCAATCTCATCATCACCTTTTCGCTAAATACGCCCGCGATCATAGCGAACGAGGAGCATCTAAGCGCGAGCCTGGATGCGCGGCTCGCGGCAGCCGAAGCGCTTGCGGCGCGCGGCATTTTAGTGGGCTTTCACTTCCACCCGATGGTTTGGTATGAGGGATGGCAAAACGATTACGGCGCGCTTTTTGAGCGGCTGCTACGCAGCTTCGATCCAAGCGGCGTCGCTATGGTTTCGCTCGGCACGCTTACCTTCATCAAGCCCGTCGTCAAGAAGCTGCGCTTGCGCGGGCTGCGGAGCAAAATTTTGCAGATGCCCCTTGCGGACGCGAACGGCAAGCTGTCCTACCCGCTGCAGATCAAACGCGAACTTTTTAAATTTGCCGCGGACGCGCTTTCGCCGTGGCGCGAGCGGGTGTTTTTATACCTCTGCATGGAGGATGCGAGCCTGTGGCGCGAGGTTTTGGGCTGCGAGTACGAAAGTAACGACGCATTTGAGGAGGCGATGAAGGCGGCGTATTTTGCAAAGATACGGCGGCGCTAGACACGCTGTTTGTCGCGGACCGACCGCAGCTCGCTCATGTGTGACGCCGAGGATACGGCGCGAAATTTGCGGCGAGCGAGCGGTTAAAATTTAGCGGCACACCCGGCTTTATAAAATTAATTTTATAAATCATGCGGGGCGGGTACAGCGAGTGGCGATGAAATTTTACAAAACGCTCGCACGGCAAAATGCCACGGGCTAAATTTAAAATTTTACCAGACAAAGTCGCGGCGCGGTTTAAATAATCCGCGTAAATTTAGCGGCGGATACAATGGGCAGAGAAAATTTAGCGCAGCGAAATTTGCTCGGCGCGCCAAGCTTAACGCGCCGAAAGGGCGTAAAAATTTAAAGGAGAAAAGATGAATGCATTGATCACGGGCGCAAGCGGCGGTATCGGCAGCGCGGTTGCGGAGCTTTTGCGGCAAAACGGCTATGAAATTTTAACGCTAAGCTCGCGCTTCGAGGATACGGACGCGCTGGCGAAGGAGTGTCGCGCGCTGGCTGCGGCGCAAGAGATTGACGCACTGATCTTATGCGCGGGTACGGCGAAATTTGCGCCGCTTGAAGCGATGAGCGAAAGCGAAATTTTAAAAATTTTAAACGTAAATCTCGCCGCAAACATCATCATCACGCGCACGCTTTTGCCGAATTTAAAACGCAGCCGCGCCCATATCATCGGCATCAGCTCGATCGAGGCGCTGCGAGCGAGCCGCTTT
>NZ_CALHIK010000144.1 GCF_938030785.1 uncultured Campylobacter sp.
CTAAAGATCACGCCGTCTACTTCGATCATACAGCTGCCCGGCGTGTGTCCGGCAAAGAGGCTAAATTTGACGTTAAAGCCCGCTATTTCAAGGCTTTGCTCCTGCCCTTTTACGAGCACGTCCGCCTCTATGGACTCCGGCATCGTCTCAAAGGGATCGGTCCGCAGCATAAAGGCGTCCTCCTCGTGGATATAAATTTTAGCGCCCATTCTTTGCAGCTTCGCGTCGTCGTAAACGTGATCGTAGTGCCCGTGCGTATTCAAAACCGCCGCGATCTTTCCCGTATTTTGCATAACCCAATCAAAGCTGCCATGTCCGGGATCGATCACAAGATCGCCCTGCTCGCCCTTTACGATGTAGCAATTCGTCACGTATTCGCCGAAAGCTCTTTTTAAAATTTGCATCAAAATCTCCTTTTAAGCCTATATTAAAGCCGTAATTTAGCCAAAAATAGCTAAAATTTCAAAATTAATATAAAATTTTAAGGTTAGCTAAATGCTTTTGGACGACTTACTGCCGCAACTGACCGATTTTTTATCCGCCAAGCTCGATGAGACGGGCGCAGACGCCTTCGTCGTAGGTATAAGCGGAGGTCTTGACAGCGCCGTGGTTTCCGCACTTTGTGCTCTTACGGAGATCCCCACTTACGGACTTATCCTGCCTAGCGGTAATTCAAATTTAGAAAATATGGCCGATGCGATCTTTCACTGCGAATCCTTTAATATCCCCTACGAGATCAAAGAGATCGCGCCGTTTATAGAGGGCTTCATCGCCTTAAATCCAGGCGCAAGCCCGCTTCGCATCGGGAATTTCGCCGCGCGAATACGCATGAGCTTGCTTTATGATTACAGCGCGCAAAAACGCGGAGTAGTCGTAGGCACGAGCAATCTTAGCGAGCGGATGCTCGGCTACGGCACGATCTACGGCGATCTGGCCTGCGCGTTTAATCCGATCGGAGAAATTTTTAAAACCGATCTGTTTAAATTTGGAAAAATTTTATGCATAGACGATGCGATCATAAAAAAAGCGCCCAGCGCCGATCTATGGGAAAATCAAAGCGACGAAAAGGATCTCGGATACGACTACGAAATCTTAGATAGCGTGCTAAAAGATATTTTTTCGCGGCCTAATTTAAGGGTCAAAATTCGCTCGGGCGAGCAGATCGGCGCGGACGATCTGAAATATCTGAAAAAATCCAACCACAATAAAGATCTGGTAAAACTGATCGTGCGTAAAATTTTAAAAAACAACTTCAAACTACGTATGCCAGCCGTGGCTCGCATAGAGCCCGCACACTAAGGAGAGATTTATGAAAGAGATACCGTTTTATAAGGCTCAAATCGATAAAAAAGAGGAAGACTTAATTAAAAGCGCCCTCTACAACAGCGATATAAGATATAGCGAAATTTTTGAAGAGGATATTTGTAAATATTTCGGCGTAAAGCACGCCGTATCTACCACGAGCGGCACGACGGCGCTGCATCTGGCGCTTTGCGCGATGGATATTAAGCGCGGAGATAAAATTTTATGCTCCGTAAATTCCTTCCCCAACGTCGCCGAAGTGATCCGCCACTTCGACGCAGAGCCCGTTTTCGTAGATATCGATCCGATAAGCTTTAATATCACGAGCGAAAGCCTTGCTCGCACGATAGATCAGAACCGCCACAAGAAGCTAAAATGCGCTTTCATCTCGCACATCGCGGGACTTGCTGCAGATATAGACGCCATCAGCGAGGTCGCCAAAAGCGAAAATATCATCCTTATAGACGATGCATGCCGCGCTATGGGCGCTACCTATAAGGGCGCAAAAATCGGGGCACTTAAAAGCTCGCTCATATCGTGCTTTCAGATCAATCCTCAAGCGCAAGACGCAATCTCTACGGCGGGCTTTTTCGTCACGAACGACGATGAGATCGCAAGCGCCGCCCAAATTTTAAGAAACGGCGGCATCGTAGGAGACGCCTTTTACAAAGACGGCAATATGTCCTTTACCTACGACGTCGATCGTATCGGTCAAAAATACGATCTTGACGCCATAAATTCCGCCTACGCCATAGCTCAGTTTGCAAAAACCGACGCCTTTATAAAGCGCCGCAAGCAGATCGCCGCAGCGTATCGCGAGCAGCTCGCAAACTGCCCTCACGTGACGCTTCCAAGCGACAGCGAGGAGCATATCTATACTCAATTCATCGTAAAGATCGACAAAAACCGCGACGATTTCGCCAAAGCGCTGATCTCGCGCGGAGTGAGCGTATCGCTGCACTATGTGCCGGTGCATCTGCTAAGCTACTACAAAAGCAAATATAATTACAAGGTCAATGATTTCCCGAATGCGCTTAAAAACTATCAGCAAATTTTATCCCTGCCGATCTATACGGCGCTTAGCGACGACGATGTGAGCTACATCTGCGAGCAGATCAAAGAGATAGCGCAAAATCGTGTTTAAACTCCTAATCGAGCGAAACCTATACGACCCGAGCCCCGCGTGGTTTGCGCTAGGGGTGATTTTAGCACCGTTATCGCTACTTTATACGCTGATCGTCTGCCTAAAAAGGCTCTTTGCTAAGCCGCAAAAATTTAAAATTCCAATAATCAGCGTCGGAAATTTAACCCTCGGCGGCAGTGGCAAAACCCCGCTGGTGCGGGCGCTTTTTAAAGAATTTAACGGGGGGCTCAAAACATGCATCATCCTTCGCGGATACGGACGCAAAAGCAGAGGCTTACTCGAAGTAGCGCTCGGCGGGCGGATACTTTGCGACGTGGGGCAAAGCGGCGATGAGGCGATGGAATACGCGCTGTTTCTGCGCGGCGCAAACGTAATCGTCAGCGAAGATCGCGCCGCAGGGATCTTGCGCGCGCAAACTCTCGGCTTTGAGCTCGTGATCTTGGACGACGGATTTTCTAAATTTAATATCTCTAAATTTGATATCTTGCTGCGCCCTCAAAGCGCGCCGAAGTTGCCCTTTTGCCTGCCGTTCGCCGCGTATCGCTACCCGCCGTTTTTTTATAAATTTGCAGATTTCATACCCTCTCCGAGCGACATTTCGCAGGAGCTTAAAATCGTTTCGGCGGCGGATCTGCAAGAGGGGCTAAACGGCACGGATGAAATTTCAAATCTTGCGGATGAAATTTCAAATCTCGCCGCGGATAAAATTTCGGATTTAAATTTAAAAACCGCCGCGGATGAAATTTCAAATTTGAACCCCGCGGCTGCGGATAAAATTTTAAATTCCAAAGAGGCTGGTTTTGAAAAATCCCGCACGATTTTAATCAGCGCCATCGCCAAGCCTTGGCGCTTGCAAGAGTTTTTGCCGCTCGCAAAAGCTCACGCATTTTTCCCCGACCATTATGATTTCAAAAAAGAGCAGATTTTAGAGCTGTTAAGGCGCGAGGATGCGGAGCATATCCTTTGCACGGCGAAAGATTACGTGAAATTAAGGGATTTGGACGTAGAAATTTCGGTGATTTTGCTAAATTTAAAGCTAAGCGAAAACTTTATCCGCGAAATTCAAAACTACATAAACCAAGCTATGATAAAATAAGGTTTTTAAAGGAATTTTATGATAAAAAAGAGCAAAACCGCCGAAGTCATCATCTCCGCGCTGCCCTATATCCGTAAATTTAGAGATAAAATTTTCGTCGTCAAATACGGCGGCGCGGCGCAAACCGACGATGCGCTCAAGCTTGATTTTGCCCGCGACATCGTGCTTTTGCATATGGTCGGCATCAAGATCATCGTCGTGCACGGCGGCGGCAAAAAGATCAATCAGACCCTGGATAAGATCGGCGTGCGCAGCGAGTTCAGGGACGGGCTTCGCATAACGAATAAAGACGCGATCGAAATTACCGAGATGGTGCTAAGCGGCGCGGTGAATAAAGAGATCACGGCGCTTTTGAACCAAAACGGCGCGCCTGCGATCGGCATCAGCGGCAAGGACGGCGGGCTTTTGAAAGCAAAATTCCTCGATGAGAAAAAATACGGATTCGTAGGCGAGATCACCGAGGTAAACACCAAACTGATAAACGACCTGTTGCAAAAGGACTATCTGCCGGTAATCGCCCCGCTTGCGGGCGGCGAGACGGATGAAAACGTGAGCTTTAATATCAACGCCGATCTCTGCGCCAGCAGGATCGCAGCCGCACTAAAAGCGAGCAAGGCGATATTTTTAAGCGACATTGACGGAGTGCTCGATAAAGAGGGGAATTTGATCAGCAAGCTCGATGCCGCGCTCATTTCGAAACTTAAAAAGGACGGCACGATCGCAGGCGGCATGATCCCAAAGGTCGATGCATGCCTGCAATGCGTGCGAAACGGCGCGAATGCCGCGCATATCATCAACGGCAAAATTCCGCACTCGATCCTGCTTGAGCTTTTCACCGACGGCGGCATAGGAAGTTTGATAAAGGAAGAAATTTAGGCGCGGGCGCGGAGGCGGTAGGCTTAAAGCGACAATGCCGCAAGTCCGTGTAAAAAGTCTAAACGATCAAATTTAAAGCGCCTAGGCAGGCGTAAATTTTAAAATTTTAAAAAGGAAAAAGATGAAACTGGTTTCAACGAGAGATTTTTCGCAAAAAGCAGATCTTAGCTACGCGCTGCTAAATCCGAGCGCGCGCGGCGGCGGGCTTTTCAGCCCAGAGCGGCTGCCGCTTTTAAGCGAGGATTTTTTTAAGCAGTGCGAGGATCTGAGCTACAAACAGATCGCGCTTAAAATCATCGAGAGCTTCGATTTTGACGTAAGCAGCGAGGTTTTTGAGAGCGCGCTAAGGCGCTACGATAAATTTGAAAACCCCGCCTGCCCCGTCCAGATCAAAAAACTAAGCGAGAACGCCTATATTTTGGAGCTTTACCACGGCCCGACGCTTGCGTTTAAGGATATGGCGCTGCAGCCCTTCGGCGCGCTTTTAAAAAGCATCGCAAAATCCAGGAATGAAAAATTTTTAATAATGTGCGCCACGAGCGGCGACACGGGGCCTGCGACGCTGGAGGCTTTTGCGGACGATGAAAACATCAAAGCGGTCTGCCTCTACCCGCAGGGCGGCACGAGCGAGATACAGCGCCAGCAGATGGTAAAGCAAAGCGCGGCAAATCTTAAAATTTTAGGCGTGCGCGGCAACTTCGACGATACGCAACGCGCGCTAAAATCGCTACTGGCTGACGAGGATTTCAGAAACGAGCTCGCGCGAGCGAATTTAAATCTAAGCGCCGCAAACTCGGTAAATTTCGGCAGAATTTTATTTCAGATCATCTACTACCTCTATGCTAGCATCTATTTCTCAAAGCACGGCGTATTGAGCCCAGATCAAAATTTAAAGCAAAGCGATCAGTGCGCGGCGTGCGGCAAAAATTTTGGCTCCGCAGCGAGCGCAAGCGGCGCGCAGAGCGTAAAACAGAGCGCTAAATTTAACACCTTCGACGTCATAGTGCCTAGCGGAAATTTCGGCAACGCGCTGGGAGCGTATTTCGCCAAAAAAATGGGCGCAAAGATCGGCAAAATCAAGATCGCTTCAAACGCGAACAATATCCTGACCGAGCTTTTTACGCGCGGCATCTACGATCTGCGCGGGCGCGAGCTCATCCGCACGATCAGCCCTGCGATGGATATTTTGATTAGCTCCAACGTCGAGCGGCTACTTAGCGATATGTTCGGCGATGCGCGCACGAGCGAGCTGATGCAAAGCCTGGCGCGAGATAAATTTTATCAGCTTAGCGCGAGCGAGCTTGCGAAGCTGCAGGAGATTTTTGAGGCGGATTTTTGCGACGATGCGCAGTGCGCTAAATTTATCAAGCAAGAGAGCAGCCGCGGCGTGCTGATCGACCCGCACACGGCGACCTGCTTTAAGCTACTTGACGAAAGCCGCCTAAATCTCGTCATCTCGACGGCGAAGTGGATTAAATTTACGCCGTCGATGATCGGCGCGATCAAAGGCAGGGCTTGCGAGGACGAGCGAGCCGATATGATCGCGCTTTCTAAGGAATTTCGCAGCGATATTCCGCCGCAGATCTCGCGCCTTTTTAGCGCGCCGCAGGTGCACTCCGGCGTCGTGGAGCAAAGCGAGATCAAAAACGCCATAATGGAGTGGATCAAAAAATGATAGTAATCCCCGCGCGCCTTGCTTCGACGCGCTTTAAAAATAAAATTTTATGTGAGTTCGGCAGCGTGCCAATGTTTATCAAAACGGCTCAAAATGCCGCCAAAGCAGACCGCGTGCTAATCGCCGTGGATGAGCCGCAAATTTTAAAGATCGCGCAAGATTACGGCTTTGACGCCGTTCTTACCGCGCGCGAGCATCAAAGCGGCACCGATCGCATCGCTGAAGCGGTCGCAAACGCAGCGCTTGCGGAGGATGAGATCATCATCAATATCCAAGCCGACGAGCCCTTTTTTGAGAGCGAAAATTTGATTAAATTTAAAGATTTCGCCAACGCCATGATCGCACAAAAGGGCGCATTTATGGCAAGCTGCTACAAATACATAAGCCAGCAGGCGGCCGAAGATCCAAATTTAGTCAAGCTCGTGCTCGATAACGCGGGCTTTGCGATCTATTTTTCACGCTCGCTCATCCCTTACCCGCGCGCGGCATGCGAGTGCTATCTCGGACACATCGGCATCTACGCATACAGCGTGCGAAATTTAAAGCGCTTTTGCGCCCTGCCCGCCTCGGTGCTGGAAGATACCGAAAAACTCGAGCAGCTTCGCGCCATAAGCGCCGGTGAAAAGATCGCGATGCTCGGCATCGAGACTGCCAGCATCGGCATCGATACGCCGGCTGATTACGAGCGCGCGCTAAAGGAGTTCGGCAATGGAATTTAAAATTTACTCGTTATGCGGCGCAGCGTTTGGGGTACAGAAGCCTGCCGCGGAGCGTAAAATTCTAACGCAACGCGAAATTTTAACGGAGCGCAGAATTTTAAAATTTAAAGATGCGAGCGCAAGATGAATTACGATGAATACAGATCCGCAATAGATACGCTAAATGCGTGGGCGCGGGCATATTACACCGACGATAAGCCGATCGCAAGCGACGAGGAGTACGACGAGCTTTATTCGAAGGCGGAGAAATTTGAGGAGCAAAACCCCGAGCTCGCGCTGCCCTACTCGCCCACAAAGCGCATCGGAGGCGCGATCAGCGAGGGCTTTTCCAAGCTCGCTCACGGCGCGCAGATGTGGTCGATGGAGGATATTTTCGACGACGCGGACCTTTTGGCGTGGCTAGCTCGCGGCGAGAAGAGCGGCGCGCAGTTTTACGTCGAGCCAAAATTTGACGGCGCAAGCTTAAATTTAACCTACGAAGGCGGCGTGCTGATAAGCGCGGCGACGCGCGGCGACGGGCTCGTGGGCGAGGACGTGACGCAAAACGCAAGAGCGATCAAATCGGTGCCGCTTCAGATCCCCTACGCGCAAAGGATCGAGATCCGCGGCGAGACGCTGATCGCCAAGAGCGATTTTGACGCGCTAAACGACGAGCGCGCCGCAAACGGCGAGAGCCTGTTTTCAAACCCGCGCAACGCCGCCGCAGGCAGCCTGCGCCAGCTAGATAGCGCGATCGTAGCGAAGCGGAAACTAAAATTTATCCCGTGGGGAGTGGGCGAGCATTCGTTAGGCTTTGCGCTGCACTCGCAGATAATGGAGTTTGTGCGCAGCCTTGGTTTTTTACGCGACGAGTTTTGCCGCATCTGTTCGGGCGCGAGCGAGATCAGGAGTGCGTACGAGGCGCTGCATAGCATGCGCGCAAGCAAAGATCTGATGCTTGACGGTATGGTAATCCGCGTAAACGAGCTTTCAAAGTGCGCGCAGATGGGCTATACGGTGAAATTCCCGCGCTTTATGGTCGCGTATAAATTTCCTGCGGTCGAAAAGGTAACGCGGCTACGCGAGATCAATCTGCAGGTCGGTCGTACCGGCGCGGTTACCCCAGTAGCTGTCGTAGATAGCGTAAATATCGACGGCGCGAACGTTTCAAACGCGACGCTTCATAATTTCGACGAGATCGCACGACTTGGGCTGATGAAAAACGACTTCGTGGGCATCATCCGCAGCGGCGACGTGATCCCGAAGATCACGAGCGTTTACAAACAGCGCAGAGACGGCACGCAGAGCGAAATTTCGCGCCCGGGTCGCTGCCCGGTTTGCGGCGAGAAGCTGCTTGACGAAGGCGCACTCATAAAGTGTCAAAACCTCGATTGCAAGGCGCGTGTGATAGGCTCGCTGATCTATTTCTGCTCCAAAAAATGCATGAATATTGAAGGGCTAAGCGACGCGACGATTACGCAGCTTTTTGAAAGCGGCAAAATTTCAAAGATCGGCGACATTTACGCCCTCGGCGTGCAGGATTTGGCGGATCTTGAGGGCTTTGCGGATAAAAAAATTTCAAATCTTTTGGGCGCGATAAACGCGAGCAAAAACGCGCCGCTTGAGCGCTTCATCGCTTCTTTAGGGATCGAGCACATCGGCGAGGTGGCCGCGCGCAAGATCGCCGCAGCGTTCGGGCAGGATTGGCTGGATGCGAGCGAGGATGAAATTCTGCGGCTGGAGGGCTTTGGAGAGGCGATGGCAAGGAGCCTAGCGGAGTTTTGCAAGATAAATCGCGAAAAAATTCTAAATTTAAGCGAAATCATCAACCCGCGCCCCCCAGAGACACAGACCGCCAAAAGCGCCTTCACGGACCGCAGCGTCGTCATCACGGGCACGCTCAGCCGTCCGCGCGACGAGTTTAAGGCCAGACTTTTGGCGATGGGCGCGAAGGTGCAGGGCTCGGTATCTGCCAAGACCGACTTCGTGCTTGCGGGAGAGGACGCTGGCTCCAAGCTGCAAAAAGCTCGCTCACTCGGCGTGCGGGTGATCGACGAGAGCGAGTTTGAAGCGCTTGCGAGCTCGGCGACGCCTGGCGCAAATCCACCTGATAAGAGCGAGCCTGAAGCGCTTGCGGGGAGCGGCGAGTGAAGGTTTTTTGCTCGGCACCAAATCTGCACGCAAACGGCGCAGGATTAAATTTCAAAAGCAACCTCCGTCCTGCGGTGCTTGCGTGTTTTACAAAGCGCGAGAATTTTAAAAATTTTACGGCGCACAAACACTGCGCCGATAGAAAAAATTTTAAAATTTTCGCTAGCGACGAGATAAAATTTGCAACGCACGGCGAGCTAAAATTTGCAACGCGCAGTATGGCTAAATTTACGGCGTGCAGCTGGCTGAAATTTGAGCCTTGCGGCACTGCTGCGCGCGGCTTTGCTTTGTGCGATAAAGTTTTAAGCTCAAGGCCACATAAAAACTGCGCAAGCTCTAAAATTTCATCGCGGCGCGGAGAAAAAGCAAAATGAGATTTGATCTGCTCGTTGCAAACACGCTTAAAATCAGCAGAAATCAGGCCGCCGCGCTGATAAAACAGGATAAAATTTTGCTGCGAGGCGCCGTGCAAAACAGGCCCTCTGCGCAGATCGCGCCCGAGCAGAGCGGCGAAATCAGCGCGATTGATCAAATTTACGTAAGTAGGGGCGCGCTCAAGCTTGCGGGCTTTCTGGATGAGCTTGCCGAAAACGGGCTTTTAGCAAGCTGCGGCGCAAATTCGCCTAGCATGGCGGCAGAAATTTCAAAGCCATGCAGTGCCGCAAAGAGCGCGGATAGCAAAGCGGTAGCGATGCAAAAAACGTACAGAGTAACGACGCAAATTTCAAGTGCAGATTTTGCGGCTACGAAAAAAATTTTAAACGCGAACGAGACGACCGAAATTCCAAGCGCGACAGCGGCAAAGATCGCAGAAACAAATATTAAGGCGATCTGTAACGCAAAAACTAGCGCCGAGACGGCGGAGCTCTTACAAACCGGTGCAGGTACGCAAACAGTGGAATTTTTACAGATGAGCACAGGCGCCGAGACGGCAGGACTTTTGCAAACGGACGCAGACGCCGAAACGACAGAGATTTCAAATGCGGCGACAGCCTCCAAATCGGGCGGCAAGGCGGGTGCGTGCCGCAGAGAAGGCGGTGCTGAGCCGGTACAAACAAAGCCTTCTCAAAAGGAGGTTTTAAATTTAGCGGGAGCCGATGTTTTGGACGTGGGTAGTAGCACGGGTGGATTTGTGCAGATTTTGCTTCAGCGCGGCGCAAAGAGCGTGACCGCACTTGACGTCGGCAGCTCGCAGCTAAGCGAAATTTTGCGACGCGATCCCCGCGTGATCGTGCGCGAAAACACCGACATCAGGAAGTTTGCGAGCAAGAAAAAATTTGATCTCATCACCTGCGACGTGAGCTTCATCTCGCTAAATTTGATCCTAAAAAGCCTCGCGCGCCTTGCAAAAAGCGCTCTCATCGTGCTATTTAAGCCGCAATTTGAGGTGGGCGCGGAGGCGAAGCGAAATAAAAAAGGCATGCTCAAGGATGAAAAAGCGGCGTACGTCGCGCGGGCGAAATTTGAGCGGCTATGCGCCGAACTGGGGCTTACCGTGCTGCATACCGGCGCCTGTAAGATCACGGGCAAAGAGGGAAATCAAGAATTTTTCTATCTTCTAAAAAGGATGAACGATGAAATTTAAAAGCTTAATTATCTTGGCGTTTTGCGCGCTATTTTTGGGCTCATGCGCCAAAAGTCTGAGCCCAAAAGCGCCGATCGTAAAAAACTTCGACATCGATAAATTTAGCGGCGGTTGGTACGAGATCGCCCGCATGAAGGGCAGCGACGACGATCTGCAAAACACCGCATACGAGTGCTTCGTCGATAAAAATTCCACCATCAACCTCCTAAAATCAGCCCAAACGAGCTCGGGCAAAATCAAAAACGAGCAGCACGTACTGGAGTTCGCGGGCGATAAAAGCGTAGGCCTGCTCTATCAAAAAGGGTTCATTTCGGATACCACTTACCGTGTGGCGCAAGTCGACGGCGACTATCGCTACGCCCTAATCTTCGGCCCCGATACGAGCGAGTTGTATATCCTCTCGCGTAGCAAAACCCTGCCCGAGCCGATCCGCATCGTCTATCTAAAAAAAGCTAAACACAGCGGCTACGACACCAAAAAAATCGTCTGGACGAAGCATAAATAATGGATGAGCTTTTAAAACAAAACCCGCCCAAAGCTCCTTTGCAAGAGAGCGAGAGCCATCTGGAGAGCGAAGCTTTAATGCCTTGCAGCGAGGGTCTGCGCGAAATTTTAAAAGCGGAATTTGAGCGGGGCGAAATTTTTGCCTCGCCGCAAAACGCTGCCCGTGAGGAAGTTCACGCCGTAGCGATCGGAAATTTCGACGGCATGCATCTGGGGCATCAAAAATTATTTGAAAATTTAGGCGAGCATGGCGCTATAATCGTGGTTTTGACGGGCATTGGAAGCAAGCTCACGCCCTTTGCGTTTCGCAGCGCATTCACGCAGAAAAAAATATTTTACTGCGAACTTAGCAAAATCAAAAACCTAAGCGGAGGCGAATTTATCGAGCTTTTAGGGCAAAATTTCATAAATTTACAAAAGATCGTCGTCGGCGAGGATTTTAGATTCGGGCGCGATCGAGCCTGCGGAGTGGAGTTTTTGCAGCGCGAATTTCGCGGACAAACCTGCGTCGTAGGGGAGTTTTGTTTGGGCGGCAGCGGCGTGCATTCAAGCAGGATCAAGGATCTTTTATCGCGCGGAAGGTGCGAAGAGGCGGCGGAGCTTTTAGGGCGGGATTATGAGCTCTGCGGACGGATCGTGCACGGCCAGGGGCGCGGGGCGCGGGAGTTTGTAGCGACGCTAAATCTCGAGCCCGGTTGGTTTTTTATCCCAAAAAGCGGCGTTTACGCAACCGTCACGAGCGTGCGCGGCGCAAGATACAAAAGCGTGAGCTTTGTAGGAGAACGCCTTAGCACCGACGGGGCTTTCGCGCTTGAAACTCACATTTTGGGGGACTTTACGGGCTTCGAGGCTGTAAATTCCGAGCAAGATCGCGCGCCGTGCTGCGGGGGACAAGCTGCAGATTCTGCGCAAAATTTAGATGAAATTTCAGCGCGTAATTCGGCCGAAATTTCTACGCAGAATTTTGCGGCGAGCGAGAGCTTGGGCGCCGAGAATAAAAATTTAGAGGTGGCGTGCAAAAACAGCGGCGCGAAATTTGCCTGCGTGAAATTTATAAAATTTATACGCGAAAATCAAAAATTTACCGATCCGGCGCGACTTAAAGAGCAAATTTTAAAAGACGCCGCTGAAGCGGAGCGGATTTTGCAAGACTGCGAAATTTAGTAGCGCTTTCCGCTCTCGGAGCCTTAATGCGCTTTTGGCTTGAGTATGCGAAGCCGACGCAAGCTGCGGCAAGATTAGCGATGGCGCAAATTTAGCTACTAGCGCAAGTCAAAATTAGCGGCTAACCATTGAATGCAAAACAGGAGCTAAGCGGCTAAATTTCGCGTCTAGCCAGGCGCAGATTTTACCGAGCTTAAAATTTGCGATGCGCAAAATCGTAAAACGCTTACGAAATTCTGCTTGCAGAGCTCTTGAGCATTATGCGCCCATGTTTAAAGAATTCGAAGAAGCTGGTTTAGAGGTGCAAAATTTGGCGGCATAAAATTTAAGCGCCAAAGTTTAACGGCGCGAGCTCTAGGCTCGTAAAGTTGCCAAGCGGAGTAAAATTTGCTCGCGTAAATTCCGCGCCGACTAGATTACGGCTCGAAGCTCGACGCGAGCCAAGACGTAGCGCGTCCGCAACCAAAAGCGCGCCGCGTCTGAAATTTAGGCGATCCGCACGGGCAAGTGCGGCGAAAATTCCGTGCTCGGCGGCCGCAAGACGGGTACCGCGCGAATAGCAAAGCAAAAAAGGAAACAGATGAAAGACGAAATTTTTAAAGAGCCTATCAAAAAGCAGTTTGAGTTTGACGCCAGCGTCGCGTCGGTTTTTGATGATATGATCGGCCGCAGCGTGCCGTTTTACGAGGCCAGCACGCGGCTTAGCAGCGAGCTTTTGGCGCGGATACTGCCGCAAAAGGCCCGCGTGATCGATCTTGGCTGCTCGACTGCGACCGCGCTGCTGGCGCTGTTTGCGCTGCGCCCAGATCTGCGGCTGTGCGGCATCGACAGCTCGGAAGCGATGATACAAAACGCCCGCGCCAAGGCGGCGGCGTTCGGCGCCGAGCTCGAGCTTAGCGTATCGGACGTGCTGGATGCGAGCTTCGCGGACTGCGACGCCGTGATCATAAACTACACGCTACAATTTATCAGACCGCCGCGCCGCGCTGCGCTCGTGAGTAAAATTTACGACGGATTGCGCGAGGGCGGGGTTTTGATCTTTAGCGAAAAGATTATCTACGAAGAGCCTGGGCTCGCGCGTCAGATGATCGAAATTTACGAGGATTACAAGCGCGCGCAGGGCTACTCGCGCTACGAGATCGCACAAAAACGAGAGGCGCTTGAAAACGTGCTCGTACCCTACACCGAGATGGAAAACCACGCCTTGGCGCTAAGCGCGGGCTTTAAGCGCGTCGAGAGTATCTTTAAATGGGCAAATTTTATGAGCTTCGCGGCGTTTAAATAA
>NZ_CALHIK010000145.1 GCF_938030785.1 uncultured Campylobacter sp.
ACGATCGCGCAGAGCGCTTCGGCGTGAAGATGAACGACTTCGAGCTGATGGGCTTTCCGTACGCAGTGCTCGCGGGCAAGGCCCTAGCGGAAGGAAGCGTCGAGTTCATCACCCGTGCAGGCCTAAAGCGGCAGAGCGTAAGCGCGGATGAAATTTTAAAACTTATCGAGAAAAAATTAGCCGAGAAAAATTAGAAAGCACGTGAAATTTAGCCCTAAATTTGGGCTAAATTTTCTAATAAAAAAGTAGGTTCTCTTTTTAAATTCGTCGCTTTGATCGTGCCCTCCAATATCTGCACAGAGCAATACCCAATCACGCATCAGCCTCCTGCTTTGAAATTTTTTACAAGCGCCTATCGATATGTGACTCTCAAAAACAGCTCGACCGGCTTTGACCGAGAGGGTATTTAATCTCCAAAATGCAGAACTCCTACCTGCGCCTATCCGCGCCTATCGGTGCAGATTTCAGCGCATCCGTCGGCACCGAATTTGACTGCAAAATTTATGCGAGCACGGCTTTTAAATCTATATTTGTTACAAAATTTCACATCGTCGCATAAAAGCACGGGCTACATCGCGCTCAATTAAGACGCCGCGAGGAGCAAATCGGAGAATTTAGAGAGGCGGCCACAATTAAGCTCTTTTGCTTCAAAGAAAATTAGACCGCAGATTAGCGCATTGCGAAGCGCAACGGCGAAATTTAATGCTGCGTATTTTAGCTTATAGACAAAACTGCCGGAGCGTTAAATTTAGCGCTCGCGGCGGTAAAATTTAAATTTAGCCCTGCGCCCGCCGCGAGGTAGAATTTTAGCTTTATAATTTACTTCGAAAGACTTTGTAGCCACCTTTTAGCTGCATCCGCAGCCGCTATCAAACCGCCGCACATCATTATCAAATCTTTTATCACCAGCCTGCCCGCGCCCGAGAGATACGGGAAGCCGTGGTTCGGGCTCTCTGTTATACCGAGAGCGGGATTGCCCAAATTCGGTACCCAAGTTTCGGGCGTCGTTATCAAAAACGATAGCGTAACGATAGCCATACCGAAGGTCAAAAGTCCGCCTACGACGCCAATTTTTGGGAACCATATGCCAAGCAGCATCAAGATGCCGATCGAGCAAATCGTCGCGCCGATAATGTAAGAAGCCGTGTAGGTGCCGTTTGATTTATGCCATTTGATATTATCCGGCACGACCAAGCCTTCGGGGTTTTTGTGTAGATTATACTCCGCGACCATTTTGCCCTTGCCGTTGTCGACTACGTCTTTATTTTTCATCAGATAGCTGAAAAACGGACTGTTCGTGACGAAAGGCACGATGCCGTCCGCCTCATACTGCACGACTTTTAGGCCGCCTATCCAGATCATGACGACGAAAATTGCAAACCTTATGCAATTTACAAATATGCTTTGCGAATTGGACAGGCAATTAAGCACCTTATATAGGGGGGAATTTTGATCCATCTGTGTTTCCTTTGCGGTAAAATTGATGCGATAGTTTATCAAAAGTGGGTTAAATAAATCAATAGTTTTTATAAAATAATACTAATAATGTTTTAAAAAATTTTATCAAGTGAATATAATTTAAGATCTATTTGAAGATCTTTCAGCCTCCGGATCGATTGCCTTTGGCGAGTTTTATTAAATTTTAATCAAATCCTGCTTTGAAATTTTAAAAAATATCTCGAGCTAGCGCAGAATGAACCCAGTAGGACGTTTGTGAGATAGATGAGCAAACATACAGCGCGAATAAACAAAGCCTGCGATATAGATGCACAAGTGCTCACAATGCCGATTTATGGGTAATTACGGGTTTTGCGTTAAAATTTCGCCTAAATCCTTGCTCATTAAATTTCATCCGCGCAATTTTGCTATTTTCGGTCAAGTTTTACCCAAGCGGCCGCTTATTTTCACTCGGCTAAATTTTACTTTGTTACCTAGATTTCGCCCACGCTTTTCCGGTTAAAATTTTATCCAAAATGCGGCAAGCTCGTATCCGCGCGGCTCGCCCAACCCGCTTAAGCTTTCAAACGCAAGCGTAACGCCGCTGTTTAAGCCTATCTCTAAACCATCATCCGTTTCGCGCTCGTGATACTCGATCCGCTCGCGATTTAAAGCGCTTTTTACGGTCGCAAGATCAATAGGGGCTCCGCTAAATATCCAAGGCTCTATTTCGATTTGCTGCGCCCTGCCGCCGCCGAAATCCAGAGGCTCGCTTCTAAAATGATCCGAAAAAATCATAAAAATTTCGTCCTGAAAAAAGTGAAACTCAAAGGCGCCGTATTTTAAAATTTCAGCTCCAGCGCTCTTAAAGCTTGCGTCCGCAGGGCCAAACATCGAGGCGATCTGCGCGCAGCTCAAGCCGCTTCCTACGCCTGCAAACTCGCCCGAGCGAAGAAAATTTAGCATATCTATTTTTAGCATTTTACCCCTTTGACGGCGCTTGAAAGATACTGCGCGCAAGCAAAACCATTAAATTTAGCGTCCATGGTGCAAATAAGACAAGGCGCAATCAAAAAAGAGCGCGGACACATCTGCATTAAATTTTAATTCTTATGCGCGCTAAATTCTAATACCTCGTGATATGAGCGAATACGGGCGCTGTCGCCGCAAACACCTTTTCGTTTCATATCACGCCGTTTGCAAAGCGACAGAGTGTGCGAATAAAATCTTTGCCTGGCAAAATTTCACTCTCGCGCGCCTGTACGGCAAAAAAAGCGCGGACAGAATTTTGCCGATGAACTAGCAAAATTTACCGCCGCAGCGATCATAACTGCGCCGAAATAGCGCCAGCGGTTAGTCCCGCTTTTTATCTCTAAAAAATCTAACGATCTTAGCCTGCAGCTTAAACCACTCGCTAAGCTCCATTATAGGATGCCCTGCGTAGTTTTTGCCGCCCGCCAGATCCTTACTTATGCCACCGCGCGCCGCGATCTGAGCGAAATCACCTACGCTTACGTGCCCGCCGCTGCCGCTCTGTCCGCCCATCACGACGTTGCGCCCAAGCGTCGTCGAGCCCGCAAGCCCCACCTGAGAGACGATGAGGCAGTTTTGCCCTAGCTCGCAGTTGTGCCCGATCTGAACGAGATTGTCGATCTTGCTGCCGCGCTTAACGATCGTCGAGCCGAACACCGCGCGGTCGATCGTCGTGCACGCGCCGATCTCAACCTCGTCTTGCAGCACGACGTTGCCGTTATGATAAATTTTAACGTGCTCGCCCGTTTTGGTGTGCGCGTAGCCGAAGCCGTCGCTTCCGATGACGGCGTTTGCGTGGATCACGCAGCGCTCGCCGATGATCGTGTCATTGTAGATGACGGCGTTTGCGTGGATCACGCAGCCGTCTCCGATATGCACATCATCGCCGATATACGCGCCGCTTAAAATGACGCAATCCTCGCCGATCGTGGAATTTACGCCGATATGCACGCTCTGCCCGATCTGCGCGCTAGCGGCGATCTTTGCGGGCGCACCCTTGCGAATGAGGGGCTTGGCAAAATACGCGCTTAAGATCGCAAAGGCCAGGTGCGGGTTTTCGCACTCCAGCGCTCGCACGCCGTTTGGGGTTACGGTGCCGCACTTTACCAATACGGCGGCCGCTTTGGTGGCGGATAAAAATTTCTCGTTTTTGTCGCTATCGCAGTAGCTCAGCTCGCTTTGCCTTGCGTTTTGAAGCGAATTTATCGCGGTAATCTCCGCGTCCGCCCCACTAAGCTCTATATTTAAAATTTCAGCAATTTTAGATAATTTCATTTGCGCTCCTTTGATTAAATTTTATCGCCGCTTACATATCCAGCGCGACGCTGCCGCCGCGGACGACGTCGATCGGATTGTATTTTTTTATCGTCTTTAAAAAGCCGTCGATGCGGTCTGCGTCGTCGCACGCCATGATGACGATCTTGCTGTCGTCGCTGTTTGCGATGCTACCGTTGTAGGCTTTTAAAACGGCGTCAAGCCCTGCTAAATTTTCGCCCAGCGCGATCTTTACCAAAACCATCTCCTTTTCGACGAATTTTGCATCATCGATGACCTTGTAGACGGGGATTAGCTTATGAAGCTGCTTAGTGATCTGCTCTATGACGCGCTCGTCGCCCGAAGTAACGATGCTAAGGCGCGATAGACCAGTATTTGGGATCGGCGCAACGGTGAGGCTGTCGATATTATAGCCGCGCCCCGCAAAAAGCCCCGAGATCCGCGACAAAACGCCGTGCTCATCGGTAACGACGACCGATATTACTCTTCTTATGCTATTCATTTTTACGACTCCTGCTCAAAAATCATATTATAAAGCGCGCCGCCTGCGGGCACCATCGGCCAGACGTTTTCGAAGCGATCAATCTTAGCCTCGATAACGCTCACCTTTTTGCTAGCAAGAGCTTGCTTTAGCGCATCTTCAAATTCCGCTTTGGTGCTAACGCTAAAGCCCACGCCGCCGAAGCCCTCGACAAGCTTTACGAAATCGGGCTGCGAGCTAAGATCGGTCGATGAGAAACGCTGCCCGTAAAATAGGCTCTGCCACTGCCGCACCATGCCTAAGAAATTGTTGTTTAATACGATATTTACGACGTTTAGGCCGCTCGCGCTAGCAGTCATCAGCTCTTGGATATTCATCAAAATCGAGCCGTCACCGCTGAAATTTATAACCGGTCTATCTCCCGCATAGGCCTTCGCGCCCAATGCTGCGGGTAGACCGTATCCCATCGTGCCCTGCCCGCCGCTACTTAGCAGAGTGCGCGGCTTGCAAAACGGATAAAACTGCGCGACCCACATCTGATGCTGCCCCACGTCCGTAGCGATGATAGCATCCTCGCCCGCGATTTTTGCGGTACTTTGGATAACCCACTGCGGCTTTAAAATTTCATCGCTGTCGTTAAATTTAAGCGGGTGAATTTCATCGTATTTGCGGATAAGCTCGCGCCACTGCTCGAAATTTGCAGGGCTGACCTCGCTTTTAATGCGCGGCAGCATCTCCTCTAGCACCGATTTCACATCGCCCACGATCGGATAATCCGCGTTTATGATCTTTGAGATCGAGCTAGGATCGATATCGACGTGGATGATCTTTGCGTTTTTGCCGAATTCACTTAGCTTTCCGGTGACGCGATCGTCAAATCTCGCGCCCAAGCAGATTATCAGATCCGACTCGCTAAGCGCCATATTTGCGGCGTAGCTGCCATGCATTCCTACCATACCGAGGCGGTTTTTATCATCGCTTCGCATAGCCCCCAGCGCCATAAGGGTTTCAATGACAGGGATCTGCGCAAACTCGCTAAGCTCGCGCACCAGCTCGCTTGCACCCGCGCTGATAACGCCGCCTCCGATGTAGAGGATAGGCTTTTTGCAGCTTGCGATTAGCTCGACGGCTTTTTTGATCTGTTTAGAATTTCCCTTATAATTCGGCTTGTAAGTCTGCATCTTGATTTCGCTAGGATATTCAAAAACGCCCAGCTTCGCCGTCACGTCCTTCGGCACATCGACATGCACGGGTCCAGGTCTGCCGCTGCGAGCGATATAAAAGGCTTCTTTTAAAATTCTAGGCAGCTCTTCGATCGTTTTAACTAGATAGTTGTGTTTGACGCAGGGGCGTGAAATTCCAATCGCATCGATCTCTTGAAAGGCGTCGGTGCCGATAAGCGAGGTCGCCACCTGACCGCTGATAAGCACGATCGGGATGCTATCGCTATACGCCGTAGCAAGCCCCGTAAGCGCGTTCGTAAATCCAGGACCGCTCGTGACGAACGCCACGCCGACCTTGCCGCTAGCGCGCGCGTATCCGTCCGCAGCCATCGCCGCGGCCTGCTCGTGGCGCACCAAAATGTGTCTGAAGTATTTTTGTTTGTAAATTTCATCGTATATGTTTAGCGCCGCGCCGCCGGGATAGCCGAAAACAACCTCGACCCCCTCCTGCCGCAACGCCTCCACGATCATCTGCGATCCGCTAATTTCTTTCATACGCCCATCCTGTTTCGTTGGAATAATTTTGTGATTATATTATTTTGTATATAAATTTTACGAATTTAAGGCGGCGGATCGAGTGAAATTTTAAATTTAATGACGGAATAAGCGGAGCGAAATTTCTAAATTTAACGATGGTAGAAAAGTAAAATTTTAAAATTTAGCCATAAATTTAAAACAGATGAGATTTTGAAATTTAAAATTTTAAAATGTGGAATTTTATCGCGACAAAACTCGACGCATCGGTTTTAACGCAGAATTTTAGTTTGAAATTTTGCCGCGCTAGATTTGGATTTAATTCACAAAATCTTTTGGAGTTTTATCGTAGCGCGAAGCAATACCTGCGTAAATTTTAAATTCCATTGCTACAAAATTTTAAAATTTAGCCGTAAATTTAGGACGGGCGGAATCTCGATTATAAAATTCTAAAATTCCGCCCGCGTAAAATTAAATTTTAAAAACCCTATTGCACACCGACACTAACGCAGTCGCCGCTTTGCGGATCGCAATTGCCGAAGCTTGTGGTGCTGCTGGATCTTTTCGAGCGGATCGTTCCCATATGCATAGGCACCGGAACATTACGGCGAGAGCCCCCACTTGCCTCACCAGAGCCCGTACCGCTATGGCTTCTGTGGTGATAGTCATCGGGTGGAGGCGGTGGAGGCGGTTTTATCCCTCCATGCGGCGGCGGAGGTGGTGGAGGCGGAGGAGGCATCATGCCGCCAGGAGGCGGGGGAGGTGGCGGCATCATACCACCAGGTGGCGGTGGCGGGGGAGGGGGCATCATACCACCAGGAGGCGGTGGCGGGGGAGGAGGCATCATGCCGCCGCGCCTACCATGCCCTCGCGGAGGAGGCGGCGGAAAAGTGCCGGTTTCGGTAATAGTAATGCCGTTTCCGTAATTTTCCACGCGTCTGTAAGTAGAACCTCCGTAAACCGTGCGGGTGCGGGTCTTTTCGATCACAACTACGTCGCGAACGGGCTGCTCCTGCTGCTGCGTATAAACTCTAGCAGACATTTCAAAGCTTTGTTGTAGTTTGGTGGTATCGTAGCCTGCGAAGCCGCTGATAATTTTTAGCTCATCGACGCTTGAAATTTCGCGCTTTTCGCGATATTTGATCAGCATATCCGCTCTGCCCGCATCAAGCCCGCCGATCGTCATCAGCTCGTAGCGACTAGCTTCGTTTATATTGATTTTTGCCAAGGCAAGGCTCACAAAAAGAGCCAAAATCACTAAATTTTTCATAGCCACTCCTTTGTTGAAAGTTATCAAATTCTAAACCCTCATTATAAATCTTTGATTAACACACAAGCAAAATTTTGCTACAATTGCCCATCTCATTTAAAAGGATCGATCAATGAACGGAATTTTGCTGCTATGCAACGAGCCTGCCGCCTACAAATCCGAGCTAAAAAAACTAGACGAAATTTTATCCATGAGCTTTCACAACGTTTTGCAACTTTGCATTGCGGGAGAAAATGCTCTTTTTGGCAGAAGCGAGCTTGAAAGAGCGCTAGCGGACGGGCAGGATGAGCGCGTGCGAAAGGCGGCGATAGAGCGCTTTGCGCAGATCCTAAAGCAGTGTAATTTCGTGCTGGTTCGCGGCGCGGCGGGAGCCGATATGCGCGAGCTAAATTTACAAATCGCCAAGGATCTAAATATCCCCGTTTGCGGATTTTATCCTAACGAAATTGCCGCGCGCATCGGCGAGCGCACAATCGCTGCAGCAAAAGCGGTAAGCTTTGCCAGCATATATGAGGATAAAATTTCATTTTCCGCGCTAAGACCTGCGCAAGAGGGTGCAAATTCTAAAAAATCGGAGCTTTACGGTAAAAATTCTGCCTGCGAAAAGGGCGCAAAATTTCACGACGAAAATTCCGCTTGCCAAAGCGGCGCGATAGAGCTCGATAAAGTCGTTGCCGATAAAAGCTACTTCACGGACGCGGCAAATTCCACGCGCTGTGAAATTTTAACCCCGATAAAATTTGAATACTCGCTCTATGCCAAGGCTCGCGCGAACATTAAAACCGTCGTGCTGCCCGAAAGCGACGACGAGAGAATTTTGCGCGCGGCTGCGATCATAAAGCAAAGCGGAGCGGCAAATTTGATCCTTTTAGGGCGCGAGGACGAAGTGCAAAAAAACGCGCGCGAGCTAGGTCTTGATCTAAGCGGCGTTAAAATTTTAGATCCGCAGACGGATGCGAGCTTAGAAAAATTTGCGCTTGATCTTTATGAGCTTCGCAAGGTAAAGGGTATGAGCGAGGCTCAGGCGCGCGATCTCGTTCGCGATCGCACCTACTTCGGCACGATGCTCGTGTATGAAGGGCTAGCCGATGCGATGGTAAGCGGCGCAAGCACGACTACCGCGGAGACGATCCGCCCCGCACTTCAGATCATCAAGACAAAGCCCGGCATCGCAAGCGTCAGCGGCGCGTTTATAATGTGCCTGGATACGCAAGCTCTGCTTTTTGCCGACTGCGCAGTGGCGCCGAGCCCGAGCGCGGAGTATCTGGCGGGTATCGCGATCTCAAGCGCCGCGACCGCAAAGGCGTTCGGGCTTGAGTCGCGCGTAGCGATGCTAAGCTACTCAAGCGGCGATAGCGGCAGCGGCGATAGCGTGGAATTTATCAAAACGGCGACACAAAAAGCGCACGAAAAGGCACCAGAGCTCTTGATAGACGGGCCGCTACAATTCGACGCCGCGGTCGATGCCGCGATTGCTAAGAAAAAAATGCCGGGCTCCGCGGTCGCAGGACGCGCGAACGTATTTATCTTTCCCGATCTTAACTGCGGAAATATCTGTTATAAGGCCGTCCAGCGCACCGCAGGCGCTATCGCGATCGGGCCGATTTTGCAGGGCTTAAAAAAGCCGATAAACGATCTAAGCCGCGGCTGCGAGGTTGCAGACGTCGTAAACACCATCCTAATAAGCGCAATTCAAGCAGGAGATAATTAAATGGATATCCTAGTCATAAATTCCGGCTCGAGCTCGGTTAAATTTAAATTCTACGATATAAAAAACCACGCCTGCATCGCAAGCGGACTCATCGAAGAGATCGGCTCGACGCACGCAAACGGTCGTCTTAACTGCGTTAACGGGCAGTTCGCCGAAGTAAAGGGCGAGAATATCCCCGATCACGAGACCGCGATCGCGATGGCGATCGATCTTTTAAAGCAAAACGGCGCGATAAAAGACCTCTCTGAGGTGGGCGGCATCGGACACCGCATCGTTCAAGGCGCCGATTATTTCGATGCTCCCGCTCTCGTAGATGAGGATGTAATGGCTAAAATCGCCGAACTTGCGCCGCTTGCGCCGCTACACAATCCCGCAAATTTAGCAGGCATCAAATCCTGCCTCAAAATAGCCCCTAAAATTCCAAACGTAGCGGTTTTCGATACGATATTTCATCAAAGCATCCCGCCGTATGCGTATATGTACGCGCTGCCGTATGAATTTTACGAAAAATACAAGGTTCGTCGCTACGGCGCGCACGGCACGTCGCACGGCTTCGTCTCGCAAGAGGGGGCGAAATTTTTAGGCATAGAATATGATAAATTTAACGCTATCACGCTGCATCTGGGCAACGGCTCGAGCGTGAGCGCCATAGAAAACGGCAAGTGCATCGACACCTCGATGGGACTAACGCCGCTTGAGGGGATCATTATGGGCACCAGATGCGGCTCGATCGATCCCGCGATCATCCCATATATCGAGCGCGTCGCGGGCTACAACGCGCAGGATATGGACGCCATAATGAACAAAAAAAGCGGACTTCTGGGCATCTGCGGCGCAAGCGATCTGCGAAAGGTCTATGAAAAGATGGAGAGCGGCGAGCCGCGCGCAAAGCTCGCGTTTGAGATGCTGGTTTACAGCGTCGTTAAGATGATAGGGGCGTATTACGCCGTGCTCGGGCGCGTGGACGCGGTGATCTTTGCGGGCGGTATCGGCGAGAATGCGCCGCATTTTAGAGAAAATGTCTGCGAGAGGCTCGCTCATATCGGCATCGCAATAGAGCCAAAGAAAAATTACAACAATACCGGCTCAATCCGAAATTTAAGCGCGGCAGGCAGTAAGATACAAACGCTCGTGATCCCTACCAACGAGGAGCTAGCGATCGCCGAAGCCACGGTAGATACGATCAATAAAAATTTGAAATTTTAAAATTTAGGCAAAGAGTAAATTTAAAAGGAAACGGCGCCAAATGGATATAAAAGTGGAGATAGAGAGCATACAGCCGTATCCCAATACGAAATTTATTAAATTTTTCGGGCGGCTTTACGCGGCGGTTTTTGCGCTGTTTGCGATCACGGCGCTTAGCGTATTCGTGCTGCCCGAAAATATTTTAGACGCAAGCGCGGCATGCGCGGACTTCGTTAAATTTATGAAGCAGTTTTTTCCAAACATCGCCGCGATCGGCAAAATAAGTCCGTATACGCAGCTTGCGGAATTTTACGTCGCGGTATTATGGATCAGCCTCGCGGGATTTTTTGTAATAAGCTGGATATTTATACCGACAAGCTTGTTTTTATACGGAAAGAAGGAACTGGGAGACGTAAAGACGCAGCTGCTCTATTTTTTCGGCATATTTATAGGATATTTAGGAGTGAGCGATTACTTTACCGCCGATTTTGCCGTAAACGGCATCTCGCACAGAGTAGGTAACGGACGGACATTCCCGAAATTTGAAAGCAGAGAGAGCCTGTTTGGCTGGATGTCGGTCGCGGGGATATTTTTTCATCTGCGACCATTTTTATTACGCTTTTTATATCCAAGATCGCTCACGGACTTTATATATCGCGGAATAAAAACGACAAGCTGCCGAGCGACGATTAAATTTAAACTGCAAGCGGCCGCTTTTAAATTTTAAAATTTCACTAAATTTTAAAATTTTATTCGCGCCATGTAAGGCGGAAGGTCGTTATCTCGCCCGGCACGCTATCGTAGGAGATATCGAAAGAGTATTTTTTGCAGACCTCGCTTACGATACTAAGCCCGATGCCAAAGCCGCCCTCGCTTGAGTTAAAACGCGCAAAACGCCTGAAAATTTCGCCGCCCTTTTTACTATCGATCCCCTCACCGCTGTTTGAGATCGCTAGCTCGCCGCGCCTTAGCCGCACATCCACGTAGCCGCCTGCGTTTGCGTATTTTACGGCGTTACTTAGCAGATTGTCGATCAGGCGCGAAATTTCATAGACGTTTGCGTTCATGCTCGCATCCGAAAGATCGGTTTTAAGGCTAAGCCTGCGCTTTTGAATAAACGGCGCGAAGTATTCGCAACGCGAAGCGACGAGGCTTTTTAGATCGATCGAGCTAATCTCGCCCTCCTTTTTCATACCGAAGGTCAAAAACACCAGATCCTCATAGATGCGCGAAAGCGTCTTGGCGGCTAGATCGATATTGGAGACACGCTTGGCGTTGTATTCCCCAAGCTCCGCGTGCCGCATCGTCTCGACGCTCATAGAGATGATGCTAAGCGGGGTGTTGATCTCGTGGGTGCTATCCTTGATGAAGCGATTGAGCGTGTCAATCTTATCGTAAAGCGGCTTGGTGCCTAGCCGCACCAGATAAAACGCCACGGCTAAAATCACGCCCAAAAGCGCTATCATCATCGCTGCGGTTTTGATACGAAGCGTTAAAATTTCGCCCTGCACGCTACTTCCGAGCAGGATGATTTTAGCCTTGGAAAAGGCGTTTCGCTCCTCCATATTTTGCAGATTCTCATAAATTCCAAGCCTGCCGTTTAGGACGAACTCCCCTTTCAGCTTTGCTTTATCAAGAGCGCCGAGTTCGCCGCCGCAGCCGTAAATTTCATCAGAGCTTGGCTTAAAAATACACGCGCTCACGCTCTTTTCACGCTCGAAGTCCGCCAGCGAGCCCAGCCCGTCCATGCTTGCTTTCATATAGATCATCATCTTGATCTCTTTGAGCTCTTTGACGCGTTGCGAAAGCAGCGCGGATTCGTTCATCTCGTAATTTATTTTGAAAAAATATCCCAAAAACAGCGCGCTTGAAATGAGATACAAAGATAGAATTTTAAGCGTTAAAGCGGTCTTTTCAGACATACAGATACCCTGCGTTGCGGCGATTTATGATGTGCTCTTCGCCTAGGACGCGGCGTAGATTTTTGATATAAGTTCGCAGCGCCTCTTCGCTCGGCGTTTCATCAAAAGCGTAGATCGCGGAGAAAATTTCATCCTTGCTCAAAAGTCTGTTTTTATTTTGTAAAAAAAGTGCCAGCAGCTCGCGCTCTTTGTTTGAAAGCGCGACGGGCACGCCCGATCTGCGTAGCTCTTTGCTTGCAAAATAAAATTTAAACTCGTCGCCTACGGCCACGAAATCATCGAAATTGTGGCTAAAGCTTCGCTTTATGAGCGAATTAACGCGCAGCATCAGCTCTTTTAGTTCATACGGTTTTTTGAGATAGTCGTCGCAGCCGCTTTTAAAACCGACCTCAAGATCATCAAGCGTATTTAGCGACGTGGCGAATATCGCAGGGGTGCGATCGCCGCTCTTGCGCAGCTCTTTTAAAAGTGAAAATCCGTCGCCTTTGGGGATTTTCACGTCAAAGATAAATAGGTCGAAATTTTGCTCGTACGCAAGATCTGCGGCGCTTTGAGCGTCGCTGCAAACGCACACGTCAAAGCCTGCGTCCTTTAGATATTCGCCGATGAGATCGCAAAGCGTCTCGTCGTCTTCTACGAGCAAAATTTTACTCACTACATCCCCTTTTTCATCTCTTTTTTCATTTCGCCTTTCATCTCATCCTTCATCTGTTTGCCCTCTTTCATAACATCCTTGTGCATATCCTTCATCTCGTCTTTCATCTCCTTCATGTCGCCTTTCATATCGCTCATGGAGCTGTTGACGTCTTTTTTCGCCTCCATCATCTCGCCTTTCATATCGGCGGCTACGGCAAAAGTGCCGGCTAATAGCGCGCTAAGCGCAAACAAAGTAAGTTTTTTCATTACATACTCCTTAAAAAAGATTTGCCGAATTATACTTTATAAAAGTGAAATGGACGTGAAATTTAGAGGCAGGTACCGCTAAATTTAAACATAGCGGCGGGGTTTAAATTTGAAAGCATTCTCTGCGGCGAGCCTACGGTGAATTGGGGGTTACGCTTTAAATTTGACCTTAAATTTAGCTCGGCGGTAAAAGCGAGTCTAATATGATGCCGAGCCGCGCTTAAGCTAGTAGTTTATTTAAATTTAGCCGCAAAAGAGATAGCTGCGCCGCTTGAATCTTGTTTAAATTTAATCGCAAATTCGCCCAAGCGCGCAGCGGGCCGCAAAAGGTAAAATTTAACGACCGAGAAAGGCGACAATGCCGCACTGCCCGATGCCTTAGGCGATAGTAAAAAGATAAAATTTTACGCCTACGAAAGAGCGTGATCTTTGATCTCATCCTCGCTTACGATCTCGTAGATCACGCCCGCGTTTTTGATAAACTCCTCCACGCGCGCGACGTGTGCGGGCTCTACGTTGATCACGAGGCTTCCGACGACGTTTTTATCGAGGCGCTCGAGCTTGCCCCAGA
>NZ_CALHIK010000146.1 GCF_938030785.1 uncultured Campylobacter sp.
AGTTGCAGAAGTTTCTAATTCAACATCATTAGTTAACAGATCATTAGGTGATACTAAGATCATAGGTTCTAAGACAGCTAAGGTTGACGTTGCAGGTATCGCATTATCTAAGTATGTAGTTGTTTCATCTTCAGGTGCATTACAAGGAAGAGGCGAGAGAAAAGACGGAAACGAAGTTCATCTTGTAGTAAACAGCAACAAGGAGCTTGTAGGAGCTTACTTAGTTAGATAATTTATAGATACAGCTATTAGAAAATCGAAAAGAAATACTAATTGCGGCAGAGGAGCCTTTGGCTCCTCTGTTTTTTTATTAAAAAAACTCAGTTATAAGATGATTTGAACATAGAATTTTATTACTGTTTTTGCTTATGATCTTTATTTTTTAGCCGGTTAATATGATTGAAAAGTGAGATTTTTTAAGAAAATCCCTGCGTTTATTTTCCATCTGCCCTTCCTTTTAAAGAGATCACCTTAAAATTGCAATTTGTGGTAACACCTGTTACGGAATTTAAGTTTGACGGATTATAACGAAAAGGCAGTGAGACAATAATTAAAATTTTAGTTACATTTTAAATTTTATTTAAAATTAAAAATATAAATATCTAATTAAAATATACGTTCGCAAAATTAATGCTTGCAAGGCTTAAGCTTAGATCAAAATTTTAGCCGTTTTATTAGAAATCCGTTAAGATTCTTTATTTATCAATCCAGATCAAAAATATCTTCAGGATTTGTAAATTTATTTTGATATCCGCCCTTTTTAATCGCCTCTTTTGCGATACTTATGTCTTTTTTCGGCGCGTTTAGCGCTAGCAATGAGCGCTCGAGCGCAAAAAAGCTCTTCATCAAGCCGCCCAAAGATCTGAAAAAATCCGCCTTCACATGCCCGCACAAAAACTCCCCGAATTCATCCACAAACCCATTCGTCACATTAGTAAAAAGCTCGGTAGATAGAGCCTGCGCACCCTCTTCCGCCTCGCTACGCAAAAGCGTCGAATGCAGGTAAAAAATAAATCCCACATAGTCCTCGCACTCTTTGCAAAGCTCCATATTACGGCGAAATTTGCTCTTTTTTAGCACGTCGATTACCGCGACGCGCATACGCCCATCATCGCGCCCCTCGTCGTAAAAGCTCGCACTCATCGGCACGTTGGCGTATGAAAAATCAAAAAGTACGGAATTTTGCTCGCTTTTAAATTCCTCGAAGCTAAATTTTTGCAAATTTTCAAATTCCGCCGCGTCTGCGGGCGCGATGGGCGAGCCTTTTAAAAACTCCAGCTGCTGCTGCCAGCGTTTAAATTTAGCGTCCGTATTGTAGAAAAAAAACGGAATCGCGAAAAATTCGTAGTAGTAGCTTCTTGCTTTGATTAAATTTGCATCCATTACATCGCCCCTTTTCTAGCATCTTCTATCTGTTTTTTTATCATTATTTTCGCCTTGCAATCGCCGCAGCAAAAAAGCGTCTTCATCTTTTCAGGCTCGCTTGAAAAATGCGCGCCCATCATATCCGCGATCTTCATAACGGCTTTGGTCGTCGCAAATTCCTTGCCGCATTCGATGCATTTGAAAAGCTCGTCTTTGGCTAGCACGCGATAGGTAAAAAACTCCGGCGCAAGCCTAACCCCGCTAATATTTAGCGCCATCGTGTCCTTTTCGGCGCAGCTTAGCACGCAGTAGTTGCACGTCGTGCAAAGCGAGGCGTTAAATTTAATCGAATTGTCGCTGTTATCGGCATACAGCGCGCCGGTGTTACAGGCACCCACGCAGCTAAGGCACAGCGTGCAACTCGATTCGTTTATGCTAACCTCGCCGAATCTCAGCCGCTCGCCGCTCTTTACGGTGCCGAAACTGCCCTCGCCCACCATCGCGCTTACTCGTTTAGAGAAAATTTCTTTCTTGCTAAGGCCCTGCTCGTTTATCGAAAGCCCCCACGGCTGCGCGCTTTGTGCAAACCCTAACGCCTCTTGCAGCTCGGCTAAATTTCGCGCTAAAAATACCGCGTCCTTGCCGTAGATCGCGCGCGAAATTCCATTGATGAGCTCCACCGCCTCGCGCGTGCCCTCGCCCGCGTCCGCGCCGTAAACGATCACGCTCGAGCCGCTTTCCTGCATAGCGCTTAGCAAATTTACCTCATCTATTTGCTTGCTTCCAAAAATTCCAAACGGCAGCACGCCGCACGGAAGCTCTATTTTTAAAGCGGATGAAATTTCGCCTTCGGCGATGAGAAGCGGAATTTTGCCCTTATAAAGCTTTGAAATTTCATAAAAGACGCTCTGCGGAAGCGGCGCAAATTTAAGCGCACCGCTAGGGCAGACGCTCACGCATTCGCCGCAGCCGATGCAGTCGATGTGCGAAAACACCAGCTCGCGCTTTTCGTCGTTTTTCAAAATCGCAACAGTAGGGCAGACTTCGACGCATTTTGCGCACAGATCGTTTCGCCTGCCCTGATACTGGCAGATCGCGGGATCGAAAATCGTAGAATTTCGGTAGCGATAAACGGGGCTTTTGCTTTGCAAAATTTCTAAAATTTCACCATCTTTTAGCCCCGAAATTTCATAGCAGCCGCTTTGGCGCAGCTGATATGCCTGCGCGCCGCGCACCAAGAAAAAATCGCTTTGCACCTCAAACTCGTCGTCCTCGCCCGAAATGCTCACGCTAAGATCGCCGATCTCGCCGTAGACAAACTTTATCTCGGCCCTGCTTAGCGCGATCACCTTAAATCCATGCTGCTTTAATAACGCCACGAGTTCCTCTCGCGGCTCGTCACAGGCAAGGATGACGTTTTTGCCCACGGGCTTTTGATGATCGCTATACAGCGCGCCGTCAAAGGCTGCGGCGGCGGCTTCGTATAAAATATCTACGTTTTGCGCAATTACCAGCGGCTCGTCTTTGCTGTTTGCGATATAAAAATTTATCTGCGGCGCGTAAATTTGAGCCTTTAATTTAGGTGAGTTGGCGACGATAAATTCCTCGTTTTTCGCCCCTTCTTCATCGTCGCAAATTTCGATGCCGTCGCTCAAAACCACATCGGAAAACCCAGCGCTATAAAATCCAAAATCTTTCATAATCTATCCTAATTGATAAAATTAAGCCCCTTTTACTCTTAATTTATAAATTTTTCGTAAATTTAGCGCCGCTCGCTTTTTTATAAGAATAAAACACTCTTCGGTACCCAGGATAAATCAACTGAAATATAAATTATAATATAAATTTAAATTGCGCTATATCCGGTTTAAGCTACATTAAACCTATGTTTAAATATAATCAAAAAATAATCTAAATTTCTTTTTAAAGGATTGCAAAATGAAGCGAGTGGGAATTCTACTATCTTTTGTAGTGATGGGTTCTTTGTACGGAGCGGAAACCGTAACCATAAATGCAGATACTCCGAAATCTCAATACGAACCGTATTTGGAGATGGATCAGGTTATGGGGGGATACTGTAATTTCAATGCCGGTAAAAAAACCAATAATTTCTCCGGCAATACGCTCATTTGGAACGATACGCCGCCCAATATAGATGAGGGCAAAGGCCTATTCATCTACGGCGGATTGGCTGCCGAAATGATACCCGGCAAATTACACTCCAATGATAATAAGGTCTTTATAAACGGCGGCGACGGTATCCAGATGGTTTACGGAGGTTCTGCGGAGATAGGCGGCAGAGCCGAGCGCAACAGCGTCGTAATCGACGGAGCCAATACTAGAATAATTCAGAATGTCTATGGCGGCTACACCAACGGTAGCGCTCTTACTTCAAATTCCGTCTTGATTAAAAACGGCACTATCGAAAGAAATGTCATCGGCGGGTATTCCACAAGAGGCGATGATATCACCAAAAACGAAGTGACGATCGAAGGCGGCGTTATCGAAAAAGACGTCAGAGGCGCTTACTCCGACGGCAGAGGCAATGTGCACGGAAATATCGTAACCATCAGAGGCGGCGAGATACGAGGCACCATATACGGCGGCAAGTCAAATTCCTTAGTAGCGATCGATAACACCGTAAATTTAGACGCAAGCGGGCTAAATTTAAATACTATAATAGGCGGTAGCGGCAACTGGAATAACTTTAACGACTCGGTCAAAGGAAACACGCTAAACGTCCGCGGAAAAAATATAAACGCGGGTAATATTTTAAATTTTGAAAAGATAAATTTTTACCTGCCGAGCGATATTAGAGCGAACGACGTCGTGTTAAATTTAAGCGGAAGAATCAAATGGGGCTACATCACGAGCGATAAAAAGACCGATCTGAATATAGCCAAACTCGCCGTTACCATGGGCGGGCAGAGCAACAATCTAAATAAAAACGACAAGATCGTCCTGCTAAAAAATCCTCAAGGCATAATCTATCCCGCAGAGATGACGAACCATAAGGAAAATCTGCAAGCCATAGCGGGAATTTCTACGATATATGAGTTCGGTCTGCAAAAAGACGGCGATGAGCAAGCCAGCGAAGGCAAGGAGCTATACGCGGTGGTGCGAAGCAAAGTCACTCCGCTAACGCCGCTGGAACCATCCGAGCCTATAGGCGATAATAATGGCGGAGGCGTAAATAACGCAAAAAGGCTGATCGATACCGTCCAAAAAAGCATCCTAGAACCTACCGCAGGAGCGATGGCCTTGATCGGACAGAGCTTTGATGCCCTATCAAATTCCAATCTAAGCAGCGACGGCGCGGGCGGCGCGGTGCTAAGCGGAATGAAGGCTTCGGATATGAGGCTGGAATCGGGCTCGCACGTGGACGTCAGATCGGCCTCATTCGTCCTGGGTTTAGCGAAGGAATTTGACTCTTTGCTTACCTCGCTCTTTATGGAATTCGGCGGCGGCAAGTACGATACGTTCAACGAATTCGGCGGCACTTTTAACGGAAACTACATATCCGATATCAGAGGAAGCGGCCATATGAGATATTACGGCGCGGGCGTTTTGGGCAAGCTTGATCTACCTAGCGATTTTTACGTCGAAGCTTCCGCAAAGATCGGCAGGATCAAAACGGATTACAAAACCGTACTACCCGGCGGCACGGAAGCAAGCTACGACGCTAGCAGAAACTATTACGGCGCACACGCAGGAGTTGGCAAAGTATTCGAGATAAACGATGCTTCGGACTTGGATCTTTACGCGAAACTCTTTTTTACCAGAGTGGGCAAAAAACAAGTCGAGATAAATTCCGAAAGCATACTTTTAAAACAGAGCGACTCCTTAAGGACCAAGCTCGGATTTAAGTACTCTTACGAGCTGGGGCAAAGCCTGGATTTTTTCGGCGGGCTCGCTTATGAGCGGGAATTGGACGGTAAGGCAAAGGGTTTAAATTTAGCCTACGGTACGGACATCGCTTCGCCTTCGATGAAGGGAAATACCGGCATTGCAGAGGTCGGAGCGAAGCTAAAAAATCTAGGAAATTTTGAAGCCGCAGCTAAATTTGAAGGTATGGTAGGCAAGCGAAAAGGACTTAGCGCAGGACTAAACTTAGAATATAAATTTTAACCTCGCAAGAAGTGTCCGCCAAAACTCGACGCATTAAATTTATAGCTTACGCAAGAGGCTTGCTTAAAATTTTAAAAACGCAGCAAAGCCTCTGCGCGCGGGGCGATCTTTCAAAATAAAGTTTTGCAAAAGCTTATTTTGCTAAAATCGCCTAAATTTTAAGGCATCGGGGTCGCAATGCAACAAATCAAACTACCCAAAATCGACAAAATCGCAAACGCGCAGGAGTTTCAAAACTGCCTCCGCCCGCAAATCATCAAAATCGCGCAAGAGCTCATCCGGCAGGAGCGCGAAAAGGCGCTGCAAGGAGGCTCGGTCGCAAGCGAAAGCGAGATCATCGCGCGCATCAAATTGCGCTACGAAAAATTTCAAAATATAAGCCTCAAACCGCTCATCAACGCAACCGGCGTCGTACTACACACAAACCTCGGCCGCAGCGTCATTGGCGCCGAAATTTTAGCCCGCGCGCAAAAGATCATCACCTCATATTCAAATTTAGAATACGACCTATCCGAGGGCGCACGCGGCAACAGATACGACTACATAGCGCTTTTGTGCAGCGAGCTCTTCGGCGCGCAGGACGCACTCGTGGTAAATAACAACGCTGCGGCGGTCTTTTTGGTACTAAATACCTTCGCGCGCGGACGTGAAGTCGTGGTAAGCCGCGGCGAGCTAGTCGAGATCGGCGGGAGCTTTCGGGTAAGCGAGGTGATGGCAAACTCGGGCGCAAAGCTTGTGGAGATCGGCACTACGAACAAAACCAAGCCGGACGATTACGAAGAGGCGATCAATGAAAACACGGCGATCTTGATGAAGGTGCACCGCTCAAATTTTAAAATTTCGGGCTTCAGCTCGAGCGTAAGCGCTGCGGAAGTTGCGGCCCTCGCACGTCGCGCCTCACAGGCAAAGAGAGAATTTTTAGCGCTCAGAGCGGCGAATTTTAAAAATTTAGCAGATCTTTGCGGCGGCTCTTCGGATACAGACGGCGAAATTCTAAATTCCGCGCCGAATAGTTTAAGCTTAGCGGCGAGCTCTGCAAATTCTTTAAATTTAAATAGCGGCGAGCCGTCCGTAAATAACGAGTGTTTTTATGGAGGCGGCACGGGCGAAATTTCCGATAAAGCTTCTAAAATTTACCCCGCAAAATTTAGCATGAAAAAAGAGGAAAGCTTTAATGAGATCATTGATTATTACGATCTTGGAAGCGGCTACGTAAGTGAGCTGGGATTTGGGCTAGGCAAAAGCGAGCCCTCTATTTTTGAGCTTTTAAAAAGCGGCGTGCGGCTGCTTAGCTTTAGCGGCGACAAGCTCTTCGGCTCCGTGCAGTGCGGCATCATCTTAGGGGATCGCGAGCTCATCGCGCGTCTGCGTAAAAACCAGCTACTGCGAATGCTGCGCGTGGATAAGATCACGCTAAGCCTGCTTGCCGAGACGATCAAGGCGTATATAAATAAAGAATTTCACCTCATCACGACGATAGATCAGATCCATCTGGGCCTGGACGAGCTGCGCAAGCGAGCGGAGCTAGTGCGATCGCGCATCGGCGTAAAATCGCAGATCGTGCCTACTACCACCTTCGTAGGCGGCGGTACGATGCCGAGCGCCTCCTACCCTAGCGTCGCGCTTGCGATACTTGACGGCGCAGATCCGCAGAGCACGCAGGCAAAATTTCGCGCTGCGGGCATAATCGGACGGATCGAGCAGGATAGATTTTTGCTCGATTTCAGATCGATTTTAAAAAGCGACTTGCAAGATTTAATAAAAAAGATCGGAGAAATTTATGAATAGCGTAATCATCGGCACCGCAGGCCATATCGATCACGGAAAGACCGCATTAATCAAGGCGCTAAACGGCTTTGAGGGAGACCGAATGCCGAGCGAAAAGCAGCGTGGCATCACGATCGATCTTAGCTTTTCGCATCTGCGCTCTGGGAGCACCAACGTCGCATTCATCGACGTACCGGGACACGAGAACTTAGTAAAGACGATGATTAGCGGCGCGTATGCCTTCGACGCTGCGATGCTGGTGGTCGCCGCGGACGACGGGCTGATGCCGCAAAGCAAAGAGCATATTCAAATTTTATCGCTGCTTGGGGTAAAAAGCGTGATCTTGTGTATCAGCAAGTGCGATCTGGTGGGCGACGCGCGCAGGGCAGAGGTCGCGGCGCAGTGCAAGGAATATATCTTCAAATTTAAAGATTTGCAAATTTTAAACACCTTTTTTATCAGCATAAAAGACCCCGCAAGCATCGCCGAGCTGAAAAATTATCTCTTCAATATCAAGCCCGCGCAGCGCCAAGGAGGCGGCGTGGTGCACTACTACATCGACCGAGTTTTTTCGCTTAAGGGGCTCGGCACCATCGTAACGGGCAGCCTCATTAACGGCGCGATTTCAAAGGGCGAGAAGCTTTATAACTGCGATCTGGGTAAAATTTTTAACGTCAAAAGCGTGCAGATCCATGACGAGGACACGCCGCTGGCGCAGGCTCCAAACCGCGTCGCGCTAAGTCTGGACGCCAAAACGAGCGAGCTTGAAAAGGGGCAAATTTTAACCAAAAAAGGTTTTTTCCGCGGCTTTAACGAAGCCGACTGCACCTTTAGCGGCGAAATTTCACATAATCAAGACGTACTGTTTTGCGTCGGAAGCAAACAAAGCGCGGCAAAAGCGCTCATTTTAAAGGAACTTCCTAGCGGCGAGAAGCTCGTAAGCTTTAAATTTGACAAAACGATGTTTTTGAAATTCAATGAACCCTTCGTCTGCCTGGCAAACTCACGAGTAATCGGCGGCGGGCGCGTGCTAAACGCCGTAGTCGAGCCACTAAAAAAGCAGAGCAAAGCCGTGCTTCTAACCGCGCTTTTGAAGCGAAATTTCACCGAAGCGTTTAAAATTCTAAGCGGCTTTCACAAGCATGGATTTGGGCTATTTTCGGCGTATCAGCGCTTCGGTATGGAATACGACGAAGCGGCAAAGATCGCGCGCGGCCTAGAGGGGACGTATTTTGACGAAGCAAATTTATGCGTTTACGATCTAAGTGCGATCGAGGACGTAAAAAGCCTCATAAAATTTATCGTCTCGAAAAATGACTACGCGATCTTTTCGCCCGCCTCGATCGCTCTAAAGCTCTCGTGGGCTAGCGAAGAGCTCGCCGCGCGCGCGCTTAGCGAGCTTGAACGGGGCGGCATCGTCTCCAAAAAGGGCGGAGTTTACGTAAAATCGGGGGTAGATTTTGACGCGCTCAAACAGAGCCTGGAGAGTAAAATTTTTGATCTCATCAAAAAGGGCGGCATAGCGCCTCTCGCGCCGTATAACGTCTATGACGAGCTGGAGATCGACCGCAGTAGCGGCGATGACGCGCTAAAGAAGCTGACCTACGCCAAAAAGGTCGTCCGTCTCGCGCACAATCTCTTCGTCGAGGCTGAAAATTTAGCCCTGGCGATCAAACGCCTCTACGCAATCATCGAAAAAGATGGCTTCGTAAACGTCACGAACGCTAAAGAGGAGCTTGGGCTTAGCAGGAAATTCGTCATCTGCTATCTCGAATACCTAGATAAAATGGGAAATATCGTGACGATCGATAATAAACGCTATCTGAAAAAGTAAAAATTTAAAATTTTGCACTACAATGCGCGGAATTTTTTGCAAAGGAAAAAAATGAAAAAAGCTATTTTAACTTCAGTTGCTCTTGCAGCGAGCCTAAACGCGGCTCTAAGCGACAGCGAAATTCTATCCATCTACGGCGGCGTACCGCAAGGCATCGACATAAAGATCGCCGAGCGCATCCCGCTTAGCGAGCCAAAGGGCGTCGAGGCCGTCGTTTTAAAAATTTCTCAAGGCGACATACTGCAAGAGGATATTATTTTTACTCAGGGCGATCTGATATTTACGGACATCATCGATCCTAAAAAACGCGTGGTTTACAAAGAGCAGATCAAGCAAGACCGCGTTGCGGGGCAGCTGGCAAAGGTCGTAAAATCCGAAAACAAAGATAATATCATCAAGCTGGGAAACGATCCTAAAAAGCCTACGATTTTGATGCTAACGGATGCCGAATGCCCGTTCTGCCGCAAAGAGATGGATAGAATCGAAGAGACGCTAAAAACAAATAACGTCGATATCGTCATGACCTCGGTGCACGGAGACAGCGGCCACGCGAAATCCGCGCTCATCTACAAAGAGATCAAAGGCGCCAAAACCGACGCGCAAAAAATAGCGGTCCTTAAAAAATATTACGCAGAAAATAACAAAGCGGGCGCCAAAGACGTAAGCGCCGCCGAGCTAGACGCCGCCAAAGCCTTAGCCGGCAAATACTTCGGCGCAGGAGTAAACTCGGTGCCTTACATCATCGAACTAGACAAGCTAAAATAATCTCTTTTAAATTTTGCGGAGCGATCCGCAAAATTTCGCTTCTTTTGTCAAATTTCGACAACTTCCAATCAGTCTAAATTTTGCCTCGAAAATTTGAATGCTCCCTTGGAATTCTTAAAATTTTGCTGCTTTTAAAAATCCTCAGTTGCGCCGTGCATAGAATTTTAAAATCACTTATGGATGAAACGCGATCCGCAAAGTTTTAAACGGGCAAAAATTTAGAATTTTAAAAAATCCTCAAGCATTCGCGCAAAATTCTGCGGCAGCGATTATATCTCGTGGCTTCGCATCCGAAGCGGCGCAAAAGCGATCATAAATAGAATTTAAAAGCAGAGATTATGCGAGTAAAGATATTACGGCCGAAATTTTAAAATTTCGAGGCAAAGCCCCGTTAAAATTTAGCCGCAAATTTCATAAAATTTTCGCTTTGCGGCAAAGAGGAATTTATAATCGTGCTTAAGGCTACCTATCTTGGGCTACGTCCGATTAAAATCAAAACTCAACGTCGAAAGCGGCTCTTGCCAGGCTATTTTTGCTCTCGCTTAGCTCGTACGACGCGCTAAGTGCGACGCTTTGAAGGATCTTATATTTCAGTCCGATCGCGCCGTTAAACACGCCGCTAGAATAATCAAGCCCCTCGACGTCGTATCTGTCCGAATACTTTCTGCTCGCGTGATACGAATCGCCGCTAAATCGATGCTCGTACTCCGCATTTGCGAATATCTGCAGATCGCCGAAAGCCTTGATCGCGTAAATTCCCGCGGTGCCGTTCGGTGCGGTTTTTGAAGCGGAGCTAAACCTAAGCCTAGAGATCGCATCCTCGTTCACTCTAATCACTCCAAGCCCCAAATATGGCTTAATGTAGCCGTTTTCAAATAAGAATTTGTACCCGGCTCTGGTACTGAAATCCCAAATTTGCGATTTGTATTTCGCGCCGTGGATAGCGCCGAATCCGTTGTTGGTTTCAAATTTATGATCGTTCGTCGAATAGGTTAAATTGACCGCCAGATCCACGTTTTCGTTAAAGTCGTATCTGCCCGCGAGGCCGAACTCGTAGGATTTGATGTTTTCTTTGACGCCGTCGAATTTACCCTCGTACCAAACATCCGATTTTTGATATCCAAAGATCGCGCCCAGCATAAAATCGTCCATCATCTTAGAAATTCCGACCAAAATTCCGTCGCTCTTGTAATCGTATTTGACGCCGCCCGAGCGGTCGCTGTAATCCCCGCCGTAGTTTCCGATCGCGCTTACGTTTACGTTGAACTCCTGCCCGTCGGTGTCGGTTAAATTTTTATAAGCGGAATTTCTTGCTAGCTTGGTAAGATCCAGATCGACCTTCGAGCGCGGCATCTCGATACCTACCCGGTTGCCGCCTCTTGCGACCTGCGAAAACAGGCTGCCGTTTTTAGGCGTGAAGTTATTGATCGCCAGCATCAGCGCTTCAAAATAGGTAGGCAGATCGTCGTATCCGCTAGGATAGGCATTCGTATCGGAGGTGATGAATAGATTTGCCGCGTTGCGCTCGCGAGATAGCCTTATGATCTCGTCGTATTGATCGGGTCTGGCGTTGTATATGACATGCAAAATTTTAGAGGAATTTGCCGGGTCTTTTTCAAACTCAGAGGTTCTAGGACGATAGTGGTTTATATACTCATCCGCGCTCACCTCTTGCAGCATCCAAACGTCCGCATAAGGGGCTATGGCATCGCGCACGCCCCAGCCGTTGTTTGCTAAAACTAGCATTCCCGGATATTTAGTCTTGATATAATTGTAGATATTCGCCATATAGGCGATAGTTGCGGGATTGTTTTCGGTATTTACCTCGTCGATGAAGTATCCTGCGATATTTTCTCTACCGTAGAAATTTACGAAATTATCGATATCGGCATAGACTAAATTTAGATTTCTAGTAGAATTTTTGGTATAGGTATAGCCTAAATTTGCTATGCCTGCCGCAATATTTCGCTTCATCTGAACCGCGTCTTCGTCCCTTCTGACTAGATATTGCGTAGTTTGATCGCCCGGTATCGCCGCCTCGTATGAACCGAAAGCCACATAAGGAACCAGCGCACCGCCTATATTGGTAATGCCGTTCCAAAATTCGGCATTTACGCCACTATTGCCCGTCCAGCGAAACGCAGGCATCATAACGCGCTGATTATTAAGCCTGCCCGAATATGAGCCCTTTTTAGCAAAGCCTCTTGCGTACTCGAGTTTGATACGAAATGAGTTCTCATACTGCTCGCTTGCGGAGTTATCGCTAGCCGCGTCGCGCCTACTTAATTTCGCGCCCAGGCTGTCCGCAGCGCTCATTACGTCGGAACGGGAAGTGTTGTTGGAAGGTGATTTTTGCGCGTTTGCATAGCCCCAGGAATTCTGCTCGCTCGCATAGCCGAACCCTGCTGCACCGATAAGCGCAAGAGATACGATTTTTTTCAAAGACTTTAGCATTCTGCACCGCCTCAAATAAAATTACCTAAATTCTTAAATTTCGACAAATTTGCAGACGCGCTTTTAAAATTAAAAGCTTTGTCGAAATTTAAAAATTTAGCCGCCTTGGAGGCGACCAAATTTTAAAGCTTATTTTAATGCCGCTTTTGCCTTCCTCGCGACGGTTGCGAAAGCTTCGGCGTCGTTCATAGCCATATTTGCTAAAATTTTTCTATCAAGCTCGATGCCCGCTTTTCTAAGTCCGTTTATAAATTTAGAATAGCTGATGTCGTTTAGCCTACAAGCTGCATTGATGCGCACTATCCAAAGTCTGCGGAAATCGCGTTTTTTCGCGCGTCTGTCACGGAAGGCGTAAACAAGGCTTCTTTCTAGCTGCTCTTTAGCCTTTCTGAAATGTTTGCGTCTTGCGCTATAAAATCCGCGCGCAAGCTTTAGCACCTTGTTGTGACGGCGGCGTCTAACGATGCCCGTTTTTACTCTTGCCATATTAATCCTTTCTTAATCGGCGTCCCTTTGGGGATCTTGCCCTAAAATACATAAATTTAGGGGAGTTTGAATGACTTTCGTCAAAAACTAACTTCGCACTATTTGCAAAGCATTTTTTTAACCGCAGATACGTTCGTAGAATCGACGTATTGGGCTTCGCGCAAATTCCTCTTGCGTTTTTGAGACATCTTCGTCAAAATGTGGCTGCGAAACGCTGAGCCTCTTTTGATCTTGTTTTTGCCCGCTTTAAAACGCTTGACGGCACCGCGCACGCTTTTCATCTTTGGCATGGTCGTCCTTTTTTTAAAGTGAATGGGAAGTATATAATAAAGTTTCTTTGAAAAATTTGAATTTAAGGAATTTTATAGCTCAAATAAACGCAAAATAAATTTAAAGTTAAATTTTACCGATCGTTTAGCTTTCGGTTCCGCTTGATTTGAAAATTCTATATAAATTTAAAGGGCTAAATTTAGAGATAAATTTAGCCTGTATAAATTTTAAAATTTACGCTATTCGGCTTAAATTTACGTGCTGCGCCGTGGAGAAAAACAGCGTAAAATTTTAAAATTTTGCCGCACGCAGCGCAAAATACCGCTAAATTTACGCTACGCCTTTTTCGGCGTGATCAGCATATTTACGTAGCGGCCCTCCAGCGCAGGCGCCTTATCGCGATCGGCAACTTCTGCAAAAAATTCGTCCCAAATTTTATTGAGCAAATTTACGCCGATTTCCGGGCTTGACATCTCGCGCCCTTTTAAAAATACGCGAAGCTTGACGTGTTTGCCGCTACTAAGGAATTCTTTCGCGTGTTTTACTTTGTAATTAATGTCGTTTTGAGCGATTTTGGCGGACAGTTTAATCTCCTTGATCTCGATGATTTTTTGCTTTTTTTTCGCCTCTTTGAGCTTTTTTTCCTGCTGATAGCGAAATTTGCTGTAGTTCATGACCTTGCAAACGGGCGGCTTTGCATCGGGCGCTATCAAAACCAGATCCACACCCTCTCGCTCGGCGATTTGCAGCGCCTGCGCCTTTGAAATTATGCCGTAAACCTCGCCGTTGTCGCCTATGCACCTGACTTCGCTAGCCGGAATGTCCTCGTTTAGAAAAACCTCTTTCTCTCTGCTCAAAAATTCACCTCGTTTAATTTAGCTTTTACGAAATTTAAAAACTCATCCAGCCCTAAATTTCGCTGTTCGCGCGCCCTGCGATCGCGCAAGGCCACGCTGCGAGCCGAAACTTCATTATCGCCTAGGACGATAATGAGCGGCACCTTCTGCTTTTCAGCCGTTCTGATTCGTTTATTTAACGTCTCGTTTTTATCTAAAATTTCGCCGTCAATGTCTGCTTCGCGCAGCAAATTTAAAATTTCTTTCGCGTAGTCTGCGTGCGCCTCGCCGATCGGCACGATCGATACCTGCGTAGGACAGATCCAAAACGGAAGCTCGCCCGCGGTGTGCTCGAGCAAAATCCCCACGAAGCGCTCGAAGCTTCCCAAAATCGCGCGATGCAGCATCACGGGCTGCTTTTTTTCGTTATTTTCGTCGATGTAGCCAAGCTCGAAGCGCGCAGGCAAGTTAAAATCGACCTGTACCGTGCCGCATTGCCATTTTCGACCAAGCGCGTCAGTGATTTTGATGTCGATCTTAGGCCCGTAAAATGCGCCGCCGCCCTCGTCTAAGCCGTATTTTAAGCCCTTTTCGTCAAGCGCGTCTTTTAAGGCCTTCGTCGCGATATCCCAAACCTCGTCGTCGCCGACCGCCTTTTGCGGTTTGGTCGAAATTTCAAGCTCATATTCAAAACCGAAAGCCTTCATCAAAAGCTCGACGAAATCTAAAATTTCATAGACGTTTTCTTTGATCTGGCTCGGCATCACAAACAGATGCGCGTCGTCCTGCGTAAACTCGCGCACGCGGAAAAGCCCGTGCAAGACGCCGCTTTTTTCGTGGCGGTGCACGACGCCGTACTCGCAAAATTTAAGCGGCAGATCGCGATATGAGCGGATCTCGCTTTGATAAACCTTGATGTGACCGACGCAGTTCATCGGCTTGATGCCGTATTCTTGCTCCTCGATCGTCGTAAAATACATATTTTCTTTGTAATTGCTGTAGTGTCCGCTGATCTTCCACGCGTCGGATTTTAAAATTTCAGGGCCGCGCACCGGCTCGTAGCCGCGCTTGCGAAGCTGCCTATAAAGGCGCTCTTCGAGCCTTATGCGCATTCTTGTACCCGCAGGAAGCCAGATCGGAAGTCCTGCGCCGATCTGCTCGTCGAAGGTAAAAAATTTCATCTCGGCTCCGAGCTTTCGATGGTCGCGCTTCTTGGCTTCTTCGAGCATCGTAAGGTGCTTTTTAAGGCTATCTTTATCGGCAAATACGACGCCGTAGATGCGAGTTAGCATCTCGCGTTTCTCGTCGCCGCCGAGATACGCCCCCGCGATGCGCGTAAGAGCAAAATTTTTCAAAAATTTCGTATTTTGCACATGCGGGCCGCGGCAGATGTCCTCAAACTCGCCCTGCGCGTATAAGCTAACCGGGCCTTCGGGGATACGTTTTAAAACCTCCTGCTTAAGATCGTCGTTTGCATATTTTTTCGCGACCGCCTCTTTGGTGGAGGCTATCTTTTTAATCTCTAAATTTGCCTCGGCGAGTGCTCGCATCTTTTTTTCGATCGTCTTTAGATCCTCTTCTCCGAGCTTCTCGCCGTTATCTTTGCTGACGCGGATGTCGTAGTAAAACCCATCCTCGATCGCGGGTCCCACGAAAAATTTTGCGCCCGCATAGAGCTCGCGCACCGCCTGCGCCAAAAGGTGCGCACAGGAGTGGCGGATCACCTTTAGCGCGTCCTCGGAGTTATCGAAATATATCGGCTGCGCCTCGCTTGCGCGCTCACCGATGCTTTGAGTATCGTAAATTTCACCGTTAAATTTATACGCGATAATATCGCCCATTGGCTCGTTTCCTCTTTTTACCGAATTGTCTTTCTTACGCTGAAAGAACGAGAGCTAATTTTAGCCAATCAATCCTTAACGATAAATTTAAAAAATATTAAATTTGTAAATTTCATCTTTTTTCGCGCATTACGAAATAGATCGCGTTGGCGCTTAGTGCGCAGATGATCATCACGCCCGCAAGCAGAAGCGGCTCGTTTGCACCCACGGCGCCTACGATAAAAGATACCGCTCCTGCGATCGCAAACTGCGTGGTTCCGAGCACCGCCGAGGCCGCGCCGGATCTGCCGCCCTTAAACAGCGCCATCGCAAGCGTCGTGGCGTTTGGCGCGATAAAGCCGAGCGATGAAAGCAGCGCGAAAAGCGAGAGTTCAAAGCAGATAAACGGTAAGTCAAGCATAGAGCATGCGAGCAGAATCAGGCTCATCGCAAACATCGCGATTAGGCCGAAATTTAATAAAGCCGCGGGTTCGCGCTTCTGCACGAGCTTGGCGTTCAGCGCCGATACCAAGGTCATCCCAAGAGCGTTTATGCCGAATATCGCGCCGAAAGCGCGCTCGCTAAGCCCGTAATAATCCAAAAATATAAAGCTCGAGCCCGTTATATAGGCAAAAAGTGCGCTCATCGCAACCGCAAAGCCGAGGGTGTATCTCATAAACTCTTTGTTGCGTAAAATTTCGCCGTAGTCCCGCGCCACGGCTGCTACGCTTATCGCGGCGTCGCTTTTTATCTCGGCGCTTTCATCCAGCCCGAAAAATATGAATATGAAAAGCAAAATTCCAAGCGCGAATAAGATCGTAAAAATTGCTTGCCACGGGAAAAACTCAAGCACGAATCCGCCAAAAGTAGGCGCAAGCATCGGAGCGAGCGAGCCCACGACCATCATCAGCGCAAACATCGCCGCAGCCTCGTGTAGCTCAAATTTATCATTTACGATCGCCCGCGCAAGCACCACTCCCGCGCATCCGCCGAGCGCTTGCAAAAACCTAAAAAATATAAACGCGTAGATGTTATCGAAGCTCACGCAGGCTAAAGACGCCGCGATAAAAAGCGAAATACCCGCATATAGCGGTTTTTTGCGGCCGAATTTATCGCTTAGCGGCCCGTAGAGCAGCTGTCCTAGCGCAAAAGCGACGAAAAAGCTCGCAACCGAAAGCTGCGCGTAAAACTCGCTCGTGGCGAAGCTTTGTTTGACCCTTTCTAGCGCGGGCAGATACATATCGGTAGAAAGCGGCGCCAAGGCCGACATATAGGCGAGTATGACGACGAGCTTGATCTTGGCAAATCTGCTCAGGCTAGCTTTTTCCACCGCCGTCCTTCATCATCTTCAAACACAGCTCAAACGTGCGAATGGCGGCGTTTAAATCTTTAAATTTAGCCGGCAAGAGCCTTAAAAGCAGATATAGCGGGCGCAGCTTCAGTACTTTAGTCCACGCGTTTTGCACGATGTCCACTCCGTCGTTTGCGGCGTAGCTACGGACGCCTTCGCGCACCAAGCTTTCGCTCAGCCCCTCGCGGCACAGATCATAGACGAAAAGCAAAAAATCGCGCGTTTTAAGCTCTTGCAGATCGCCGTGCTCGCCGTCGTTTTCAAAATCTATAAATTTAAGCTCGCCCTCTTTGAAAAGAATGTCGCGCAGCGCGGGCCTGCCGTGGGTAAAGCTTCGCGCGTGCAGCCCGGCTAGCGCGCTCGCATACCGAGCGATCAGAGCCGCTTTATTTTCGTTCGTCGCGTTGTGCAGCACCGCATCTAGCGGCTCGCCCGCATCTTGCAGCACGAAATAATCCTGCCCGCGCAGCACTAAACGGGGCACGGGCAAGCCTGCAGCGCATAAAATTTCATACTTTTTCGCCTCGTAATCAAACGCTTTTTTGGGATTTCGCTTAAAAATCTTCGTAAGTAGCCCGCCTCTGATATGCAATTCAGGCTGTTTGAGCCAGTATTTTTGCCCGCCGTATGCAAAGCCGAAAATTCGCTCGCCCGAATGGTTTTTTAAAATTTCATTCACATGGTTTTGAAAATTTTGCATAAGCGCAAATTTAGCATAAAATTTTTAGAGCGAGCTAAATTTCGATATTATCGATAGAATTTTAAAATTTTACGCCTACCGAGCGCAGATAAAATTCATCAAATTTAATTTTAATCAAAAATTTCTGGAAAAATTAAATTTAAAAGGGTAGAATCAGGGGAAATTTTGGCGACCCCTACGAGATTCGAACTCGTTTTACCGCCGTGAAAGGGCGATGTCCTAACCGTTAGACGAAGGGGCCAAATGGGGATAAATTGAGAAAGCGTATTTTATATAAAGCCAACTTAAAACGTGATTAAATTAAGGAAAAATTATGAAACGAAAAACTTTGCTATTTTTTGCGATCTTAATGCTCGCAGGATGCGCTAAAATCGCGCCTCAGAAAACAAACGCCGTGAACTTCACCGTCGTTTCGCCGCTTACCCGCACCAGCGACGCGGGCTTTATGCGTAAATTTAAAAACCAAACCGAGGTTCAAATTTACGCAAGCGGCATCAGCGTGCTGAGCCTGGTTTTAAAAGGCGATAAAATTTGCATGAACGGCGCGTGCGACGACGAGCTTGTTTTCAATAAAAAATTCTTCGGCGCCGAGCACTATCGCGGGCTTCTGGGCGAAATCCTAGACGGAAAGCCGATCTTCGGCGGCAGCGACGCGGGTGGCCACTGCTTTGAACAAAGCCTGCAAGAAGGCTCTATCGATTATAAAGTTTGCCGCGGCAAGGACGGCGGCGGAAGGTCCATAAGCTTCGCCGACGCAAAACGCGGCGTAAAGATCAAAATCCGCGAGCTGCAGTAAAATTTCACGCGGTGCGTTCTTGTAAGCGCGCGAGAATAATGCGCTCTAGCAGCCGCCCAAAACACGGTGCGAGCGGTCAAAATTCCATTACTCGGCGGGGTAGCCGCCTAAGTTGCGCAAACGGCGCGGTTTTATTGACGCTCTGCGCCGACTCTTCGCGGCGAAATTTACCAAGCAGAGTATGTGCAAAAGAAAAAGCGCGCATTTAAATTTAAAAAATCCGCGTGCGGCTCGGGTTTATAAAATTTTGCCGCACGCGGCGTAAAATAAAATTTAGGAGGTAGGATGAAGCGGATCGGAGCGCACGTGAGTGCTAGCGGCGGAGTTTCCAACGCGCCGCTAAACGCCGCAAAGATCGGGGCGGACGCGTTTGCGATGTTCGTCAAAAATCAGCGCAGATGGGACGCGCCGCCGCTTAGCGCAAAGGAGATCGCCGCATTTAAGGACGCGCTGAGGCAAAGCGGTATCGGCGCGGAGCATGTTTTGGTGCACGACAGCTACCTCATAAATTTGGGCCATCCGCGCGAGGCAGAGCGCGAGAAGTCCCTAAACGCCTTCGTGGATGAGATCCGTCGCTGCGAGGCGCTCGGGCTTAGGCTTTTAAACTTTCATCCCGGCTCGCATCTAAATGAAATTTCAGCTCAAGAGTGCCTGGATAATATCGCAGGGTCGCTAAATTTCGCCATCGCAAACACCGCAGGCGTCAAACTCGTGCTCGAAAATACCGCCGGCCAGGGCTCCAATCTCGGCTATGATTTCGCTCAGCTCGCTTACGTGATCGATAAAATTTCAAACAAAGATCGCATCGGCGTCTGTATCGATACCTGTCACGCGTTCGCCGCAGGATACGACCTCCGCAGCCCGCAGGCCTACAAGCGCACGATGAGCGAGTTTGACCGCGCGATCGGCTATAAATTTTTAAGAGGCATGCACCTAAACGACACGAAAAACGAGCTTGGCGTGCGTAAGGATCGGCACGAGAGCCTCGGACGCGGATTTTTGGGGCTCGCGGCATTTGAAAACATCATGAACGACCCGAACATCGATGAGATCCCGCTGATTTTAGAGACGATCGACGAGAGCCTCTGGGCAGAGGAGATCGCGATGCTTCGGGCGATGATAAAATAGCGCCGCACTAGGTTTGTTTTCGGTGCGCGGCATGATCCTTATGCCTAGTAAATACAGCGCACAACGCGACTTTGCAGTGGATACGTAAAATTTTAATAAGATATGTGCGGGAAACTGTGGAGCGAAATTTATACAGCTCGTAGCAGACTCTGAGAAATAATGAAATTTACGTCGCATCCATTTGCTCGCGCAAATTCGCTTAAAATTTTACCGCAGAATCAATCTCTAAATTTAAAAACCATAAAAACCGAATAAATCAAACACGAAATAAAACAAAAGCAAAGCCGAGGAAGAAGTGCAAAAAGGTAAAATTTCAAAGCCCACGGAATTTATAGAATTTATAAGAGAGAGATAGATAGAAAAAAGAGAGACTATAAAAATCTTAAATTTATAATAGAAACGATCAGAAAAGAATAGAACTATAAAACATAAACCAAAGGAGAAGCCCAATTTACGCTCCTCCTTTATTTTATATATTCTTTCTTATTGTTCTTTCTTAGATTTTTTAACCTTCTTTGCCGAAGCCTTTGACGAGCCGTCCTCTTTAGCCTCGTCTTTCATTTTATCCATAGAGCTTTTTGCTTTAGTCTTACCGCCCATAGCCTTATCCATGCCATCATCCATCGCTTCTTCCATCTTTTCCGCTTTGGCATTTGCCTTAGCCTTAGTAGATTTAACGGTATCTTTGGCTTTTTTGTTTGCTTTTTGCTTTGCGGATTTTATATCGCTTATATCTGTTTGTCCGCTTACGGCAAGATCGTCCTTAATGGCTTCGAATCTCTTATCGCCTATGCCTT
>NZ_CALHIK010000147.1 GCF_938030785.1 uncultured Campylobacter sp.
CGAGCTGATCGCAAAAATAGAACAAATCGACGAAGGAAAATAGGCGTGGCGGAGAGAATGAGGGCTTTTGACATTAAGGCGCTAGAGCAAGAACCGGAGAAATTTAATAAAAATATCGCGGATGCGGGCAGATTTAACGACTTTGATGGCGCGAGCGAAATTTGCAGCTTTGGTAAATTGAAAGGCGCTGGCAGGTACGCAAGCGTGGATAAATTTAACGGCGCAGGTAAAGCTGACAGCGCAGACAAAGACGGTGCGGCTAAATTGAATACCTCGGACAAAATTTGCGGTACTGGTAAATTTAATGCCGCTGGTAAAATTTACGGAGGCGCGGCCGAGCTTGAGTACACAGCCGAGTTTTGCAGCGCAACTGGACTTGAGAGCATAGCCGAGCCTGAGGATGCGGCAGAACTTTATGGTGCGAATAGATTTAGAGACCGACGCGGTGTCGGCTCTAACGGATCTAGCCCTGCTCACGGCGCACGTCGCGGCGAAGATAAATTTAAAAGTACGGATGGATCTAGCCCGGCTCGCGCTGCTCGCGACGGCACGGCTAAATTTAACAGCGCAGGCAAGCGTGGCAGTAAGAATAAATTTAACAATACAAGCGGCAAGAGTAAATTTAATAACGCTAGCGGAGGGAGCGGCGCGCAGGGAGCCCGTAATAGCGCAGCTTCGAGTAGTACTTCGAGCGCAAATGGCGCGGGCAGGGCGAAGCGCAAAATTTTCGGCTTTATAAAAAACTATGAGTTTTCCAAGCATATTTTGTTGATGATTTTGCTCGCATTTGCCTTTAGCGTGGCGTTTCGTATGTGGTGGGTATATTGGGCGAGCGGATTTCCGAACTACTTTTTTTGGGACGGCGAGCTGATGATAAATACCAACGACGGCTACGCCTTTGCAGAGGGCGCGCGCGACCGCCTCGCCGGCTTTCATCAGCCCAACGATCTTAGCTATTTTAGCGCGTCGCTTTCGATTTTGACTGCGTTTTTGGCTAAAATTTTACCGTTTTCGCTGGAGAGCATTTTCGTTTATCTTTCGGTGGTTTGCAGCTCGCTCATCGTAGTGCCGATCTTGTTGATCTCAAGCGAGTTTCGCTGCATGCGCGCGGGCTTCATCGGTGCGCTTGTCGCGAGCGTGGCGAATAGTTACTACAACCGCACTATGGCTGGGTATTACGACACCGATATGCTAAATATCGTACTTGCGATGTGTATTTTGTGGGCGCTCATACGTATCTGCACGCGCGGCTCGCGCAGCACGCTGTTTTGGCTGGGCGCGTTTACGATATTTTATATGTGGTGGTATCCGTCCAGCTTCTCGCTAAATTCCATGATGCTCGCCGTGTTTTTTGCCTACACGCTGATTTTTAAGCGAAAAAGCAGGGTGAATTACGAAGCGATGATTATCTTTTTGATCGCGCTTTGCTCTACGCCGCTGGTGGCAAAGATTTTAATCTCGCTTACGCTATTTTGGCTCTTTGCATTTAAAGGAAAGCTATTAAATTTTAAATCTCTAGCCCTTTTGGGCGGCTTTGCCGTGGCGTTTTTCATCGCAAACGGAGGCCTTAGCCCGATCATCTTTCAGGCTAAATTTTATATCTTCCGCTCCTTTGCGGACAACGCCGATACGGCATTTCATTTTTTCAACGTCAATCAAACGATCCAAGAATCGGGCATCGTGCCGGCTAAAGTATTTATGGAGCGCATCAGCTCGCATGTTGCGGTTTTTGTGATCGCGGCGATCGGATACGCGGTGCTTTGCTTTAGACATAAAGAATTTTTACTATCGATCCCGCTTCTGCTTTTGGGCTTTGCGGCGAACAAAGCGGGCCTTAGATTTACGATCTATGCAGTGGGCGTAATGGGGTTAAGTTTCGGATATATTTTGTATTTTTGCGTAAAGCGCTTGGATCTGCCAAAGATCGCTGCACGCGCGATACTGCTGATTTTAACGGCGCTTGCGATCTATCCCGCGTGGCAGCACATCGTCTCGTACAAGGTCGATACGGTCTTTTATCAAAGCGAGGTGCGGGTGTTTGACGAGCTCAAAGATAAAGCGCAGCGCGAGGATTACGCGCTTTCATGGTGGGACTACGGATACGGCATACGCTATTACAGCGACGTAAAAACCCTCATCGACGGCGGCAAACACCTCGGCAACGATAACTTCCCCGTTAGCTTCGCGCTTTTTAGAGATCAGATGAGCTCTGCGAATATGGCGCGCCTGGATGTCGAATACACCGAGCGCGGATATAACGAAAAAATTCCAAACAAGCTAAAGCAAATTTTAAAAGATTACAACGCGACTGACGTCAACGATTTTATCTTAAGCTTGGGGCTAGCCGATTTTAAGCCGCCGAAGCCTACGCGCGACATTTATTACATCCTGCCCGATCGCATGATGAATATCTTCCCCGTCGTCACGCAGTTTTCAAACATCGACATCACCGACGGCAAACAGCTAGGCGAGCTGTTTTTCATAACGAGCGATAGGTTCGTTCAGGATCAAAGTGGCGTGCATATGGACAACGGCTTTTCGATCTCGCCGAATTTGCTTAGTCTGGAATTTAGCGGCAGAAAATTCGCGATCAATACCTTTTACGAAACGAGCTACGACGCGAGCGGCAAGCTGGCGGTCAAGGAGCTTAATATGGACAGCAGCGCGCAATTTTACGTGGTTTTTATGCGCGATTACGGGCGGTTTTTGCTGATGGATCGAGCGATGCTAAACTCGAGCTACGTGCAGCTTTTCGTATTTGAGCGCTATAAAAGCGATCTGTTTGAGCCGGTGATCTTAAATCCTGCGGTGAAGGTGTATAAATTAAAGCGTTAAATTTTGCCGCGGCGCGCGGGTTAAATTTCGTCGCGGCATGCGGGCCAAATTTGACCGCCGCGCGTAGATTTGGGATCAAATTTAGGCTAAATTTTAAGGAGAGCGAATGAAATTTTTTCAGGCGTCGCCAGCGCTTTTTTCGGCGGTAAATTTCAAAAAAGTGCAGGGGCTTTTTGCGGCGCCGAATTTCATGGCACAAAATTTCATCGCGCAAAATTCTAGAGTGCAAAATTTCGCGCGAAATTTTAATCAGGGCGGCGAGAATTTCGCGCGCCGCGCACAAAATCATATAAATTTTAAACCGCAAAATTTCAAAACGGAGCGTGAGCCGTGGCGCGCATAGGGTTTCTTTCGCACGAAAGCATGAGCCTGTATTTCTTTCGCGCGCCGATAATGCGGGCTCTTAAAGAGCGCGGGCATGAAATTTACGCCATCGCGCCCGCGGGCGATTACACACAAAGGCTTGCGAGCGAATTTCACGCCGCGACCTACGAGCTCGACAAGGCCTCGATCAATCCTTTCAAAGTGCTTAAAAATAGCGAGGATCTGGCAGCCGTTTTGCGCGATCTAAACCTAGATATGCTGCAGACCTCCGCACACAAATCAAACGTATTCGGCACCTTCGCGGCGAAAAAGGCGGGCATCAAAACCGTGTTAAATTTAGTCGAGGGGCTCGGCAGCTTCTACGTAGACAGCGACCTAAAATCGCTTCTAATTAGAGCCGTGATCGAGCGGCTTTACAAGCGCTCCCTGGCGCTTAGCGACGGCTGCATCTTCGTAAATGACGCCGATCCCGATTATTTTTTGGCTAGGGGCTTGAGCCGCGAGGATAAAATTTACCGCATCAAAAGCGTGGGCGTGGATGCGAGCTACTTCGATCCGGACGTATGCGAAGGGGCGGATCTTGGCGAGCGAAAGGTCGTTTTGATGATGGGGCGCGCGCTTTGGCACAAGGGCATTAAGGAATTTTACGAAGCGGCAGAGCTTTTAAAAGATCGCGCCGACGCAAGCTTCGTCTTTGTAGGCAGCGGATACGCGGGCAATAAAAGCAGTGCGGACGAAGCCTTTTTAAAAAGCCCGTTCGTGCGCTGGATACCTTGGAGTGAGCAGGTTCGAGGGCTGTATAAAAGCGCGTATATGTTCGTGCTGCCTAGCTACAAGGAGGGCTTTCCGCGCACGGTTTTAGAGGCGATGAGCATGGCGCGAGCCTGCGTGGTAAGCGATTGCAGCGGCTGCGTCGAGGCCGTGCAAGATGGCGTCAACGGCTTAATTTGCCGCACTCGCGACGCGAATGATCTTGCGCGAAAGATCAAAATTTTGCTAGATGATGAGCCGCTTTGCGAGAGGCTCGGGCGAAATGGGCGCGAGATGGTGCTTGCAAATTACGACGAAAAGATCGTCACGGAAAAATATTTAGAGGTTTATAGGAAATTTATCGATGTATAGGTGTTTTTTAAAGCGCGCGCTCGATTTTACGGCGGCTTTGGTTTTGATCATTTTGGTTTCGCCCGTGATGGCGCTTACGTGGTTCTTGATCCGCAAGCACATTAGCAAAAGCGCGATTTTTACGCAATCTCGCCCCGGGCTTGATGAGCAAATTTTTAAAATTTACAAATTTAAAACGATGAGCGACGAGCGCGGCGCGGACGGCGAGCTTCTGCCAGACGAAGCGCGGCTGAACGATTACGGCAAAAAAATCCGCGCGCTAAGCCTGGATGAGTTGCCGCAGCTTTTCAACGTGCTAAAGGGCGATATGAGCTTCATCGGGCCGCGCCCGCTGCTGATCGAGTACCTGCCGCTTTATTCGCCGCAGCAGAGCCTGCGACACAGCGTGCGCCCTGGCATCACGGGGCTTGCGCAGGTAAACGGTCGCAACGCGATCAGCTGGGAGAAAAAATTTGAGTTCGACACGTATTATGCGCAGAATTTAAGCTTCGCGCTCGATCTTAAGATCGCGCTTTTAACGATTAAAAAAGTGCTTGCGAAAGAGGGCGTGAATAAAGAGGGCATGGCGACGACGGAGAAATTTAATGGACACAACTAAAATTTACGTTTACGGCGCGAGCGGACATGGGCTGGTGGTCGCCGACGTCGCGCTAGCCGCGCGGGAAGCTAAATTTAGCGAGGTCGTTTTTTTAGACGACGCGGCGGGGCTGAAATTTAGCGAGGATCTGCCGAAATATCCCGTAATAATTGCAATCGGAGATAACAAAACTCGCGCAAAGATCCAAGAGAAGGTGGCGCGCGCAGGTTTTGAGATAGCGACGCTGATTCATCAAAGCGCGATCGTTAGCCCAAGCGCCGTCATCGGCGAGGGCGCGGTCGTAATGCCCGGCGCCGTGATAAACGCGCGAGCTAAAATCGGTCGCGGCGCGATAATCAATTCAGGTGTCGTAATCGAGCATGAGTGCGAGATCGGCGAGTTTGCGCACATTAGCCCAAACGCGGCGCTTGCGGGCGGCGTGAAGGTGGGGGCGTTTTCGCACATCGGCATCGGTGCTAGCGTTATTCAGAGGCTAAAGATCGGGCAGCGCTGCATAATCGGCGCGGGCGCTGCGGTAGTGCGCGACATAGCTAGCGACAGCGTAGCCGTAGGCGTGCCTGCTCGCGTGATTAAAAAAAATGGCTGAATTTAAAATTTATAGCATTAAAAGTGATAAAATCCGAGCATTTAAATTTAATGCCGAAAGCTAAATTTAGCCTTGCGCCAAGCGAGGTTAAATTTAAAGATCAAGGAAGGATAGAGATGGCAAGAGTATTTTTAAGCCCGCCGAATATGGGCGGCAATGAGCTTGAGTATATAAAAAAGGTATTTGAAAGCAACTATATAGCGCCTTTGGGCGAATATGTCGATAGATTTGAAAACAGCGTCAAAGCTTATACCAAAACGCGCGGCGCGCTAGCGCTAAACGCAGGCACGGCGGCGCTTCATCTGGCGCTTCGCTGCAGCGGCGTAAAGGACGGCGACGTGGTGCTAGGGTCCACGTTTACCTTCATGGCGTCGCTAAATCCGATATTTTACGAGCGCTGCGTGCCGGTGCTGATAGATAGCGACGAGAGTTGGAATTTAAGCCCGAAGCTGCTTAAAGAAGCGATCAAAAAATCGCCGAAAAAGCCGAAGGCGCTCATCGTTACGCACCTTTACGGACAGGCTGCGAAGATGGATGAGATATGCGAAATTTGCGCTAATGAAAATATCGATCTCATCGAGGATGCCGCGGAGGCGCTGGGCGGATTTTATAAAGGCAAAGCGCTGGGCGGCATCGGAAAATGCGGCGCGCTAAGCTTCAACGGCAATAAAATCATCACTACCTCTGGCGGCGGAATGCTGATCTCAAACGACGAGGAACTAATCGCCAAGGCTAGATTTTACAGCACCCAGGCGCGCGAGCCGCTACTTCACTACGAGCACAAGGACTACGGCTACAACTACCGCTTAAGCAACGTCTTAGGCGCTATCGGCGTAGGCCAGATGGAGGTCTTGCCGCAGCGCGTAAAGAGAAAGCGCGAAATTTTTAAAATTTACGAGGATCTGTTTAGGGGCGCCGACGTGGAGCTTATGCCGGAAGTCGAAGGCGGCGAGGGCAACAGATGGCTTAGCACGCTTCTATTTAAGCAAAAAGGCGCTCATCTAAAGGTAATCGATGCTCTAAATAAAGCCGACATCGAATCTCGCCCGCTTTGGAAGCCGATGCATCTGCAAAGCATCTTCTCAGGCGCGCTCAGCGTAGTTGACGGCACGAGCGCGGATATGTTTGAGCGCGGAATTTGCCTGCCTAGCGGCACAGATATGAGCGACGAGACGATCGAGCGCGTCGTAAAAATCGTAAAAGAAAACATCTAATGCTGTTAAAACCCACTAAATTTAGCCGCTTCGCGTTTTTTTTGCTGGGAGATATTTTTATCTCGATCCTCTCCGTTTATATCGCGTTTTTGCTGCGATTTAGCGGAGATATACCGAACGAATTCTATAAAGGCGCGCTGCTTAGCGCCTCGAGCCTGACGGCGATTAAAATTTGCTACTTTTGGTTTTTGCGGATCTATTTAGTTCCGTGGAGATTTTTCGGGTTATATGAAGCGAGAAAGCTTTTCTACGCGCACGTGATGGCGGCGCTTACCTTTTTGATCCTGTTTTTTTTAGCGAGCAAAGTTTTTAACCCCTTCCCGCGCTCGGTCATCATCATCGACGCGGCTATCTCGTTTATCTTGATCAGTGGGGTTAGAATTTCAAAGCGGATGTTTTTAAGCGAGAAGAAAAACATCACGAATAACGAGCCCTGCATCGTCGTGGGCGCTACGAGCAAGACCTTTCACGTCCTAAAAGGTATGCGGCAAAAATATATCAACTACTACCCCGTAGGCGTCGTGGACGGGCGGCCTGAGCTAGTAGGGACCTATTGCGAAAACTACGTCGTCAGAGCCAAGGGCGAAATTCCGCAGATGATCAAAGATAGCGGCGCCAAAACCGCAATCATCGCGCTGGCGCTGTATCCGGACGAGCTAAAGGAGTTATACGACGAGCTTTTTGCGTACGGGCTAAAAGATATCAAGCTCTTTTCGCTTTTGGAGGATGAGAGCAAAAAGATCCGCGACGTATCGATCGAGGATCTGCTCGCGCGAAAGCCCAAAGACCTCGATACCAAGGCGATCGAAAATTTTATCAAAGACAAGGTCGTGCTGGTAACGGGCGCTGGCGGCACGATAGGAAGCGAAATTTGCAAGCAGTGCTTGAAATTCGGCGCAAAGCGGCTCATTATGGTCGAACACAGCGAGTTTAACCTCTACTCGATCAATGAAGCTACGGGCGCAGATATGCGCAACGAGCTAAAGATGATAAATATCGTCTATCATCGCGAGCTGGAGGAGGTTTTTGCAGAATTTCATCCCGAGGTGGTCGTACACGCAGCGGCGTATAAGCACGTGCCGCTATGCGAGTTTAATCCGCACCTAGCGGTCAAAAACAACATCATCGGCACAAAAAACGTAATCGATCTGTCCAAAAAACACGGCGCGAAAAAGGTTGTTTTGATCTCGACCGACAAGGCGGTGCGACCGACGAACATTATGGGCACGACGAAGCGTATCTGCGAGCTTTACGCGCTAAATTCCAACGACGCGGCAAGCGACACGCAGATCGTCGCGGTGCGCTTCGGAAACGTGCTCGGCTCAAGCGGCAGCGTCATTCCTAAATTTAAACGCCAGATCGAAGCGAACGAGCCGCTTACCGTTACGCACCCCGAGATTACGAGATATTTTATGCTCGTTAGCGAGGCGTGTCAGCTCGTGCTTCAAGCGGCCTCCATCGCGCAGGGCGGTGAGCTTTTCGTGCTGGATATGGGCGAGCCCGTAAAGATCGCTGATCTTGCCAAGCGAATGCTCCAGCTTGCCGGCAAGGAGGAGCTGGGTATTAAATTTGTAGGTCTGCGCCCCGGAGAGAAGCTTTACGAGGAACTTTTGATCGACGAAAACGACAAGAGCACGAAGTACCAATCTATCTTCGTAACCCACTCCGCAAAATACGACCTAGAGGAGCTAAACTCGCAGATCGAGGAGCTTTCGGAGTGTGAGGACGCGCAGGTCGCGGATAAGCTAAAGCGTATCGTGCCCGAGTTTTCGCACCGATTAAACGATATGAAGGGCACGGCTTGATCGGTATCGTGGATTACGGCGCGGGCAATATCCAAAGCGTGATGAACGCGCTTAGCTTTTGCGGCGCTAAATTTTGCCTCGCGCGCAGCCCTGGGGAGCTTTTGAGCTGCGATAAGGCTCTGCTTCCGGGCGTGGGGGCATTCGGCGAGGCGATGGAGAGGCTTCGCGCAAGCGGTATGGACGCTGCGATTAAAGAATTCGTCGCAAGCGGCAGATATTTTTTAGGCATCTGCCTTGGGATGCAGCTTCTGTTCGAGCAAAGCGAGGAATTCGGCGCGCGCAGCGGACTTGGAATTCTACCCGGTCGCGTCGTGAAATTTGACAAAACGAAATTTAATATTCAGGGGGCGGAATTTCGATCCGAAAATTCTAAATTTAGATCGGGCGGGGCGGAATTTAATTCAGACGGGGCGGAACCTAGCGCGCGCTACGGGCAAAATTCCGCTCGCGCCGAAAGCCTAAAGATCCCGCACGTCGGCTGGAACAGCGCGCATTTTATCAAGTGCTCGCCGATAAACGGGGCCTTGGGCGAGTTTGAGTATCTGTATTTCGTGCACTCCTACCACGTCCTTTGCGCGCGCGAGATCACGCTTGCGACCACGTTTTACGGCTATGAGTTTGCAAGCGCGATCTGGCGCGAAAACGTATTTGCCTTTCAGCCGCATCCCGAAAAAAGCCACGATGCAGGTATAAAAATCATTAAAAATTTTACGGAGCTGTGATGGAAATTTTCCCTGCGATCGATCTGAAACAAGGATGCGCCGTGCGCCTTAGCAAGGGCGAGATGCAAAGCGCAAAAATTTATTCCAAAGACCCCTGCGAGCTAGCCAAAAAATTTGAAGATCTCGGCGCCAAGTGGCTGCATCTGGTTGATCTCGACGGCGCGTTTGCAGGCGAGGCGGTAAATTTCAAAGCGATCGAGCGGATCGTAAAAAGCACGTGTCTGCGTGTAGAAGTGGGCGGCGGCATCCGCGACGAAGCGCGCATAAAGGAGTATTTAAACTTAGGCGTCGATAGATTTATCCTCGGCTCGGCAGCGCTAAAAAACCCAGATTTCGTAAAGCAGATGGCGAAGCTTTACCGCATCGTCGTGGGCATAGACGCGAAAGAGGGGCTCGTAGCGACCGAGGGCTGGGCGGAGCTAAGCCGCGTAAAAGCGACCGATCTGGCGCGAGACTACGCGGACGTAGGCGTTTGCGCGATCATCTGCACCGACATATCGCGCGACGGGATGTTAAGCGGCGTAAACGTAGAATTTAGCCGCTCTATCGCGAAAGCTAGCGGTATCGACACTATCGCAAGCGGCGGCGTTAAAGATATAAACGACATAATCGCGCTTAAAAACGCAGAGCTCATCGCGGGCGTTATCGTCGGCAAAGCGTATTACGAGGGCACGCTCGATCTTAAAAAGGCGTTTGAAGCTCTATAAAAACGCCCGAGCGTAAGCAAAGTTTGAACTAAATTTTAGTAATATGCAAATTTTAAAATTTAAAGGCGATGTGAGGCGATGAAAGATTTTTTTTATGAGATGATCGTAAAAAGCGCGAATGCGAGCGAGCTTTTCAAGGGCTTTGCGTTCGAGCTCGGCGTTACCTGCGTCGAAGAACGCGGCGAGTGCTTCATAATCCGCGACGAAGAGGATCTGCAAAATTTAAAATTTGCGTTTGAGGAGTTTAAAAAGGGGCTTGCGCGATCTCTCAATTTAGACGCCGATCTGCAGATCGAAATTTTAAAAAAGCAAAACAAAGACTGGCTCGATGAGTATAAAAAAGGCGTCGCGCCCGTGGCGGTCGGTAAATTTTACGTCCGTCCGAGCTGGTGCGAAAGATCGCAAGATAGCGCGCTAATCGATCTGCTGATCGATCCTGCGCTGGCATTCGGCTCGGGCCATCACGAAAGCACCAATATGTGCCTGGCGCTACTTAGCGAGCTCGCTCGCGATGGTATGAGCGCGCTTGACGTGGGCTGCGGCAGCGGAATTCTAAGTATCGCGATGAAAAAACTGGGCGCAAAGGTAAGCGCTTGCGATACCGACGAGCAGGCGGTGAGTGCTACGCAGCAAAACGCCGAGAAAAACGGCGTGCGGATAGATAAAATTTGGCTCGGCAGCGTTTCAAGCTTAAACGAGCAAAGTTCAAACAAAAGCGCGCAGCCGCAGTTTGATCTCGTCGTCGCAAATATAATCGCCGACGTGATTTTGATCCTAAGCGCGGATCTGAAAAAAGCGCTAAAACCTGGCGGCAAGCTCGTGCTGTCGGGAATTTTAGAAAAATATAAAGATAGGATAGAGCAAGCCTTTTCGGATTTAAATTTCGTGCAGATGAAAAAGCAAAACGAATGGCTTAGCTTCGTATATGAAAGGAAGATATGAACAATAACCAAAACAATCAACCCCCTCAAAACGGCGGTGGAAATAATTTTTTCAATAAAAATCCGATCGGCGTTTTTATTATTTTCGCGCTTATTTTGATAGTCGTGTTTAAGGCGATATCGCCAAGCGGCGGCTTTGATAGCGACGGTATACTGGGCTCCGTCTCGGGCGAGAGTAGAAACGTAAGCTACTCGGAGCTAAAATCGCAGATCAAAAACTCCCAAGTAAGCATGGTCTCCATCGGAAGCTCCACGATTAAAGCTCAAGTCGGCAACGTAATCTACACCGCCAAGCGCGTGGATGATCCCGAACTAGTTCAAATTTTAGAATCGCGTAAAATTCCATACGGCGCGTATAACGAGAGTAACTTTTTGACCGATCTGCTCTTTAGCTGGGTCTTGCCGCTCGTGATTTTCTTTGGAATTTGGATGTTTTTGGCCAACCGCATGCAGCGCAATATGGGCGGCGGCGTGCTCGGCATCGGAAGCTCCAAAAACCTAGTAAGCGCCGAAAAGCCGAAAGTTAAATTTGGCGATGTAGCGGGCGTCGAAGAGGCGAAAGAGGAGGTTAAAGAGATCGTAGATTTCTTAAAAAACCCCGAGCGATACATTAGCCTCGGGGCTAAAATTCCAAAAGGTGTGCTTTTAGTGGGCCCTCCCGGCACGGGCAAGACGCTGCTAGCTAAAGCGGTTGCGGGCGAAGCGGACGTGCCGTTTTTTTCGGTGTCGGGCTCCAGCTTCATCGAGATGTTCGTAGGCGTGGGTGCCAGCAGGGTGCGCGATCTATTCGATAATGCTAAGAAGCAGGCTCCGGCGATCGTTTTCATCGACGAGATCGACGCGATCGGTAAAAGCAGAACCGCAGGCGGTATCGGCGGAGGCAACGACGAGCGCGAGCAGACGCTAAATCAGCTGCTTGCCGAGATGGACGGCTTTGGCTCGGAATCAAGCCCTGTGATCGTCCTTGCGGCTACCAACCGCCCCGAGACGCTGGATGCGGCGCTTCTGCGTCCAGGCAGATTTGATAGGCAGGTTTTGGTCGATAGACCCGATTTTGACGGCAGAATGGCGATTTTAAAGGTGCATATGCGCGACGTTAAATTTGCCCGCGACATCGATATAGAAGAGATCGCGCGCCTTACCGTGGGCTTTGCGGGAGCCGATCTTGCAAACATCATCAACGAAGCCGCGCTTTTAGCGGGTCGCGAGGCAAAGGCGGAGGTCGAGCAAAAAGACCTACTTGAAGCGATCGAGCGCGTCGGTATCGGACTGGCTAAAAAATCGCGCCGCGTAAGCCCGATCGAAAAGCGGATCGTCGCCTATCACGAAAGCGGCCATGCGCTAATTGCGGAGCTTACCAAAGGCGCGATGCCCGTATCGAAGGTAACTATCGTACCGCGCGGATTGAGCGCTGCGGGATACACGCTAAATTCGCCGTTTGAAAATAGATACCTACACCAGCGCCATGAAATTTTTGCCGAGATCGATACATTTTTGGCGGGGCGCGCGGCGGAGGATGTGTTTTTAGGCGAGATCACCGACGGCGCGGGCAACGATCTGCAGCGCGCTACCGATATGCTTAAATTTATGGCCACTCAGGTCGGAATGACCGATGCACTCGGGCTTGCGGTGCTCGAAAAACAGCAGTATTCCTTCCTAAACGGCGGACAGAGCATCAAGGATTACAGCGAGGTAACGGCGGTTAAGATCGACGAATATGTCCGCAAGACGCTGGACGAGCGCTACGCAGCGGTAAAAGAGACGCTAAGAACCTACGCTCCGGCGATTGAGGAGATGGTAAAGGCGCTGTATGAGAAGGAGACGGTCTCGGGCGAGCAGATCGTGGAGATCATCTCTAAATTTGAAAAAGATAACGGCATGCCTACCCGTTTGGTGCGAAATTTAGGCGCTAACGACGATATCGAAAGCGCAAAGAGCGAGGCGTAAATTTCAAGCCTCGCGCGGAGCAGAAACTTAGGGTTAAATTTTAAGACGATCGCGCTAAAGCGTTTTATGCGCGATCTGCGGCGCCGAACGAAAAGCGGTGCAAAAATAAAATTTAAAGAGTGAGAGATGGAAGAGGAAAAGGGAAAACTAATCTACATATTGCCGAATCTTTTCACGGCGGCAAGCGTATTTTTGGCGGTCATCAGCATAATTTCTACGATCAAAGGCAATTTCAGCGCCGCGATCTTTTATATCATTTTATCCTTGATCTGCGACGGGCTTGACGGCCGCGTGGCGAGGCTAACGCATGCGACGTCGAAATTCGGCGTGGAATTTGACAGCCTTGCAGATATCGTGGCTTTCGGCGTCGCGCCGGCGCTGCTGTTTTATTGCGCGGTCGGGCACGATTACGGTAAGGTCGGTTCGCTCGTAGCCGCGCTTTACGTGGTTTTCGGCGCGATCAGACTGGCGCGATTTAACGTCACCACGGGCACCTACGAGCCTAGCGTTTTTATCGGGCTGCCGATCCCTACGGCTGCGATTACGATGGCGTTTTGGATCGGAATTTATCTAAAATATGAGCTTTCCAAAGGTTTTGGAGTATTTTTGATCATCGCAATGGCGGCGTTATCGTTTTTGATGGTAAGCAACATCCGCTTTCCGAGCTTTAAAAAGATCAGCCTAAAACGTCCCAATGCGATTAAAATTTTAGTGCTTCTAATCGTCGTGTTTTTCTCACTTTTATATCTTTTCAAGCTGGAATTCCCGGCGGTGCTTACTTTGGTTTATATCGTTTACGGTTTGGTTCGCGGAGCTTTAAATTTAAGCGCGGCTAAATTTCATAAAAAAGACAAACCCGAGGAAACGGCGAAATAATCTCGAATATGTTTATCGCCGCGATTGTTTTAAGCTTGCGCGGCTATAATTTTGCCAAATTTTAACCCTTTGAAAGGATTTGTAATGGACAAAAATAAAATCATAATCTTCGATACTACGCTTCGTGACGGCGAGCAAAGCCCTGGAGCGTCGATGAATACGGACGAGAAGATCCATCTTGCGTTGCAGCTTGAAAAGCTGGGCGTAGATGTTATCGAGGCGGGTTTTGCAGCGGCAAGCCCCGGGGACTTTGACGCGATAGAAAAGATCGCGGGCGCCGTTAGCAAGGCTCGCGTATGCTCTCTTGCGCGCGCTTTAGAAAAAGATATCAAAGCCGCCGGCGAAGCGGTAAAGGGTGCGAAGCTCGGCCGCATCCACACCTTCATCGCTACAAGCCCTATCCATATGGAATTTAAACTTAAAATGCAGCCGCAAGAGGTCATAAAGCGCGCCGTAGAGGCCGTGCAATACGCAAAAAGTCTATGCGATGACGTGGAGTTTAGCTGCGAGGATGCGTGTAGAAGCGATATCGGCTTTTTAAAAGAGATCTGCGACGCCGCGATAAATGCAGGAGCCTCCACCATAAATATCCCCGATACGGTGGGCTATCTCTATCCAGATGAGATCACTGCGCGCATAGGCGAGATCGTTAAGCTTATCGGCGAGCGCGCCGTAGTTTCGGTACACAACCACAACGATTTGGGAATGGCTACCGTAAATTCCTTAGCCGCTATCTTGGCGGGAGCCAGACAGGTCGAGTGCACGATAAACGGTATCGGCGAGCGCGCGGGCAACGCTGCTCTGGAGGAGATCGTAATGGCAATCAAGACGCGCACAGATAAATTTGCGCCGCTTTATACCGATATAAATTTGAAAGAAATTTATCCATCCAGCCGCCTAGTCGCGAGCATTACCGGTATCGAGCCGCAGCCCAATAAAGCGATCGTGGGCAAAAACGCCTTCGCGCATGAAAGCGGCATCCACCAAGACGGCGTGCTAAAACACAAAGAAACCTACGAGATAATGCACGCCGAGGATATCGGGCTTGATAAAAACTCGCTCGTGCTGGGCAAACACAGCGGCCGTCACGCCTTCAAAGATAAGCTGGTATCTTTGGGCTATGAGCTTAGTAATGATCAGGTTGAGATCGCGTTTAATAAATTTAAAGCGCTCGCCGATAGCAAAAAGGACGTTTTCGACGAGGATATTAGAGAGCTCGTAAACGACGAGTTCGTGGGAGCCGAAAAGACCTACGAAGTACTGGTTCTAAGCTCCAATAGCTGCAACAAAGGACACGCTAGCACGGCCCTTACGCTAAGGTATAAGGATGAAATTTTAAGCGATAGCGCGCTTGGAAACGGCGGCGTGGATGCGATATTTAAGGCGATAGATCGTATTAGCGGTATCAGCGGTAGCCTGAAAGAGTATCAAGTAAAAGCGGTCTCGCAAGGCAAAGACGCGCTGGCGAAAGTAACCGTCAAGGTGGAATTTCAAGACGAGGGCGCCATCATCGGCAGAGGGCTTGACGTAGATACGATGCTGGCGTCTGCAAAGGCCTACGTTGCGGCGCTAAATACATATCTGGATGCTAAGCGCTAAGATGTCGGCGTGCTCGGCGGGATTTGCTAAATTTAACGCAAATTCCGCCAAATTAAACAAATCAAAAGCAAAATTTTAATAATATTCCACACTTAAAACGTTGGAGTAGGGGGTATTGAGCCGAAACTCGTTTTAAAATTTATTTATGGAGACTTTTATGAAAAAAGTTCTTGTATTGTTATTTGCGCTTTGCGGCGCGGCTTTCGCTAGCGAGCAGCTAAGTGCTTACACTCAGATCGTTTCTTTTTCTGCAATTACCGTTGCAGTCGTTTTAGGTTTAGCCGCTTTGGGTGGCGCGTTAGGTATGGGAAATGCCGCTAGCGCGACACTTAACGGCATCGCTAGAAATCCAAGCGTAGCTAGCAAACTATCGACTACGATGTATATCTCGCTTGCGATGATCGAAGCGCAGGTTATCTATGCGTTGGTTGTTTCATTCGTCTTGCTTTTTGCCAACCCTTTTTTGACAGAAGGCTTAAAGGCTGCTGCAAAATAATCCTAAGCCCGAGAAATCGGGCTTTAAACTTATATAATTCAAGGCTTAAGATCAGGCTTTAAAATTTATGCGACCGTGGTGGAATTGGTAGACACGCTATCTTGAGGGGGTAGTGCCGCAAGGTGTACGAGTTCAAGTCTCGTCGGTCGCACCATATTTAGTCTTACAATAGATTTTATTAAATTCCCTTAAGCTTTAAATTTGCAGCCTCGCTTAAAAATTGCGATCTATTATTGGTAACCTTGTCGATAGCATTAAGCAAAGATTGCGAAAGACTTATATTTACACGAATTTTCTTATCGGAAGCAGGCTCAGGAATAAAATCGTTATGCTCTAGCATACTCTCAAGTGTAGATTTAAAAGCGGCATCAAGATCGTTTAATGCTTCCTCTTTTGTATCGCCGTCACCCCAAAACAAAGCATAGCCTTTAAATTCCGGCATAAATGCACCCCAGCCGCCGCCTTCATCGTCCGCTATCTTTCTAAGCTCGATTTTGTAAGGCAAATTCAGGTAATAGTTTAAATCCTTTTTCATTTCTGCTCCTCTATAGATTTTAGCACAAGCTTAACGTAGAAAATTTTCATAGGTTTATGTTTAGGCAAAGTTACTAAATAGCCGTTTCTGACAAAATTATGATGAGAGCCTTTAATGCTTTGCAAAGCAAAACCCCTGCTGAGTAAAATTTTTTCTAACGTCTCAAACCTAACGTTCTTGGGATTATTTTGTAAATCCTTGATTAATTTATCGTCTTTACTCATTTTTAAACTTTCGTGTGTAATTATACACAAGCAAGAT
>NZ_CALHIK010000148.1 GCF_938030785.1 uncultured Campylobacter sp.
TTGCCGCTTCGCAAATGCTTGCCAAGGATGAGAAAGATTACGGCGATACCGTTCGCGGAAAGTCACCGAAAAAAGAGGTGCTTTACTGGGAGAGTGAAGCGTGGAAAAAATACTACAAAGTAGCTTATTAGGAGGACTTTCATGAGCGAAAATGCAATCGGAAGAAGGTCATTTTTAAAACTTGCCGCTTTAGGTGCGAGTAGCGTAGCCGCATTCGGCGATAATAATACGCTAAGAGCCGCTACCGAGCAGGAGATAAAAGATCCGTTCCCAGGATCGGTTATGAAGCGAACGATCTGTTCGATCTGTTCCGCAGGTTGCGGCATCGAGGCCCAAGTGGACGAGAGCACAAATACTTGGATACGCCAAGATATGGCGGTCGATCATCCTATCTCGCAAGGCAGCCACTGCTGTAAAGGAATCGATCAGATCGATCTTACTAAATCCAAAATGCGTCTTAAATATCCTCTTAAAAAAGTAGGCGGAAAATGGGAGCGCATCAGCTGGGAGCAGGCCGTAGACGAGATCGGCGATAAGATGCTTCAGATCCGCAAAGAGGACGGTCCGGACAGCGTAGTGTATCTGGGCTCGGCTAAATTTTGCAACGAACAAGCATACTACTTTAGAAAATTTGCAGCCTTTTGGGGTACGAACAGTATCGATCACGTAGCACGAATTTGACATAGCGCAACAGTCGCCGGTGTGGCGAATACTTGGGGTTATGGAGCTATGACGAATCACTTCGGCGATATGGCGAAAAATTCTAAAATCATTCTTTTTATAGGCGCAAATTCCGCCGTGGCAAATCCGGTAGGCGGTATGAAACACGCCCTTCAGGCACGCGATAGAAACGGCGCAAAGATCGTCGTTATCGATCCGAATTTTACAAGAACGGCAGCCAAAGCCGATATGTTTATCAGAATCCGCCCTGGAACCGACATCGCTTTTATTTACGGAATGCTACATTTGATCTTCAAAAACGGCTGGGAGGATAAGGAAGTAATAAAAACCAGAACCTACGCGGTAGAGGAGATCAGAGCCGAAGCGGAGAAATGGGATCCGAAAGAGGTAGCCAACGTCACAGGCTGCAAAGAGGAGCAGCTGATAGAATTTACCAGAATGTTCGCTACTACAAAACCCGCTACTTTATGCTGGGCGCTCGGTATCACGCAGCACTCGATCGGTAGCTCGAATACTAGAATTTTATCTATTTTGCAATTAGTACTGGGAAATATGGGCAAGCCTGGCGGCGGCTGCAACATCATCCGCGGTCACGACAACGTTCAAGGCTCGACCGATATGTGCGATCTTGCAGATAGTTTGCCTGCGTATTACGGGCTTGCCGATAATGCCTGGAAGCACTTTACCAAGGGCTGGGGCGTCGATTTCGATCAATTCATTAAACGCTTCGCCGTTTCTACCAAAGCTCCTCGCGATAAAGACGGCGAGAAGGTGCCTGGTACAAATTTTACGGAGTATTTTCATAGCGATCCTAGCATCGAAAAAGATCAGATTAACTGGCGCAACGAGAAGGGCTTTTCGCTATCCAAATGGTGGCAGGGCGTTTTGAAAAATGAACCTGTTTTAAGCAGCGGAAACGTTCGCGTTCTTTGGGTGCAGGGCACCGGAATCACCTCTATGGCTCACATAAGAGAGACTAAAGAGGCGCTTGATAAGATCGATATGCTAGTCGTCGCCGAGCCTTTCTTAAACGAAGTAGCGATTCTTAGCGACAGACCGGATGGAATTTACGTCCTACCGGCGGCTACGCAATTTGAGAGCGAAGGATATCTAAGCTCTACAAATCGTAGCAGCCAGTGGCGAACCAGGATCATAAAGCCGCTATTTGAAAGCAAAGAGGATCAAGACATAATGTTTCTATTTGCGAAAAAATTCGGCTTTTACGACGAATACGTCCGCGGAATGAAGATGGGCGTCGTCGACGGCGAGCTTAAGCAGGTCAAGGACGATTTCGTTTGGCCTGACGACGCTACCGACGAGATCGCACGCAATACCCAAAGCATCGGGAACAACGGACGCACCGCGGCTAGATTCCGCAGACAGCAGAAAAACTGGCATCTATTCGATCCCGATACTTTGCGCGGTATGGGCGGCGAAGTCGAGGGCGAATACTACGGTCTTCCGTGGCCTTGCTGGGATGAGAAGCACCCGGGTACTCCGATTCTTTACGACGTAACTAAGCCTTATGCCGACGGAGGTATGGGATTTAGAAACCGCTTCGGCTTAGAGCACGACGGCGTTTCGCAGCTAGCCGACGAGAGCATTACCCTTCCTGGTTCTAAAATTCAAGGCGGACACGCGGAGATTACCAAGGCAAATATCGAACAGGTTTTAGGCATCACGCTAAGCGAGGAAGAAAAAGCCAAGATGGGGCCTACGTGGAGTACCGATTATAGCGGTATCATCGCTAAAAAATGCCGCGAGTTCGGAATTTGCCCATGCGGAAACGCGAGAGCTAGAGCCAAGGTTTGGCAGTTTGCGGATCAAATTCCAAAGCACCGCGAGCCGATCCACTCGCCTAGATGGGATTTGGTGGATAAATATCCGACCTTCGCGGATCAAAAGAGCAACTTCCGCGTATTTACGAGATTTATCTCCGAGCAGAAAAAGCAGGATTGGAGCAAGGATTTCCCTACTATCGTAAGCTCACTAAGGCTCGTAAATTTAAGCGGTGCGGGCATGATCGAGCGAACGAGCAAGTATCTTTCGGCGATTACTCCGGAGATGTTTGCGCACGTAAATCCAAAGCTTGCTGCCGATTACGGCATCAAAGACGGCGAGATGATGTGGATTCATGCACCGCAAGGTACTAAGATCAAGGTTAAGTGCATCTATTCGGAGTCCGTCACGCCGGATCGTATCGTTATGCCGTATAACTTCGCGGGAATTTTCCAGGGCGAGGATCTAAGCGACCGCTATCCTGAAGGCACTAAGCCGTATATCATAGGCGAGAGTTCAAATACGATTACAAACTACGGCTTCGACATAAATACGCAAATTTCGGAATTTAACGCCGGACTTTGCCGATTAGAAAGAGTATAAGGATAGATAATGCCAGCTAGATTAAAATTTTACGTCGACGTCGAGCGCTGCATCGCCTGCTACGGTTGTCAAGTAGCCTGCAGCTCGGCGCACGAAGTCCCGGTAGAGATCAATAGGCGCAAGGTTATCACTTTAAACGAGGGCATCGAAGGGCAGGAGGTTTCAAGCTCTATCGCTTGCCAGCACTGCACCGACGCGCCTTGTGCGCAGGTTTGCCCGGTTCAATGCTTCTATATCAGAACCGACGGCGTCGTTTTACACGACAAAGATAAATGTATCGGCTGCGGATACTGCCTCTACGCGTGTCCGTTCGGCGCTCCGCAATTCCCTAGAGACGGAGCTTTCGGTATCAAAGGCGCGATGGATAAGTGCACTATGTGCGCGGGCGGGCCGGAGCCTACGTTTTCTCACGAGGAGCTGCATAAATACGGTCAAAACCGCATCGCGGAGGGAAAGGTTCCGATGTGCGCGGCGATCTGTTGCACGAACGCTCTAATCGTGGGCGACGCGTCTAGGGTTTCGGAGGTTTATCGCAAGCGCGTGCTTACGCGCGGCGTGAACCTATAAGAGTATGGAATTTTAAACTCCTCCAGTTTAAAATCCCGCTTCTTTTCGTAGAAATTTCAACCGAGCGACGGCTTTAAATTTAGCGGTCGCTCGGCGCGAAATTTTATTTGAAAATCTCCCTTTCGCGTATCGATCGTTAGATTATTTCAAAAAATCGCCCCTTGCCGACATTAAAATTTTAAATTTATGCTACAATCACTCAAATTTAGGATTTGAAATCTTAAGCGAAAGGATCCGTCTTGAAAAATAAAATTTCACTTTTTTTGGTCATTTCGGCGTTTTTGATTTTTACAGGTTGCTCTAAAAACGTGCCTGTAAATAGCGGCATCGTGCGCACTTCCGAGCCGCTTCACATTATGGAATTTCCGCAAGATAAGCTCATAAGCGTAAATTTCACCAATACCTCTACGACGGATTCAAATTTAACCCAAGTAGTGATCCAGCATCTGCGCGCGGATGGATTTAAGGTCGTAAATAAAAGCACGGCGAACGTCCAAATCGGCGGCAATCTCAACTACTTCCGCAAGGCGGATTTTTCGCGCAGATCGTGGGATAATCCGAGATTTAGCTTCGGTATGGGATTTGGCAGATATTACAGATATACGGGCGTGGGCGTGGGCTGGGGGATGCCGTTCGGTTATGATCCTTGGTATGACGACGATTATTACAGAGACTACTTCTACGACTCGCAGATTAGCCTCTATATAAGCGTTAAAAATAAAGGCGCGTGGAAGGATTACGTAACTAATCTCAACTACCAAAGCATCAAAAATCCGGGCTCTAAAGACTCGGTAATGGATGCGCTAAATTTTAAAATTTACGAGTATATAAGACAACTGATTAAGCAGGGAAGATGATAGTAAAAGAGAATAAAAAGCCCGTAGCGATGACGCTGGCGGGATCGGCGATTTTGGCGCTCGCTAGCGGGTATTGCTACCACGCGGGCTTTGGCGGCGCGGCGCTTTTTGCTTCCGTAGTGGCGGCATTTTGCGCGTTTTTTTGCGCGCTTAGACTCGGCGCGAAAAATTATTTACAGATCGGCGAGGACGCCCTTAAGATCGTGCGCGGGGCAAATTCCGAAAGCTTCGAATACAAAGATATCGCAAATTTAGGTATAAAAACCTTCGTCGCAGGCAGAAACAAAACGGAGCTTTTAAATTTTGTATTCAAAAAAATGCCGCAGGCGCAGGATCGCTTTAATTTTTTGCGATTTTACAGCGACACGGAGGCCACGCTGCCGGGCTCGTTTGAAATTTCGATCTATGAGCTGAGTAAAATTTTGCGCGAAAAAGCGGGTCTTTCGCAAAGCCCTGAGGAAGAGCAAACCGCCTCAAAAGCTCGCAAGGGCGCTAAGGGTTCTAAAAAAAGCGCGGGTAGCGGTAGAAATTTTAAAACTAAAAACCTTCGCGATGAAAATTCCGCTTCACAAAATTCCGCTTCGCAAAACTCCAGCGAAAATTCCTACGGCGCACAAAATTTAGATGAAAATTTAGGCGCGCAGAATTTCGGTATGGCGCAGGATTTCGCCGCACAAAATTCTAATGGCGCCGCCGATTCAAACAGTGTGCAGAATTTGAAGGGCGCTTCAAATTTAAACGAACAAAACTCCGCTGCGCCGAACAATGCCACTTCCTCAAATGACTCCGCCGCGGGCGAAAATTTCGCAGGTGCCGAGAATTCCGCGCCTAAATTTTCTGCGGGCGATAATGGATCTGCCACTGCGTCCAAAAGTGCGGCAGCGGCTGACTCTGATGCCGCCGATACCGCGATGCAAAGCTCCGCCTGCGAAAGTAAAAACAAATAGAGGCGCGGTCTTGAACTCCTTGCCGATCGGAATTTTCTTGCAAGGAGCCGCGCTGATGCTCTCACTGATCGTCGCGATCGGCGCGCAAAACATCTTCGTCATCTCCCAAGGTCTTGCGAAAAATCACGTCGCGGCGGTTTGCACGGTCTGCGCGCTAAGCGATGCCGTATTTACGGGTATAGGTATATTTTTAATCGGCGGCGCCCTTAAGCAAGGCTCGCTTCTTACCCAAATTTTAAGCATAGGCGGGATCATGTTTCTGCTCTGCTACGCGCTAAGCTCGTTTTTTAGCGCCTACAGAGGCTTGCATTTTGCCAAGATCCAAAACTCGGCAAATAGCCCACTAGCGCCCGTCGTAGCCAAAGCCCTTGCGGTGACGCTTCTAAACCCGCACGTGTATTTAGACACCGTTGTGGTCGTGGGCTCGCTCGGCGCTACGATCGAAGATGCCCAGAAGCCGTGGTTTTACGCGGGGGTCATGTTCGTATCGTTTGCGTGGTTTTTCGGCTTGGGCTACGGCTCGCGGGCGCTTTCGAAGCTTTTTGCAAGCAGTAAGGCATGGCGCATAATCGACGCGCTCGTGGGAGTTTTGATGCTGTATATGGCGTATCTGATCGCGAAGTTTGTCTTTAAAATTTAAAATTTAACGCTAAAATTCCGCATTATTGATAAAGGATCTATGATGAAAATTGAAATTGAAAGCGGGCTCGAACTAAAAGAGGCCTTGTGGCGCGTAGAGAAAGCTCTGCGACTAGTGACCGACAAGGACGGCAAAATCACATCTAGCGCGACGCTTTACGTGGGCAAACATTCGCTTTTAAATTTACTCGATACCAACCAGATCGAAAATATCCAAAACGCCTATGCGCGCGCCAGGACGGAATTTCGCGCGGAGATGCTGGGTGTACTGGAGGGTTTTTTATCCCAAGAAGACCCCGAGAAAGGCGCCGAATACGCGCTATTTAATCAGCTCTACCAGATGGCGATGACCGCGGGCAGGAAGAGCGATATCTTTATCCATGTCCAGGGCATCAGCGAAAATGAGGTCGTGCTGCGCGTATATCAGCGCTTCGAGCTTGACGATGGCGTGATGATCTACTACGCAGGCGGCGAGTTTAGCTACACTCTGGATGAAAATTTCGGCAAAATTTATCGCTACGAAATTTGATTTTAGCGGTGCGGCGCGAGATCGGGTGTCGCTTCGATCGTAAATATTGCGTCTCCGCATTATATCTTTTTGCTGCAGCGCGTAAATTTAGACGCTAAAAATACGCGGCGAGCTAAATTTAGACAAACTTTCTGCGACGATAGAATTCCGCTCGGTTAAAATTTATTGCGATTCCAAATTTAAAGCTGCGTGTAAATTTTATCCTTCGATACGCAAATTTACCCTACTGCCCGCCAGCGTTCTAGCCCGCTTTGCCCTGCGTCCGTCAAAATTTTTAACCGAGCTCGCATTAAATTTTACTCCTCAGGCACGCAAATTTCGCCGCGCCACATCGCTTTTACCGTGCAAAAGCCCACGATACCTATAAAAACGCATAAGATAGCAAAACCGGCCGCTCCCGCAAACAAGAAAAATTTGATCCCGTTAAACTCAAACGCTCGCAAAAACGCGATGCTAGCCGCAGCCGTCGGGAAGGTAAACGCCCACCACGAGAGGAAAAATTTAAGCCGCAAAAAGCTTTTAAACATAAAAAGGATGAGAAGCGCGAAAAATAGCGTGACGTAGAGCATGATCTTCGCCGTGACGTCAAAGCCGCCGGTGAGCTTGACGTAGTCTAAAAACGCCATCGCAGGCGGCGCGATCACGATAAAAAGCGTCGGGATAAATTTCTGCGGCATCTGATCGTGAAAGATGATGCGGTAAAACAAAACCGCAAAAAGCACGGGCCAAAAAAATATCCCGATCGCAAAGTAATACCACGCAAGCTCGCTCGCGGCGGGCGCTGCAAGCGGGACAAAGAGATTGCCCACGATCGGGATGAACCACGCGGGGTTTGAGTGCGCGATCTGGACGTTATTTTTGATCCAAAAGGAGACGACATGCAGCGTGATAAAGGTCTGAAACGCTACGCCCGCGCAAAAAAGCGCGTCATAAACGGGCGCGAAGTCCCGCCAAAGCGAGGCGACTAACAGCGTGCCGATCGAAAATGCGGCGAAAAAATTTACGCGCACCGGGTGGAAAAACTCCGCCTTGCAAGCTTGCGGGTATCTGATGAGTTTTGCCGCGTAACAAGCGCAGATGAGCGCGTACGCTAGGCTAGCCGCGCCGCGTAAAATCTCAAAAACCGTGTCCGAGATATCAAAGATCAAATTTAGCCGCTCGTACGCGAGAGCTAGCCCGCCAAGCCCCATAACTACGGTGTAAAACATGATCGGAAAGTGCTGTAGCCAGCTTGGTTTTTCGTCCTGCGTTTTCATATTTTTCCTCGTTTTTTCTAAATTTTACCCCAATTTTAGCGCAATTTCGGTGAGTTAGTCACGAAATAAATCAATGCTTAAAATATTTTGTAGCTAAATTTTATCACCGCACTTTTACGTAAAAGAAAATATAATTAAACAAAGCCAAATTTAACCAAGGAGCGCGTATGTCGGGAGACGAGCTAAAAGATACGCTAAAGCAACGGTTTACCTCTAAATTTACGCTTAGTGCGCAGGATGAAGAGGCGGTGTTAAAAAGTGCGACGCTAAGAAGCTTTAAAAAGGGTGAAAGGATATACCCAAAAGATGGCTGCCTTGGCTACGCGATCATCATAAGCGGACGTGCGCGCGGGCTGGTTAGCACGAGTAATTTTAAAGAGATCACCGTCTTTAACCTGCAAGACGGCGATAGCTGTATGCTGTGCGGCTTTTGTTCGCTAGGAGCGCTGCAAGCGGAGATAAATTTGCAAATCGAAGATGACGTGTGGATGATTTTGATCCCGAGGGAGATATTTAAGAGACTACGCGAAAACTATCCGCAGGTGGCAAATCACGCGCTAGAACTCATGGCTACGAGGTTTAGCTCGGCGATAACGGCGATGGATCAGACGCTGTTTTTGCCTCTAGCTCGGAGAATAATAAATTTCCTCGAGCAAAATGGCGCGAAAAACGGGCTAAAGATCACGCACGAACAGATCGCAAACGACATCGCTAGCGCGCGAGAAGCGGTATCAAGAGCGCTAAAAGAGATGCAGAAAAAAGGGCTCGTCGAGCTAAAACGAGGGGTCGTGACGTTAAGGTGACTTTGTTACATATTTAAATTTTAAAATGCGCTATGATTTGACAATAACTTCTAAAAGGAGCTTTTATGCAAAGCATCGACAGAAGAGGCGTCTTGAAAATTTTAGGCGCGGCGGGGCTGGCGGCGGCGGGAGTCACGGGAGCTAGCAAGCTAAATGCGGGAGAAAATGCGGACATCCGTGCAAATATCCTAATAATCGGCGGCGGTCTAGGCGGCATCAGCCTAGCGGCGAAATTACGACGAGATATGCCAAACGCCGAACTAACTGTCCTTGATAAGGACGAGTACTTCTACTATCAGCCCGGCTTTACGCTCATCGCAGCCGGTCACTATCTGCCCGAAGACATAACCTACGAAAAATCAAATTTGATCCCGGACGGCGTAAAATGGATAAAGCAAAATGCCGCATCCATCGATCCGGCGGCAAATTCCGTCAAGCTAGAGGACGGGTCAAATTTGAACTACGACTACCTCGTGATAGCTAGCGGAGCGGAGTATGAGTTTGAGAGCGTAAAAGGACTTAGCGCCGACGATATCGGTAGCGACAACGTGACTTCTATCTACACGATCCCTGGCGCCGTTGCTATGTCTAGCATAATGAAAAAAGTCGGCAAAGAAGGCGGCAAGATAGTCTTTAGCGACAACAAAACACCGATGAAGTGTTCGGGCGCAAATAAAAAAGTAACGCTGCTAACCGAAGATATGGCGCGAAATTTAGGCAACAGAGACAAGCTTGATATCTCGATATACTCGGGTGCTCGGACGATATTTTCCGCTCCTGTTTATGCTAAAATGATAGAAGGGATGCTGGAGGAGCGAGACGTGAAGTATTTTACCTCGCATCAGCTGGTTGAGGTGGATAAAAGTGCAAATATAGCGGTATTTGAGCACGCTATGCCGTACCGCGAAAACGGCGAAAATAAACTCGCTAAAGAGCTAGTCGAAGTAAAATTTGACTACCTACACCTAGTGCCTCGCATGAAGGCTTCTAAAATCTACGCCGATGCAGGGCTAAGCGTAGAAAAGGGCGATGTGGCAGGCAACTGGATTAGCCTCACGCGCGAGACGCTGCAACACTCGAAATTTAAAAATATATTTGCTATCGGCGACGTTTGCGGATTTTCCGCCGGCAAAACCGGAGCTAGTATACGCAAGATGTATCCAGTGCTGGCGCAAAATCTAGCCGACGCTATAAAAGGACGCGAACCGAGTGCTAGATACGGCGGCTACACCGCCTGCCCGCTACTAACGAAATTCGGCAAGGCGGTGATGGTGGAGTTTAACTGGACGGGCAAGCCCGAGCCTACGATAGCATGCATGGGCGCGACTCGCGAGAGCTACCTAAACTGGGCGATGAAGCTATATATGATGAAGCCGATGGTCATGCAAGGCATGATAAGAGGCCTAGCGTAAAGGAGAGAAAATGCAAAACGTCGGGATTTTAGATAAAACTATCCGCCTAGTAATCGCTGCGGTTTGGATATACGCATTTGGGTTCGTCTGCGAGTGCTGGCTGTGGCTGGTCGGACTCGTGCCGCTACTGACGGCTGTTTACGGTTATTGTCCTCTTTATAAATTTTTTGGTATAAATACGTGTAAAAAATGTAAAAGCAAAGAAAGGAAAACGCAATGCTAAGTAAAAAAACTAGGATAATAAGAGCGCTGATCGGACTGGCGATAATGATCGCCGGAGTCGTGTTTAGCAGCTGGTGGGGGCTGGTCGGGCTCGTGCCGTTTATCGTGGGCGTCACGGGATTTTGTCCAGCTTGCTACTTTTTAAACCGCTGCTCGCTCAAGCGTTAAATTTAGCCGCGGTATGCGGTTTGCTGCGCGCCGAGGCAAGAGACACGATAAAATTTATGGCGAAGCGGGCGAGCTTTAAATTTTAAATTTTCCATGTCTTGCCGCGGAATGTTAAATTTAAACAAGCGCTTAAGGCTTAAATTTTATCGCGCGATGCAGGGCGGAAATTTAATCTCGTGCCGCAGTCAATCGGCATGCCGCTATCCGCGTAAATTTTAACGCCGTGCCGCTTTCGGCGCTATTGCTAGAGCGAGCTTGCGCTCCGCGTCCGCCACAACCAAACTCTATGATTAATCGCACTCACCTCTTAAAATTCATCTTAAATTTGCTAAAATTGCAGCTAAATTTAAAATTTAAAGGAGCCAAAATGTCAAATATCTTAATCATAGGCGCGGGCGGCGTGAGCCAAGTCGCGACCGTAAAATGCGCGATGAACGCAGACGTTTTCAGCAAGATCACCCTTGCAAGCCGCACCAAAAGCAAGTGCGACGCGATCGCTAAATTTATCAAAGACCGCCTAGGTGTGCAAATTGGCACCGCCCAGATCGACGCGGACGACACCGATGCGGTCGTAAATTTAATCAAAAAAACGGGCGCCGAGCTACTGCTAAACGTCGCGCTGCCGTATCAAGACCTAACCCTCATGGACGCTTGCTCTCGCGTCGGTATCCCATACATCGACACCGCAAACTACGAGCACCCCGACACCGCCAAATTTGAATACAAGCTGCAATGGGCGAAGGACGGCGAGTTTAAAGCCGCAAACACGATGGCGCTGCTAGGAAGCGGCTTTGATCCGGGCGTGACGAACGTATTTTGCGCCTACGCACAGCAAAATCTCTTTGACGAGATCCACGAGATCGACATCCTAGACTGCAACGCGGGCGATCACGGATATCCGTTTGCGACGAATTTTAACCCAGAAATCAACCTGCGCGAAGTAAGCGCAAAGGGTCGCTACTGGGAGCGCGGCGAGTGGAAAGAGACCGAGCCGATGGAAATAATGTTCAAATGGGACTATCCGAAAGTAGGCGTCAAAAACAGCTACCTGCTCTATCACGAGGAGCTGGAAAGCCTTGTGAAAAACATCAAAGGGCTAAAGCGAATCCGCTTTTTTATGACCTTCGGACAGAGCTACCTAACTCACATGAAATGCCTAGAAAACGTTGGCATGCTGCGTATCGACGAGGTCGAGCACAATGGTGTAAAGATCGTGCCGATTCAATTTCTAAAGACGCTTTTGCCTGATCCTGCGTCGCTAGGCCCTCGCACGAAGGGCAAAACCAACATCGGCTGCGTAATTCGCGGTCTAAAAGACGGCAAAGAGCGCCAGGTCTATATCTACAACGTCTGCGATCACGAGGCTTGCTACGCCGAGACGGGCGCGCAGGCCGTGAGCTACACGACTGGCGTACCTGCGATGATCGGCTCGATGATGGTCGCAAAAGGTATCTGGAGCGGCAAAGGCGTCTTTAATATGGAGAATTTCGACGCAAAACCTTTCATGGACGAGCTAAATAAACAGGGCTTGCCGTGGGAGATGATAGAGATGAAACCCGGCGAGAGGTATGAAGTAAACTAAAATTTTAGGCGATTTTCGCCTAAAATTTTAGTTTTTATCGTAATTTCTTTTATTGCATTTAAAAGCTTGATGGATTTGACAGTATTTTTATCGGAATTTATACTCTCAAAAATTCTGATAAACTTATTTATCAAATTTTCACAACTGGAACATATCAAAAAGTTACTATTTAAACAACTTACAACGCCAAAGCAAAATTCCCAGCCATTTAGTATTAATTGTTTTAATTTTTCATCGTCTACTTTTTCAAATACTTCAAGCTCCAATTCGTTTCCATTCTTTAAAAGATCTAAAATTCCCTCTTTTGTGCTAATTTTTGAACGATCAGACATATCCTTCAAGTTATCATCATACTCTATTAATACGGGGTCAAATTCTAAAATTTTATCTATATCAGGATTATACGGCAAAATGGTATTGTAACTATTATTTTCCAATATGCCCTTCAATATATTAATGGCAAAATTATGGTATTCATCAGCTTGTGTCGGATTTCGTTCTTTGATAAACTCTATATAGAAAATAAAATTACTTACCCCTAAAACATACACCATATCAATATTGTCAGCAAGAAAATCTCTTATTTTATTGCAATATTCTCCATCATCCAATTTAAAGTCGTATTGCAATCTATGCATATATCCATCCAATTTCTTAAGCTTATCTTCTTTAAATTTTATGATATTAACAACATCTCTAATCTTTTCGTCATCTGTTATGGATTTTGTTATATAGCTTATGATTTCCTCTCTTATGTCACTTGGCTCAAGGTAATTTATTTGAGCATATTCTATAACCTCGTCAAACTCTTTATTTTTCTCGTTATCTTTAAGATTAGTAGTAAAGTACTTAAAAGAATATTTATCAAGCTCCTTAAAATCCATATTTAATTTCAAAGCATTTATAGTAGCTATTTCCATAATGCCTTTTACTAAAATTTGCTCGGTGTATTTAAAATCCTTTAAATCTTTTTCTAAAAAACCAAAATCATTTAGCGCAGCCACTACTCGTCTCATAATTCTTATATTATTTATGTTATGGTGTTTAAAATATTCGAGCGGATAGCTTTTAAAAAATTTAAGCTCTTCATACAAAATTTTATATGAATCTTCTATAGAGGGATTATATTCAAATTCGTAATCTATGATTTTATCTTTTTGCTTTTTTGTATCGTTGTCTAAAATTAATTCACCAGCATTAAAAATCATAACAATATGGCAGTTTTTCTGTTCTTTAATTTCTGATATTAATCCGAATATGTCTTTTAAACTTAATTTATTTGATAATCTTTCAAAATCATCAAAACAAATTACGATATTTTCGAAATCTTTCTTTTCAAAAAACGATATGCATTCAATAATGGCCGAACCCAATTTTGGCGTAACTTCATCTAAAATTTTATCAAATCTTAATTTTTTAGCATTCTTTGAAATTTCAGATATCGTCCGACTTATTCGATAGGCCTGCAATATAATTTCTTGTTTTATTTGTTTAATATCATCCTTACCGAATAGAGAAATGTATGCAAATTTTTTATTTAACTTTTTTGAATTTCTTTCCGCAAATTTTTGCCAAAAATATGTTTTTCCAACTCCCCATTTGCCGTTTAATACCATGCAAATAGCGCTTTCTTTCCTTAAAAGATCAATAAATTTGTCTTCTATTTTACTTTTTATTTGCATGTCGTCCTCTATCTCATTTTTACTTTAAATTTCTAGAATATTGATGTTTGTATGGTTATTATATCTTAAATATCCTTTTTTTGTCACATATATTTTGTAATATTTATATACAGGCAAATTTATGGTTAATTAAACATATTTTAGAAAAATATTATTAAATACTTACTCTATAGAAACATAATCGTCTTTAGTATTATTATATCGTCGCCTCTTGCTCCAATGCCGCACTCTTGATAGCGTGCCGCAGGAGATGAAGGGCTCGGCCGCTGCTCTCATCGGCTCGCTGCAATACGGCAGCGACATCCTATCCTCGGCGATGCTTGCGGCGTTTTGGGCGGGTACGCCGTGGTCGATGCCTTGGATAATAGCCCTGTTTGTTTGGTTAAGCGCGCTTGTGGCGTATTTTAATAAGTAAATTTTAAATTGCGGCGAAATTTTATAATTTGTCGTCGCGTTTGGTTCTGTTTTAAACAGACGAGCGGTTTCTTAAATTTAAACTCTAGCTAAATTTAGACCGAAATTTTTAAGTAAACTTTGCTATAATCGCCGAAATTTTGAAAAAACCGAGGAGAAAATATGAAACTAATTTACGCTACTTGCGTGCTCGCCGTGTTTGCTTCGGCTCAGACCGAAACTGTGCAGGTGCCGGACTTTGCTAAAAGCTCGATGAAGACGCATGAGCAGGCCGAGGAAAAACTAATCGCAAATGCCCTAAAAGGCGATCTAAGCCAGATCGCAAGCGACCTGAAGATCGATAAAACGCTAAAGGGCGGCGAGTCGCTTGTCATTAACGGCGCGCATTACAGAACGATCGAGGGCGACAGCACGCAGTGGAAAGAGGGCGATGCCGTGCGCCTGCTAAGCGGCAACAAGGACGGTAGGTGCCTAAGCTCGATCATGCTCAATCTGCGCACGAAAACCGTCTGTAAATTTATGTGCGACGCGTATTAAATCGCGTAAATTTCATACTTCATAGCGCGAGTGAGATGGATTAAATTTTGATTTCCTCGCGCGTTGGAGATAAATTTATCTCCTTTAGTCCGCAAATAAGCAATTGCCCTCCTTTTTATATTTTAAAACAATCTGCACACATTCCTGCCATGTCTAATATAACCTATCTACGGAGCGCCTTATTTACTTTAAATTTAGACCGCGTTTTATAAGCTAACGCTAACATAGCGGTTGAAATTTCACCGAAAGGAGTAAATATGAGAAATTTTGTTGCAAAAGCATTGTTGCTTAGTTCTTTGGTTGCGGCGAGCGCGATGGCGGAGGGGCTTTTCGTGGGAGGCGAGGCCGGCTACAATTTCAAAAACGAAGCTGCGGGTTTTGATGACGGACAACCGCAAATCGGAGTTAAGGCCGGATACGACTTCGGTACGTTTAGGGCTTACGGCGGGTATTTTTATGGATTTAAGGGCGAGGATTCCAGCTCAAACGCCCATGCCAAAAAAAAGGTTAAATGGAGAACACACGATTTCGTAGGCGGCGCAGATTTTACGCCGGAGCTTTTCGGCAGATTTAAGCTTGTTTTAGGCGCTTACACCGGAATTTCGGTGCTAGATACCGAGGTTAAGATAGACTATAGAGACGGCAGCTGGGCCAGAGCAGACGATACGCTAAGCGGCTTTATCTTGGGCGGCAAGGTGGGCGCCTTGTATGAGTTCGCCTCTAATAGCGAGATCGAAATGGGATTTAAAGCAAGCAAGGCTTGGTACAAGGACGGCGATTATATCGAAGATAACGACGGCAAAAAATACGGAGTTTACGCTGGATACAACTATAAATTCTAAATTCTTGGAATTTATTCTTACGGTTCATCCGCTCCCGATTATCTGAAATCGGGAGCTTTTACTAAAAATCCATAAAAGCGAATCCAGTTTAAATTTACGCCGCTTATGCACTACTATAAAATTTATCTGCTTTGTGAGATTAGATTAAAATTTTAATAGCGGCAAAAGAAATTTTAAGATAAAATCCAACCTTTAATACCAAATTTTACGTAAAGGATTAAAATGAAAAGTTACGTCACGGGCTTTCCGCGTATCGGAGAGCAGCGCGAGTTAAAGAAGGCTTTGGAGAGCTATTGGGCGGGCAAGTGCGATTATGACGCGCTGGAGCGGGTCGCCGCAGAGCTAAAAGATCGTCACATCAAATATCAGTTGGACGCCTGGAGTGGTCTAATTAGCGTAAACGACTTTTCATACTATGATCTGATGCTCGATACCAGCGTGCTTTTCGGCGTGATCCCGCAGCGCTTTGCGACTCTTTCGGCGCACGAGCAGTATTTTGCGATGGCGCGCGGCAGCAAAGACGCAGTCGCGATGGAGATGACGAAGTGGTTTAACACAAACTACCATTATATTGTGCCTGAGATCTCTGCATATACAGAATTTAGCCTAAATCCTAGTAAAATTTTAAGCGAGTACAAGGCTGCGAAGAATAACGATTTTAAGGATTCCTGCGCGCTAAAGATAAATTTAATCGGACCTATTATCTATCTTGCGCTTAGTAAATCAAGCGACAAAAGCGATCCACTCGCGCATTTAGATGCCCTTGTCGCGAAATACGAGGAACTGCTAAAGCTTCTTAGCGAGCTTGATAACGAGGTCGTAGTTCAGATCGATGAGCCGATCTTCGTAACGGATCGTGCGGCTGAGTTGGCGCCAAAGATCGCACCGATTTATCAGCGCCTAAGCAAGGTCGCAAGCAACGTAAAAATCATCTTTATGACCTATTTCGAGCATGCGACCGAGGCCGTGCGCGAGATAGTAAAGACCGATGTTTGGGCGATCGGGCTTGATTTCGTTTACGCAAGCGAAGAGAATATCAAAAAAGAGCTTCAAATTTTAAAAGACGCCAAGACCGTGCTTTTTGCGGGCGTGATCGACGGGCGCAATATCTGGAAGAGCGATATCGATAAAAAGCTAGCTCAGCTCAAAGCTATCGAAGCCTACGTGCCTAAGGAGCGCATCTACGTGGGCACCTCCTGCTCGCTTTTGCACGTGCCTTTTACGCTAAAGTACGAGGACAAGCTAAGCGCTGAGATCAAATCTTGGCTAAGTTTTGCGGTCGAAAAACTAAGCGAAATTTCGATTTTGACCCATCTTTTCTTTGAAATTCCGATGTGCGAGCACGGCATGAAAGCTTACGAGCAGAATCAAAAATCCGCCAAAACTCGCGCTAGCTCGCCGCTCATCCACGACGAGAAGGTCTCTGCGCGCGTGAACTCGCTAAGCAAGCTTGAGCGCACCGATCGCTACGAGGATCGCATCAAGGTGCAGAAAAAAGAGCTTGGATATGGAATTTTACCTACCACTACGATCGGCTCATTCCCGCAGACTGCCGAGCTTCGCCAGGTTCGCAACGCCTACAAAAAGGGACTTTTAGCGCGCGAGGATTACGAGAAGCAGATCAAAGCCTATATCGACGACTGCGTCAAATTTCAAGACGAGATCGGCCTGGACGTGCTGGTTCACGGCGAGCCCGAGCGCAACGATATGGTCGAGTATTTCGGCGAGCAGATGAGCGGATACGCGTTCAGCGCCAACGGCTGGGTGCAGAGCTACGGTAGCCGTTGCGTGAAGCCGCCGCTACTTTTCGGCGATGTGAGCCGCCCGAATCCGATGACGGTAGAGTGGATCAAATACGCTCAAAGCCGCACCAAAAAGATTATGAAAGGCATGCTAACGGGGCCGGTTACGATCATGAACTGGAGCTTCGTGCGCGACGATAAGCCTAGAGAGCAGATCGTAAAACAGCTTGCGCTCGCGATTTTTGATGAAATTTCGGATCTGCAAGATGCGGGTATCAAGATCATTCAGGTGGATGAGGCGGCGTTTAAAGAGGGCTATCCGTTACGCGCGGAAAATATCCCTGCGTATGAAAAATTTGCCGTCAGCGCCTTTAAGCTCGCCGTTAGCGCAGCCAAGGCGCAGACGCAGATTCACACGCATATGTGCTATTCGGAGTTCAACGACATCATCAAAACGATCGAGGCGATGGACGCCGACGTCATTAGCATCGAGACCGCTCGCAGCGGCAACGAACTGCTTAAAATTTTTAGATCGGTCGGATACAAGCAGGAGGTCGGTCCTGGCGTTTACGACATCCACAGCCCGCGAATTCCTAGCGTGCATGAGCTCGTAAGCCAGATCCGCGCGCTACTTGAAGTGCTTCCGAAAGAGCAGCTGTGGATCAACCCGGACTGCGGCTTAAAAACTCGCAAATGGGAAGAGGTGGAGCCGAGCTTAAAAAATATGGTCGAAGCGGTAAGGATCATCCGCGCAGAGGCATAAATTTCTCGCAGAAAAGACTTTGCTGTCGGGCAAATTTCCACCCGGCAGCCGTTTCGCGATAAAATTCCGCGCTAAATTCTATTTCAAATTTCAAGGCCCGATCGGCGCGGAATTTTAAAATTCGGGCTTTTAAATTTAGCATTCGTTGTTTTTATAATCAAAATTTTTAGGAGCAAAAATGAAGGTAAAAGTATTTGCTGGCGCGGCTATTGCGGCGTTTGTACTGTGCGGCTGCGGCGAGGATAACGTAAAGATCGTCAAAGAATACACGCTGCCGCAACAGAAGTCCATGACTATCGCAATGCAATCGACGGCTCTAGCGAGTGCAATAAGGTATCTTGGCAGGATATCGGCGTCAAAAATAGTATCCAGGTGGTGAAGATGACTTGCGAAGTAAGCCCCGAGGTGTTAAAAGCGGAATTTGACAAGGCTAACGCAGCCTATGAAAAGGCATACGCTTCGGAGGCGGAAAGCAAAGAAAAGCGTTTACAAAATAGCTTAAAATACGCGTCTGATAGTTATGAAAGGTTAAAAACGCAAAGCTCGCCGCAGTTTGATAAAGATAAAATTCTACAAACCGCAAATAAGTTTTACAAATTTGACGAAGAAAAGAGGAAGAGTCTTTCATTCGGCTCTCAGGTCAAATGCGACGACGATGCCCTGCAAAAGGAGATCGCAGAGGTTTATAAGCTTAACGCAAATAATTGGAGTTATGCTAATTTTTTAAATTTAGTAAAAGATGTCGCAGCAAGCTCTCAAAGACCGGTGAATGTGCTATTTATCGACAAGCCCGTACGTATCACGTCGCGCCAGATAGAGATAAAATTCATCGTAAATACCGATAAGAGCGTCGATGTGGACCGAGCTGCGATGATGATCGAAGACGGCAATAGCAAAGAGATCGGAAGCGGAATTATAAGAAAATTTTACAAAAGATAGCGTTTCGATTGCGCTGCGCCGCGAGCGCTCAAATTTTAAATTTATGCGGCGCGTTTTGCGGATAGCTCGCGCCACGAAAATTGGAATTTAAACGCGAGTTAAATTTGCGTCGTTATGCTAGAAATTTTAAATCGCTAAATTAAAATTTACATTATCGCGTTAGAATGGCTAAATTGCGAGCCAGAGCTTTGGGCGGTATGAAATTTTGCGAATTTGTACTTAAAATTAAGAGTTGAGATTTTTACTTCATAAGGCGTAGAATTTTGATAAGCTCCGTTGCGAGCGGATTTGATGCGATGAAAGCTCTGTAAATTTTCGCAGCCGTTTTTGTAAGTAGAATTTTAACGATGCTGCGGAATTTTATATGGCGGCGGAAATCTGCGGCGGTTTTTATTTTTGAAATTCCGTGCTAAATGCCGCAAAGATTTTGGCTGGGCGTTGTAGGCGCACATAAATTTCATGCCGTAAGCGCCTTAAAATTTAAATTGGAAAGATTGAATGACATTTTTTTCACCCGAGTTCGTCCTTGCTTTTCTATTGTTTTTAATGATCTACTGGGCGTTTCGGAGCTCTGTTTTAATACAAAAAATTTTAATCCTTCTAGCAAGCTACGGCTTTATGTGCTCCATAAATCCGCACTTTGCGCTACTGCTCGCAGCTTACAGCATGTTTATCTATTTTGCGGGAGTGTGCATCGGCTACGCAAACCGCGTATCCGTAAGGATCAGCCTGCCCGCAAAGCACTCCTCGCGCAAGAAGCTTTCGCGCAAAGCTGCGGCGAAGCAGGCGCGCAAAGCCAAGCAAGCGCAGCAGATCGCCGCACCAACCGCAAAGGCGCTCGTAGTTATGCTCGCGGCGGTCGCGGCAAGCCTATTTTTCCTCGCATTTTTTAAATATTACGAGTTTATAAGGGAAGCCTTCAATGCCTTTTTGGGTGCGCTGGGTATCGCCGCCGTCGATAGCGTGGCGTTTCCGCTCGGGATTTCATACTACGTTTTTATGTCGATCACCTATCTCGTGTCGGTTTATAGGCGCGAGTGCGGCGAGCGGGGCTTTTTGAGCCTGGCGTGCTTTTTGGCGTTTTTTCCTAGCGTTGTGATGGGCCCCATCGGGCGCGCAAGCGCGGCGAAGAGGATCGAGCCCGTGCTTCCGCAGTTTGACGCGCCCAAACGTTTCGGCAACGCGGATGAAATTTACGTGCTCGTCATCTTTTCGCTCATTAAGCTGCTGATCGTAAGCTCCTATCTCGGCTCCTACGTAAGCGGCTTGTTTTCGGGCGTTTACGGCGACGCGCCGGAGTCCTCCGCGGTGCAAATTTTAATCGCCGTTTTGCTCTACGGCGCGGTGCTCTATACGAATTTTAGCGGCTTTATCGATATGGCTCGGGCGCTGGGGCTTGCGATGGGCTTTAATTTGCCGCAAAATTTCAATATGCCCTACGTCGCCAGGAGCTTGGGCGAGTTTTGGGACCGCTGGCACATCAGCTTATCTACTTTCATACGCGACTACATCTATATCCCGCTCGGCGGCTCGCGCAGGGGTTTTGCGCACACCTGCTTCAATTTAATCATCGCGTTTGCGCTTTCGGGCATCTGGCATGGCGTGGGGTTAAATTTTTTGATCTGGGGTCTTCTGCACGGCGCGGGGATCGTGTTTTTAAAGTGGCGAGCGGAGCTCGGCGCAAGAGCACTGAACCCTCATCTGGCGCTGTTTTGCACCTACGCCTACGTTAGCTTCGCGTGGATATTTTTTGCCAACTCCTCTTTTAGCGACGCTATGGCGATTTTCAGCGGTTTTGCGCGCGCGCAGGCATTTCACGACATAGGCGAGCCGGCGGTGCTCGCAGCGGTTATCGCGGGCATTTTCGTCTATCCTAAAACGGCGGGGTTGCAGGGCTGGCTGGTAAAATTTTTCTCTGGCGTCTCCTTCCTACCGAAAGCGGTGCTGCTGGGCGCGATTTTCACGCTCATTTTCGCGCTGATGCCGAGCGGGATTCCAAATTTTATCTACGCGGGATTTTAGATGGTTAAATTTATTTCGACGATATTTTTTGCACTGATTTTTGCGGCGTTTTTTATGCAAAATTCCTTGATCTACTATTTGGAGCAGAGATTTCACAACGATTTCGGCTTGGAAGAGGCGCTGCGCGGCAGCTCGTTTGCCAAAGGCGGCGAAATTTACGAAGCTCTTAGCGAGCGAGCGCAGGGTTTTATGGATCGCGCGCAAAAGCTCGCCTCGCGGCAGGACTTAGAAGAAAGCGAACGCGACGCCGAAATTTCGCGTAAAGCTCAGCCTGAAATTTACGGCGCGCAAGATCTGCAAGAGGAGAAAAATTTTAAATCGCAAAATTCCGCGTCGCAAAGCTCTGTTTCTAGCTCTGCGGCAACGGTTTCCGCGCAAAGCCAGGGGCGCGAGGCCGCTATTCAAAATTCTGCGCGCGCGGAGCAGGCGCTGCAAAATTCCGCTACAGATCAGGCTTCAAATTCTGAGTCTAAAATTGCGAAATCACAAGTCGCGGAGCTGCAAAATTTAAACCCTCAAAGTTCCGATCCGAAAAATTCGGAGGCGGAAAATTTAGCTTCTAAAAATTCCGAGCCGCAAAATGCGGAACCAAAAAATTCTGCGTCCGATAAGATCGCCTCGCTAGAGCCGCAGTTGCGAGAGTTTCAGACGCTGGCAGTGCAGACGCAAACGGGCGCGGATCTAAATTTAAGCGGCGAGGGCTCTGCAGCCAGTGACCTCTTCGCGCGCGCTTCGTCGTCTGATGATCTAAATTTAAGCGGCGAGGGCCCTGCGGATCAAAACTCCTCTGCACCGAGTCTTGCGCAAGCAGCGGAGTCTTGCGGCAGCGGCGCAGTTTGCGAGCTAAACTCTACGGCGCAAAATTTTGCTTCGCAGGCGGGGACGAATGTGCCGCAGGGCGCTAAAATTTTACTCACCGCAGACGGCAAGATCCGCCTAAATCAGGGCGACGGCGTGCTTTTTATCGGCGACAGCCTGATGCAATACGTGGGGATGAACGCTAAGAAATTTTTCCCGAAGCGAAGCCTAAAGGTGATCGATCTTAGCAAGCAATCGACGGGGCTTGCGAGTAAAAAATCTTTCGATTGGCAAAAGACGCTAGATACCGCGCTTAGCGAGAACGGCGGCGTTAAGCTCGTAGTCGTGCTGCTGGGCGCCAACGACGTCTGGGAGTACCGCGCAGGCGGCAAGACCTACGGTATCAAAACGCCGCGCTGGCGGGAGTTTTACGCCTCAAGGGTGCGCGAGATCTACGATACGGCGCACTCGCACGGCGCTGGGGTGTTTTGGATCGCGATGCCGTGCATGCAAAAGGCCGATTTTGAGGAGAAAATAGAAATTTTAAATAAAATTTACGCGGGCGCCAGCGAGGAATTCGGCGGGTATTTCATGCAGACGAGCCCTTTCGTGTGCGAAAACGGCAAGTTCAAAACCTACCTAAAAAGAGGCTCCTCTCTCGTGCGCGTGCGCCAAGACGACGGCATCCACATGAGCAAAGAGGGCTGCGAGAGCGTCGCGAAAGAAATTTTATCAAGGATAGAAGTTGAGTAAATTTATTACGATTTTAATGGCCGCCTTGCTATGCGGATGTGCAGCGCGCGGCGATGCCGCAGGCGGTGCGCCGTACGCGGGGTATGGGGTGAAATTTTTCGGCGATTCGCATCTGGGCAGCGACGCGCTGATAGATGCTTTTAGGCGGAATTTCTTTGTGCAAAACAGCGTCGGTTTCGTGCCTGCGATGATGCCGAGGTACCACGCGAACGAAAACGTGAGCTTTAAACAAAAGGGCTTTGAGGTGATCTCATCTCGCACCGAACAGGATCCGGACTTCCCGCTTTGCGGCGTAATCGCGACGGCGAAAAACGGCGCGAGCGTTCAGATCGAGCTAAAGCAGCTTAGCGGTGATTTTGAAGTTGAAATTCTGCACAAAGACGAGGGCGGCGGCGAAATCTTTAAAGTGCGCGACGCAAGCGGCAAGAGCCTATATATCTCGCAAAAAGAGCAGGGCGCGTGGGAGTATTCGAGATTTAGGCTGAGCTTTCCGATCACGATCACGGCGCTTAGAGACGGCGCGAAGCTGGGCGGGTATAAAATTTACCGCAAAAACGCGCGCTTTGCCGATTCGTGCGCGAGCAACGGAGCGTTTAGCAACATCTACGAAAAGTGGGGCACGGGCGCTTTCAACAGGGATTTTGCGAAGCTAAAATACAATCTCGTAATCATCGCCTACGGCACCAACGACGCGATGGATCCGCGCTTTGACGAGCAAAAATTTTATCAAAGCATCCGCGGGCTTATCCGTAGCGTCCATTCCGCTAGCCCGGGCGCGAAAATCCTGCTCGTAGCGCCGCCGCGCAGCCCGAAGGTGCCGAGCGCTGCCAGGGCTAGCGCCGTGCTAGCCAAGCTCGCGCGCGATGAGGGGACGATGTTTTACGACGTCGCGGGGCTGATGAACGAGGACGGCGGCTGGAGCGGCTGGCGCAGCATGGGGCTCGTGCGCCCCGACGAGATCCATTTGCAAAAAGCGGGCTACGAGCGGATCGGCGCGGCTTTGGCGGGACAGCTGCGCAGCAAGCTCTAAATTTAATCTTTAAATTTACGCGGCTCGCCGTGAAATTTACGAAGCCCGTTATGGAGGTTGCGCAGTCCGCTGTGAAATTTCCGCAATCCGCTGTGAAATTTACAAAGTCCGCCGCTAAATTTAAAATTTGGCGGCAGCAAGCGGGGTTGCGCTTGCTTGGATTTCGCAGCTAAAATTCGCGCCGCGAAAGTTAAAACCGGAAGCCTCGGCTTTAAATTTGCGCGGTTACAGGCTTGGTGCTTGCGTTTTTAAAATTTCGTCGCCTAAATTTACGCTCTTAATCCAGGTTAAATTTGCGAAGCTACGACTCGGAGCGAAGGATCTGTGCGGTGCGTGCTGCATAAATTTAGCGCTTAAATTCCATTCGCACGGGCTGCGACAAAGCGCGGCGAGCTAAATTTAAAGGAAGCAGATGATATATCTTTGCGGCGATACGCACGGCATAAACGAGATCGGCAAAATCACGAACAAAGCCTTTACTAGCGGGCTTAGTGCCGATGATTTCGTCATCGTGCTCGGGGATTTCGGGCTATTTTGGAGCGAGCGGATAGACGAGTTTATGGCGCGTAAAAACATAGAAAGATATTTCCCCGCCACGCTTCTTTTTATCGACGGCAACCACGAAAATTTCGATATGTTGGATGAATTGCCGCGCGAGCGAAAATTCGGCGGTACCGTGAGCGTGGGCGGTGAAAACATATTTTGGCTGCGACGCGGTGAAATTTACGAGATCGCGGGGCGTCACTTTTTGTGCTTCGGCGGCGCGCTTAGCGTCGATAAGGCGCATCGGATACCGGGGCTTAGCTGGTGGGCGCGCGAGATTCCAAGCGAGGAGGAGTTTGCTTGCGCGATGCGAAATGCGCGCGATTTCATCGCCGCGGGCGGACGGATCGATGCGGTACTGAGCCACACGGCGCCGAGGTTTGCGATGAAATTTTTAAAAGAATACCTCTGGTGCGGCAAAAGTACTTTCGATAAAACGTCTGAGTATTTAGAGAGAATCTTTGAGCTCGTAAGGCCTGAGCGGTGGTATTTCGGGCACTTTCACGGCGATAAGAAATTCCACGCGCACGGCTGCGATTTTTATCTCTGCTACGATGAAATTTTAAAATTTGAGGGCTAGCCTTGAGCCCGCGGCAGCAAAATTTAAAGCTTGCAAATGGCGAAATTTTGCCCATAAATTTTAAATGCTGAGGCGCGCGAAATTGAGCTTTTATATTAAAATTTAAGCTAGTTCTGCTAGAATGTGGCACTTTTTTAGAAAGGAATAAAGATGAAGGTTGTAATTACTTATTGTAATTCTTGATCTTATAGACCGCAAGCTCTCCGTGTGAGAGATGAAATAACAAGCGTCTATAAGGATGCGGTTGTCGAGTTGGCCCCTGGTGGCAGCGGAGACTTTCTAGTAGAAGTTGACGGCAGAAAGCTTTTCTTCAATAAAGATTTTGCTAAGCCTCGTTTCCCAAGTGAAGGTGAAATTTTAAATCTAATTAAAGTTGCAGCCTAGCTCAAAGCCCGAAAGCGGGTCGCAAGATTTGCTTTTGGGCGTTTTTATACTCAAATTTCAAATCCGTAAATTTAATCGTAAAACCATCCTAAATTTGCCAGATCGGCGCTACGCAAAATTTAGATTAAATGATCTCGCATTTCGGCGAATTCGAAAAGCTATTTTAATCAAATTTACGCAACCGATGCGGTTTAAATTTATCGTCTGGAATTTATAAATTTTAAAAGAAAGAGGAATTTTTGCGAAATTTTAATTTCGCAAAAATAGAGAAGTTATTTGTTTGCTTTTTCGATATACTCGCCGCGGACGGTATCTACGCGGATGACCTCGCCTTCGAGCACGTGAAATGGGATCTGTACCACGGCGCCCGTCTCAAGCGTGGCGGGCTTTTTATTGCTGCCCTGTGTATCGCCGCGGAAATTCGGCGCGGTTTCTACGATCTTAAGCTCCACCACCTGCGGAACCTCGACGCCGATCGCTTTGCCGTTGTAAAACATAATGTCCACCATCATGCCGTCAAGCATCCATTTTTTCGCCTCGCCCACGTCCTCGTCGCTGATCGCGATCTGTTCGTAACTATCGGTATCCATAAACTGACACGCCTCGCCGTCGTCGTAGAGATACTGCATCTGCTTGTCCTCGAGGTTTGGCGCCTCGCATTTATCGCCGGCGTGGAAGGTCTTTTCAAGCACTTTGCCGTCGATGAAAGATTTGATCTTAGCGCGCACGAATGCCGCGCCCTTGCCCGGTTTTACGTGCTGATACTCTACGATTTTATACGGGATGCCGTCGATTTCGATCTTCAAACCCTTTTTTAAATCACCCATTGAATAAGCCATAAATTTCTCCTTAAATTGATAGGGCGCGATTATAACAAATTTTATTTTAAATTGATATAATTGGCGAAATTTTAAGGGGAGGGAAGCTATGAAAAAAATCATCTACGTTTTGGCTGCGTGTGCGGCTTTTGTGCTTGGCGCGAATGCGAACGAAGCGGAGTTCGTAAAAAACCTAAAGCAAAGTCTAAATGATAAAAACGCTCAGCTCATCTCGATCGATAAGCTAAACTCGCTAAACGGGCTAAATTTGCTGATCGTTCGCTCGGGCGACAAAAAAGAGGCGTTTTTGGCTAGCGACGACGGCAAAAGCCTAGTGGCAGTAACGGAGGAGCCTAAGCTTGCGGACGGAGCCGATGCGGCGCTATTTAAAATGAGAACTCAAATTTTAAAGGACGCCAGGGACGCCGCCGCGCTTGAGCTGCTAAAGAGTATAGATCCTGCGAGATTTGCCTATATAGAGTCGTTTGATAAAAATAACCCTTATATGACCTACATCGTGGGCGATCCGGAGTGCCCGTATTGCGCCGAGGAGATGAAAAGGATTACGAAGCATCTTCGCAACAGCAACGTAAAATTGATCTTTGCGCCGGTGCACGGTAAGAGCGCGTTTATCAAATCGGCGCTGATTTTAAAGCATCTAAAAGCCCTCTCTCCGAGCGATCAAAAGGGCGCGATCGACGTGATCGAGAAATACTATAACAAAGACGCGCAGGTAAGCGATGCGGACGTCTCAAAAGCCGAGCTTGACGCCGTGTATGCGGACACCAAGACGCTCTTTTCCAAAGGTGTGATCAAATCGGTGCCATACGTGATCAAGGTGAAAAAATAGTCTAAATTTGAGGAATTTAGGGCGCGAGGTTTATGCGCGGACAGCGCGAGTTCGCTCGCGGTAGTGCAAGTCGCACGCAGCACAGCCGCCCGCGCAAGCCGAAATTTCACAAAATTCCGCCGCTTGAAATTTTAAAGCGGCGGAATTTCAATTTTTAAAATTAAGCCCTTAAGGCTTTGTAATGGAATTTGAAAATATAAAACTTTGCTATCTAAGCCTAATAACGCCGTCGTTTTCATTTAGAATTTTTGCAACTTCGGGTAATTTATATGTTTCCATGCATAATTCATCATTTTGGCTTGCGCCTTTTCGTATCTCCAAACTAGCGTTTTTACCCGTATCGATTGTGGTTATAGTAAAGCAGCTGACATAGCTCGTCGTGCCTAAGCTAATCGAGTTCGGAGCTATCTGCTTGACCGTCATGCTTGTTATCTTGTCTGGATTTTCGTCGAATCTACCTTGCGAGACGTAAAAATCAATATAGTCTTTTATCACGATTTGCAATTTTTTCGATAATGCCTCGTAGACCTCTTCTTTACTCATTCTAAGGTCTTCCTTGAGAAACTTTATCTCCTTTCTTAAAAGCCTACATTTTGGGCTAACTGCATCGCCTCTACATTCCTCCAGTAGATAAGCCAGCCTATTTTTAGGCGCTGTAGAGTTTATCGGCAAACCCGTGGCGGCTAGAAACAGAAAGCATTCCACGTCGAATTCCGTATTTCGCACCTCTTTGCGCTCGCACATAGCTTTTTGTTTTTCATCTTGCGCCTTTGCCTCTTGCCTTGATACCGATTGCATCATACTTTTATAGAAGATTTTAAAATACGCCATGGCGGCTCGTTCGCAGTTGTCGTAAATCTCTGCCGATTCTTTGGATAGATCGGCTAGAGCGCACGCCTCGGAGACGCTTTTTGCTTTATCCGGATTGACGGCATAAAAATCCTCCGTTTGGATATCTTCTATTTCTCTCCTATCGCATCCTGCTAAGCTTAAGCTCAAAAGTACGCCTAGCGATATCGCCAAGATCCTATTTTTCATGGTAATTCCCTTATGATCATTGATTTTACGTCCGCATTCAAAGTAAAATTTTAAAATCCTCGAGCGAAAAGAGTAAAATTTTATCGCTTTTTAGGCTTCGCAGCTCGCCGCTAAAGCCGCTTTTGGAAAACAGCGCGAGCAGATCGGGCGTGAGGCACGCTTTTTCGCATTTGAGTATGAGCTCGTTTAGCACGTTTTTTGAAATTTTTCGCTCCTTGTATTTGCACTCGCCCGCGACGCAAAAGCTCTCAAATTTCGCGTAGATATCGATCTCGACCTCTTTGTTCCAGAAGCTTGAAATTTGCGAAATCTCTAAATTTAAATACTTCGCGAGTAGCTCCTTGCTTAAAATTTCAAACCCGAGCCCCGCGTAGGCGTTGAAATCCGCTTTGATTAGGCTTAGCACGCGCCCTATCTCGCCGCGGCGTAGCGCGGGCAGGTTTGGCTCGATAAATCTAAACCAAAACCTTGCAAAGTTGCTGCTGAAATGGACCTTGTCCGTGATATAGTAGCGGCGCAGCGCGCGCGGGAGGCGGTCGTTTTTGCGCTCTTTTTGCGCCCTTTGCTCGCTTGATTTTTCGGTGATTAAAAACTTCGCGTTTATGAGGTCTGCAGTGATTTTTTGCGCCGTAAATCGCGGCAAGATTTTTGAAATTCCTATTTTTTTGCGGTCGCTTCTAGCGAATTTCATCAGCGCTTTTTTGATCTGCTCTTCGCACTCGCCGCCGAATTTAAAACGCTCGCCGAGTTGCTCGAAGCAGAGCAAAATTTCATTTTCGATCGCTTCGAAAACGTCCGCGTAGCCGCTTATGCAACCTATCTCGTCAAATACGAAATGAAACTGCAAAATCGCGTCGATACCAACATCGCCTAAATTTCGCGCCGTGTCTTTTAACTCGTAAATTTCACCCTCCTTGCGGGCGTAATTTTAGCGAGTTTGGATATAATTTGCAAAAATTTTGGAGCCGCGCTTTGGATTTTGAAATGATCAAAGAAAATATTATCTTAAAAGAGGGGGTCAAATACTTCGATTGCGCCGCCTCGGGCCTTGCGTATCGTCCTATAGAAGCGGAGATCGAGCGCGTGCTTGCAACATATGCCAACGTCCACTCCGCAGGCGGAGCCAACGCCGAGATTACAAGCGATTACTACGAAAATGCAAGAGCCAAAATCAAAGAGCTTCTGGGCTGCGAGGAGCGCTACTACCTGATCTCCTGCGGTTTCGGCGCGACTGCGGCGATAAAGAAGCTCTGGGAAATTCTAGGCATCTACCTGCCGCCTGCTACGCGAGACAGGTTCGGCTTGCGGCGCGAGAGCATAAAAGAGCTGCCGCTTTTCATCATCTCGCCTTTTGAGCATCATTCCGTGGAGATCAGCCTACGGCAGGGGCTTTGCGAGATCGTGCGCGTGCCGCTGGATCCAAGCGGGCTGATGGATTTTGCGCGCTTGGGCGAAATTTTATCCGCAAACAAAGGGCGCGAAATTTACGGCGTGCTTACCGCGGCATCGAACGTGACGGGGCTTAAGCTAGATTACAAACGCGCTTATTTGATGCTTAAGGCGCACGGCGGGCGGCTGTTTGTGGACGCTAGCGCGCTCATCGCGCACGAAAACGTAGATCTCGGCTTTTGCGACGGCGTGTTTTTCGGCGCGCACAAGCTTTTGGGCGGCGTGGGCGCTAGCGGAATTTTAGCAGTGCGAAAGGAGTTTTTGCGCGGCGAGGAGCCGACATTCGCGGGAGGCGGCACGATCAAATACGCGGACGCCCTGACGCAGCGCTTTATAATCGACAAGGAGCGCTTGGAGGAAGCGGGCACGCCGGGCATCATCGCGCTGGTGCGGGCATACCTCGCTCTAAAGCTTCGCAAAAGCGCGGGGCTAGAGGCGATCAAGTCGCGCGAAGAGGCTATTTGCAGGCGCTTCATAAGTGAAATTTCAAAAATCCCCGAGATTGAAATTTACGGCAATCTCACCGCGCCGCGCGTGCCGATCTTTGCTTTTAATATGCAAGGACTCGGCGCGGACGCGCTAGCCGGGGTGCTCGGGCAGAAATTTGAGATCCAGACCCGCGCAGGATGCGACTGCGCAGCGCCATACGGCTTTGAGCTGCTCGGCTTACAGCCCGATACCGAAATGTCGCGCAAACCCGCTTGGGTGCGGGCTAGCTTCTCGTTCATCCACGACGAAAGCGACGTGGATTTCTTGGCGGAGGCGCTAAGACAGATCGCTCAAATTCGCGATAAAATCACCTTCGTAGCGGGCAAATACCGCTGCGGCAGCATAAATTGAGCTAGCGAAATTTTATAGCAAGAGCCGCTTTTAAATTTTGCGGCTCGTAATTTTGAAATTTTAAATTTACGAGCCGAATTTATCGGCAGAATTCTGTTTTATGGAATTTTGCGCCGTGAAATTTTAGCCGCAAATTTTGAAATTTTACAAAGCCGAGTTTTGCTGGCAAATTTCCGCGGCGAGAAATTTGTCGTAGAGCCTGCGGCTGCGAAAATATGCAGACGCGCCCGTGCGAAAGCTAAATTAGGGCGCGAGCGCTTGTAAATAAGAGCGCAAATTTTAAGAAGCGAAATCTGCACCGCTAAAAGGCGTAAAATTTCATTAAATTTACTCGCCGAATTCCTTCTGCAGCTTGTAAACCTTATCGTAATCGACCCCCTCGATGATGCGCGGACGCGAGGCGTTGAAATCCGCGTTTATCACCGAGCGAGCGGGATCGTACTCCGGTAGGTCGGTCATCTCTAAAATTTCTGCAATCGCGTGGATGAGATCGTCGTTTAAAAACGGCCTGTCTTTGGCTGCCGCGATGCGCGCCCAAAGATCAGCGTTTTGCTCTTTAAATTTATCCGACGCCATGAAAATCAGCGGGATTTCGAGCGTGAAGCGGTTGATGCCGCCGTGGATCAGCTTGCCGCGGTATTGATAGAGGCTCTGGGCGTGGTCGCTAAAATAGACTATCAGCGTGTTGTCGCTCGCAAAAATTTTATAAATTTCGCTCACGATAAAATCGTTGTAAGCCACGGTGTTTAGGTAGTGTGCGAGCTCTTTTTTCTGCCCCTCATCAAGCGGCTCGCGCGAAATATCCGCGGCGCTAAATTTAGCAAAGCTTTTTGGATAGCGAAACTCGTAGCTCGGGTGCGAACCCATCAGATGAATGATGAAAAATTTATCCTTCATCTGCGCGCTGCCCACCTCTGCGGCAGAGCTTTTGTCCTTGCGCGCAAGAGGCGATCTTTTCGCGCCCGATTTGAAATTTTTTATACTCGGAAGCAGGACCTCGTCGAGCGAATAGGCGTATTTGTAAACCGGGATCTGGTTTGTAAAGTCGGTAAAATCAGCTCTATTTGCAGCCGCTCCGCTTGCGACCGCCCATTTTCCGTAGCGCTCCTGGTTGCTAATCCAAAAGGTCTCGTAGTTTGCGAGCCGTGCAAAATCGACTATATCGAGATTTGCGCTCCACGGGCGCTGCTTTTCACTTTCGTAATTTCCGAAATTTAGCAAGTATTTTAACACATCGTTGGTCTTGGCGCCCGGCGAGACGACGTCGCTAAAGGCGATTAGATTTCCGCTTCGCTCAAGCGCTTGAAAGTTCGGTGTAGTGGGCAGATAGTAGCCGTATAGGCTCATAAAATTTCGCTGCAGGCTCTCTCCGATGATGAAAACGACGTTTGAGACGCGGTTCGGCGCCGTTTTGTGCGAGTGCGAGGCGTAGGCGCGCTCGTAAATTTCATCCAGTTCGCGTTCGTTTTTGAAATCCTTTTGAAAATAATCTTTGCTGACGAAAGCGAAATTATAAAGCGGAATTTCATTCAGCGCTATGATGAGCGTGGCGCGCATTTTGGAGGTTTTAGCGACGTATGTGCCGTATGCGGCGTGCGCCGCGAAGACACATAGGCTGAGCCAAAAAAGGTATTTTACCGCGCGGATGAGCTTTATTTCGGCGCAGATCGCTAGGCGAAATTTTAAAAATATCAGCGAAACCACGCAAACCGCCGCCGCGATGAGGATAAATTTTAAATTTAAAAACGCGTGCGCAAACTCAAAGGCCTCCTTGGGCGTCGTTTGCACCATCGCATCCAGCACGCCGTGCGAGTAGGTAAGCTCCAGGCCGAGTATCAAAAAAATCTGCATGAGCGCCAGGGCTAAATTTAGAGCAAATAGCGCGAAGATGAGGAATTTATAGAGCTTGCGGCAGTAGAAAGACAGCGCGTAAAGGATCAGAAATAAAATCCCTATGCTGCAGATCAGCGCGGCTGCGAAAAACAGTGTATCCGTCGTAAAAAACGGGCGGGCCGAGATATGAGTACTTTTTAGAAGCCAAACGGCGAAATTTAGCGCCAAAATGAGCAGGAATGCGTTTAGCGCTCTGCCCCCAAATACGGCGTAAAAGCTGAGTTTTTCCGCTAAAAAGGCGCGAAGAGCGCCATGTTTTGAGTCCATAAAATCTCCAAATTTTAAATTTTTATTTGCGAGCGCATCTTAGAAAACAAAGACGAAAAATAGCGCGCCGATTAGAATTCTATAAATTCCAAACGGGATGAAATCGAACTTCGAGACGAAGCTTAGAAATAGCTTGATCGCCGCAAGCGCCACGACGAACGCCACTACGCCGCCTACGAGAAAGGTCGTGATATTGTCGGAGTTTTGCGCGAAGGTGTCTAAATTCTTATAGGTGTCGTAAAAAGTCGCCGCAAACATCGTAGGGATCGCGAGCAGGAAGCTAAAGCGCGCGGCTAGGTTTCTGCTTAGCCCGCACAAAAGCCCTGCGATGATGGTGGCGCCGCTGCGCGAAGTACCCGGCACCATCGCAAAACATTGCGAAAGCCCGATGATAAAGGCCTGAACGTATGAAATTTGTTCCAGATGTTCTAGCTCGCCGCCGCTAGGACGCGCCTTGCGAAAGAGCTCGACTGCGATAAAAATAACGCCCCAGCCGATCAGCGCGTAGGCGACGGTCTGCGGCGCGAAGAGCGATTTGATGCTTTTATAGAGCAAAAAGCCGATCGCTGCAGTGGGGATGAAACCCACGATAAGTTTGCACCAGAGCTTAAAATCGACCAAAAGCCGCTTGTAAAACATCGCGACGACCGCTAGGATCGAGCCTAGCTGAATAACGACCTCAAAGCATTTAAGCGTGTCGGTCTGCTGCAAGCCCATTAGTTTTGCGGCTAGGATCATATGCCCGGTCGAGCTTACGGGCAGAAACTCAGTCAGCCCCTCGACGATACCTAAAATCACGGCGTCAAATATATTCATCCATTTTTTCCTTTAAATTTGCTAAATTCTGCGTAATTGAAGCAGGTTTGTAGATCGCCTCTACCATCGCGATATAATCGGGCTTGAGGGCTAAAATTTCATCTAAATTTTCTAGGCTTATCCCGCCGATTACGGCGATTGGGAGGTTTAAAGATTTTCGAGCCTCTTGCACGATCTGATCTGGGCAAAGCGGCGCATCAGGCTTTGTTTTGCCGCGCCTTAGAGAGCCGAAGGCTACGTAGCTAGCGCCCTGTGCCTCGGCCTTTTGCGCGCGAGCAAGACCAGCGTAGCAGCTAACGCCGACGATCTTATCCGCGCCTAAAAACTCACGCACCTGCGCCGTCTCGCCGTCGCCCTTGCCGATATGCACGCCGTGCGCACCGAGCCTTTTGGCAAGCGCCGCATCGTCGTTGATAATGAGTTCGGCGCCGTAATCTTCGCAAAGGCCGATGAGAGAGCGGATTAAAGCTTCATCTCTCACGACGAGCTTGCTGCGATACTGCACGAGCTTCACGCCGCAGCGCAAAATTTCATCTATCTGCGAAAAGATAGTTTGCGGCGGCGTTAAGGCATCGTCGCTAAGCGCATAAATTTCGCTCATCTATCCTCGTCTTTTTTAGGTATAGGTACGCCGTTTAGGATGCAGTTGGTAACGTCCCAAAATTTTGCGCTATACATTCCGCGTTTAGCTTTTTTAGCCTCCTCATGAGCCTTGATAAGAACCTCGCTATCCCCATATGGAATGGCATAACCGTTTTTTACAAGTAAAAGCCTAAAATTATCTTTGTCGTCGCTTACATCGCATATAAAGCCATTTCTATATTGGCCATAGTTTGTAACGTAATAGTTAAAGCCCGGTTTGATAATTTTTTCAATCTCTTTTTTATGAGCGCTTTCAAATTTTTTAATCTCTTTGCTTTTTTTTAGGCAGTCGGGCGCATCTCTAAGCGAGATAATTTTCAAATTTTTTAATTCGCAAGAAAATTCGTTCAGCGCATTCCAGCGAAACGCAAATAACTTATCGTCTATAAAGCGGGTAAATTTAACCACCTTGGTTACGGGTTCCTGAGATTTTGCAGCACAAAAATAGACTAACGCTAGCACGATAAAACATATTTTTTTCATAAGCTACCTCGTTATAAATTAAAATTACGTGAAGCAAATTTATAAATTGGGTATCTAAATTTGCTTCACTCCTCTGCCAATAGCTATTTTAAATTATACTTCTCCAAAAGCTTTTCGTAGCTTCCGTCCTTTTTCATCTCTTCAAGCGCCGCGTTAAATTTAGCGAGTAGCTCCGGATACTTGCCCTTATCGAATGCGATCGAAAAGCCCTCGCTACCGTCAGATTCTTTAAAAAACGCTACGAGATCGTCATTTTTCTTAAGATACTCGTAGCCCACGGACGAATCCACGCAAAGCGCGTCGATCTTTTTGTTCTTAAGCGACATAACGGCTACAAAGACATTCTCCGTAGCGCTAACCTCGGCACCTTTGATGTCTCTGATCGCAAGCTCTTGAATGGTGCCTAGCTGAGCGGCAAGACGCTTACCCTCTAGATCCGCTTTGGAATTTAACGAGCTGTCGTCCTTGCGTTTGACGTATAAATTTTCGACCTTGTAGTAAGGATTTGTGAAATCGATCGCCTTTTTGCGAGCAGGCGTCGCGCTCATTCCCGAGGCGATCATATCGATCTTTCCGCTTTTAATCGCAGGTATCAGCCCATCAAAGCTCATATTTAAAATTTCATATTTCACGCCCGCGCGCTTTGTAAGCTCGGCTACCAGATCCATATCAAAGCCGGTTACCTTGGAGTTTTCATCCACGAACTCAAACGGCGGATACTCGGCGTTCGTGCCTACGATAAGCGTATCTTTGGCGATGTCCTTAGCGACCAGCGAGCCGCAAAGCAAAGCGCCCGCAACTAAAAATTTAATGAATTTTTTCATCTCTTCCCCCTCTTAATGGTTTAAAATTTTATTCAAAAACTCTTGTAATCTCGGATTTTGCGGATTTTCAAATACGTTTTTAGGCGTATCGTCCACGGCGATCTTGCCGCCCTCCATAAAAAAAATCCTATTTGCAACGTTGCGCGCAAAGCCCATTTCGTGCGTTACCACAAGCATCGTGATCCCCTCTTTGGCGACCTCTTTCATAAGGCTCAAAACCTCGCCGATCATCTCGGGATCTAGCGCCGATGTAGGCTCGTCAAATAAAATAACATCTGGGCTCATCGCCAGGCTTCTAGCGATCGCGATGCGCTGTTTCTGCCCGCCGCTAAGCTTGTGCGGATAGGCGTAAGCTTTGTCACTAAGGCCTACTTTAGCTAGCAGCTCCTCGGCTTTTTGTACCGCTTCGCTTTCGGTATAGATCCCCGCCTTTATCGGCGCTAGGGTTAAATTCTGCAATACGTTTTTATTCGCAAAAAGATTGAAATGCTGAAACACCATACTTACCTTGCGGCGAATCTCATTGATATTCGTGCCTTTGTCGGTAATATCCTTGCCGTCTATTTTGATCGTGCCGCTAGTCGGGGTTTCGAGCAAATTTAAGCAGCGCAAAAATGTCGATTTCCCTCCGCCGCTAGGGCCGATGATCGCTACGATATCGCCTTTATTTATCGTCTTGCTGATGCCGTCTAAAACGAGCAGCTCGCCGTAGTATTTCGTTAAATTTGAGATCTCAATCATTTCTATTTAACCTTCTCTCCAGCATTTTTGCCAGAAGCGAGAAAAATTTCACGCTCGCATAGTAGATCACCGCCGCAAAAAGTATCGGCTGGACGGTATAAAGCGCCGCCTGCATACTTTTTGAAAAGAACGTAAGATCGGTGATTGCCACCAAGCCCACGACCGAGGTTTCTTTAAAAAGGCTTATAAACTCATTTGCAAGCGCGGGCAGGATGTTTTTTATCGCCTGCGGAAAGACGATCTCTTTCATCGCCGTGCCGTAGCCTAGCCCCATCGCGCGCGCGGCTTCCATCTGGCCGCGATCTACGCTGTTTATGCCGCTGCGCACGATCTCTGCGACGTAGGCGGAGCTGTTAAGCCCCAGCGCGAAGATCGCCGAGAGGATGTTGTTCGACCAGGTAGCAAATATTATAAATACGAACACCATCAGCTGGATTACGATCGGCGTGCCGCGGATGATGTCCACGTACTCGTCGATGATGAGCCTTATCGGTTTAATATCCAAAAATCTCAAAAACGCCAAAATAAAGCCCAAAACTATACCGATGGCGATACCGCCGGAGGTTAAGATGAGCGTGATACCGTAGCTTCTGAGATATGAAATTTTTTGCGCCTGAGTTAGTTCGACAGGGTAGGTGAAATAGAGCCCTGCGCAAACTACTACCAAAAAAAACGCGATTTTAAAAATTTTCTCGTTCAACACAGACGCCTTTTGGTTAAATTTAAAAGAGAAGAATACTAAAATTTCGTTAAAATCTGGCTAAATTTCAAAAGCGAAATTTTATTTGAAGTAGGGTAGAATTAGCCTTTTTTAAAAGGATGACAGGATGAGCTTTTGGACCTATTGCGCAATCGCGATATATTTCGGCGCGCTTATTTTTATAGGTAGGTATTATTATGACAAGAATGCGAGCTTAAGCGAGTATCTGCTCGATAATCGCCGCCTAGGGCCATTCGTGACGGCACTTAGCGCGGGCGCTAGCGATATGAGCGGCTGGATGCTTTTGGGAGTGCCCGGGGCGATGTTTGCGACGGGGATTTGCAATATCTGGATAGCTCTAGGGCTTTGCGTGGGCGCGTGGTGCAACTATAAATTTCTTGCCAAAAGGCTTAGAATTTACACCGAGGTAGCAAGCGACAGCGTCACGATCCCCGATTTTTTAGAAAACCGCTTCAAAGACCATACCAAGACGCTTCGCATTATCTCGGGGCTTTTGATCATCATATTTTTTACGCTCTATGTTAGCAGCGGCATCATCGCCGGCGGCAAGACCTTTGAGAGCTTTTTCGGGCTAAATTTCACCTACGGCGCGATCGCTACGATCTTAATCGTCGTGTTTTATACCTTTTTCGGCGGATTTAAGGCCGTCGCGATTACCGACGCGTTTCAGGGCGCGCTGATGTTTGCGGTGCTTATTTTGATCCCTCTGTTTTCTTACCGCGCGTTGCAGATCCCTGCAGACAGTTCCTTTTTCGCACAGGTGCGGCTCTACGGCGCGAGCCATCTCGATCTATTTTACAATCAAAGCTTATTGGGTGTTTTAGGTCTGCTTGCCTGGGGGCTTGGATACTTCGGGCAGCCGCACATCATCGTGCGCTTTATGGCGATTAGAAGCTCGCGCGAGCTTGATAGCGCGCGCCGCATCGGAATTTCGTGGATGGTACTAGGGTTAGTAGGCGCGATGCTTAGCGGCCTGATAGGCTTTGTGTATTTTTCGCAAAAAGGTCTTAGCATAGACGATCCGGAAAAAATTTTTCTAGAGCTCGGTAAAATTTTCTTTCACCCATTTATCTTAGGCGTTATAATCTCTGCGGTGCTGGCGGCGATTATGAGCACCATCTCAAGCCAGCTTTTGGTAAGCGCGAGCGCGGTTACGAAGGATTTTATCTTCGCGTTTTATAAAAAAGAGGTGAGCGAGCGTACGCAGACGCTAAGCAGCCGCATCGCCGTCGTGATCATCGCCGCAGTCGCCGCGATCTTGGCGTTTGGCTCAAACGATACGGTGCTAAACGTCGTGGGCAACGCTTGGGCAGGATTTGGCGCGAGCTTTGGCGCGGTGCTACTTTTCAGCCTGTATTCTAAAAAAATGAGCGCGCTCTCGGCTTTGGTGGGCATGCTCGTAGGCGGTATCACGGTCATTTGCTGGATCTTATCGGGGCTTTCGGCGGTCGTTTACGAGCTGCTGCCTGGTTTTTGCTTTTCGGCGCTTGCGATACTGCTCGTAAATCGCTATAACTCCGTGCTCGATAAGATGGCGGATGAGCCCAATGCAGCGCAAATTTCGCAGGAATTTGAAAAGATGAAAGAGCAGAGTTTGGGAAGCAAAAATGGCTAACGTAAAGTGCCCGCACTGCGGCTCTCAGATCGATATAGACAATATTATGGAGCATGAAATACGCGCCCGTTTAGAGATGGATTATAAGCGCAAAAAAGAAGAATTCGAGAAACAAAAGTTAGTCGATCGGCAAGCATTTGAAACCGAGTTAAACGAAAAGCGCTTAGCATATATTAAGGCGGACAATGCCTTGAAAGCACGCGAAAATGCCGTTAATGAGAAAATACAAGCGGGTATAAATTTGGGTATTAGCGCAGAGCGCGAAAAATTAGTTAAAGAGAGCAAAGAGTGGGCTGCGAGAGAAAATCAAGCGACGATAAAAGCTTTAAACGAAGAACTTGATAAAAAATCTAAACAGGTAAGTGAGTTAAATTTAATTAAGGCAGAGTTAGATAAGGAAAAGCGTGCGAAATTAGAGCTTGAGACTGAGTATAAAGCAAAGACAGAGCTTGAAATTTCAAATAGAATAAAGGAAATTTTAGAAGAAAATCAACTTAAGATTCGCGATAAAGATGAGCAGATCAAGATGATTATAGAACAATCTTCTCAAAAATTATTGGAAGAGAAACAGCAGATCGAGAGCGAAACCGCGGCGAAATTTGAAATTTTACAAAAGGAGCTGCAAGAAAAATCGCAAAGAATTTCTGAGCTAAATTTAATAAAGGCCGAAATGGAGGCGCAAAAGCGTAAATTTAGCGAGCTTGAGGCCGAGAATAAAGCCAAATCCGAGATCGAGCTAACTAATCGCGTAAACCAAGAGCGCGAGCGGCTTTCGAAACAAATTTCGCAGGAAAACGAGCTGAAATTCCGCCAAAAAGATGAGCAGATCCAAAGCCTAATCGGCCAAATAAACGAGCTCAAGCGCCGCTCGGAGGTGGGCTCGCAGCAGCTTCAGGGCGAGGTACAGGAGCTCGCGCTGCAGGAGTATCTGCGGCTAAGCTTTCCTTTGGACGAGATAGATGAGGTCAAAAAGGGCGCGCGCGGCGCGGACTGCGTGCAAATGGTGCATACGAGGGAGTTTGCGGGCTGCGGTAAAATTTTATACGAGAGCAAGCGCACGAAAAGCTTCGAGCCCAAATGGATCGACAAACTCAAAGATGATATGATAGGCGAGGGCGCGCAGATCGGCGTTATCGTCACCGAGCAGATGCCGCCTCACAGCCCTAGGCTGCATCAAGCGCCGAGCGATGCTAGCATCTGGATCTGTTCGTTTGAGGAATTTAAGGGGCTTTGCGCCGTCTTGCGCGAACATGTCGTGGCGCTTGCGTTTGCCAAAAGATCGGGGCAAAATCAAGATAGCAAAACGGCAATGCTCTACGACTATCTGACCTCGCCCGAGTTCGCAAACCAGATAAAGACGATCGTATCGGCATTCGTCGGCATGCAAGAAAGCCTAAATAAGGAGCGCAACGCGATGGAGCGCATCTGGAAACAGCGTGAAAAACAGATCGCACGTGCGCGAGACGGAGCGATCGCGATGCACGCAAGCATTAGAAGCATTGCGGGAAGCGGCGTAGCGCAGCTGGAGGATGTCGATGAAATTTTAAGCCTCGAGGCGATAGCGGCGGAGAGCGAAGCGGACGCGCTTCAAAACCAAGACGGCGACGAGACGACGTAGCGGCGCGCGGACAGATCGCCGTCTGAACGAAAACGCAAGGCGAGCTTGCGTTGTGAGGCTGAAATTTTGTGAAGTAACGCGATATTTGTCCGCAGGCAAGTGTGCTAGAATTTCAAGAAGTAATTGCCGTATGCTTTTGAGTTTGCGAGGTTGGAATTTTGCTTGCGAATTTTATACTGGCAGAAATACGCCGCACTGTGTAGCGTGGGAATTTCACGTGTAAAATTTTAAATTCATAATTAAGGAAGCGCTTCACGTCGCGAAAATTTGATTTGGAATTTCTGTTTTGTGTCCTTATCGGGAAGATTTTGCGCTAAAAGCCATAGCAAAATTTTAAGAATTCGCTTCGCCGTACCGTAAAAATTTTAAAATTTTGATCTGTAAATTTCATAAAAATTTATAAAATTTTTCAAAATCCTAGCGTTAAAATTTTGAAATTCCTAACTTTTTCAAAATAAATTTTAAATTTCGCAAACACCCTTGCCGCAGTCATTTGCGTACTAAAATTTTATCGATGAAAAGCGTTCGTTACCAATCGTTAACCCCCCCCCCTATCATTCCGCAGTTGTTTTGCATACGGGGGTTTGCACGCACAAGGCTCGTTTTGTACGCCGTAGCCGCAGGTGCAGTTGCGCCGCGTGCAGTGTGCACCTTAGCATCTCTTGGCGCTTTGCTGCGCCATAGTATTTCGGCGCATCCTTCCGCACGAGTTACGAAAATACTCTACAAAACGGGTGAGAGAGGCTGTGCGAGCTGTCCGAGGTAGGCGGCTCGCTTGATTTGCATAATTTATAAAGAGGTAAAATATGCGTATCTTAGGTAACATTATTTGGTTTTTTATGGCTGGTTGGATCTTGGCTATCTTGACCTATTTGTCGGGTTTGATCCTTACCATTTTAGTCGTGACCGCTCCCGTGGGGTTAGGTCTTATGGAATACGGTAAATTCTTATTTTTACCCTTTACGCACGATATGGTGCGTAAAAAGAAAGGATCGGTAATCGACGCGGTACATATGACATACCAAACTTACGCGAATATCGTTAAAGTCATTTACATCATAGTTTTTGGTATTTGGCTTTTTATTGGTGGAATTTTTACGGTTATAGGTCAGTTCATTACCATCATCGGAATTCCGTGCGCTATCGTGCTTGCCAAGTCATTAGGCACTATCTTTAATCCCGTAGATAAGGTCTGCATCAGCCACGATTTAGCCGAGGAACTAAGACGTAGAGTGGCTGCAGCTAAAGCGGACGAGATAAGCGGAGTGCAGCAAAGTGCAGCCGCAGAGTCGCTACAAAACTGCGAATACGACGTAACGCCTCAGAAGCTATCCGTAGTGCCTATCATAGGCATCGTAGTAGTTATTTTGCTCGTAGTATTGATTGGGCTACCGAGATTATCGGCTACTAGAGATGATGCGGAGATCTCTAAGTTGATGACAAATTTAAGTACTATTGAAACCGATATAAACGCTTACTATACAACCAGTGGTAAATTTGGAGATTTTTCAATTATGACATACGTTCCCTTAGAGCCTAACGGAGCAAATTCAGCGTATCTTAAAAGCGACAAAGGGGATAGATGCTTCGTAATTAGCGTAGATGCCAAAAAGAAAACCTTCACTGTAGAAAAGGGTCCCGATGCCGAAAATAATATCTGCCGAAGAGCATACGAATACTCAAGTATCGCCAAGATGCTATCGGCGCCTATCCCAGTGAAAACCTATTGATCCGCACGATTTAAGAGTGGATTAGATTATCGCGGCGGATTTAAGAGCTCTGAAATTTTATATAAAATTTCGTCTTAAATTTACGTCGCCTTGTGCGCACGAAAGTGATCTGATCGGAAATCAGATAAAGTTGCGCGTTTTGGTGTGAAATTTAGCCACGATTTGAGCGGGTCTAAGTTACATAAAATTCTGCGGTTAGAATTTTAACGCCGTTTTAAGATTATTTTTGTAAAATCACATTTCTTTTTCACCGCT
>NZ_CALHIK010000149.1 GCF_938030785.1 uncultured Campylobacter sp.
GGGTTGGGCTCTTTATGCAGCGCGATACGCTGCGACAGGCGCAGATCGTAGGTGTTGTATATCGCAGAATACGGCACCGGAAAGTCAGAAGCGTAAAGCAAGCGCGAATGCACGTCCGTTTGGCTCGCCAGATGCGGCAAAGCCTTGGCGCGTACCGGCGTCATCAGCGCAGAAACGTCTGCGTAGAGATTTTTGTGCGTACGCAGAAGCGCCAGAAGCGCAAAATAATCGTGTCCGAAATTTCGCGGGCGGCGCGAGAGCGCACGAAAAATATGCGAATACTCGTAGTTAATCGCCATGTGCGCGCACACCGTCGTAACGCCCAGCTCAAGCGGCGCATAGATCATCTCCAGTGCCTCGTAGCGGCGCGAGCTCGGCACCGAGCTTTCGTTGCCGATGTGGATCACCAGCGGCAAGCCGAGCTTGGCGAGCTTCTCAAAATACGGCACGTATCGAGGCAGCCTCGTATCCAGATCCCAATAGTTTTGTAAAAATTTCGCCCCCTTAAATCCGAGCTCGAAGCAGCGATCAATCTCATCTAGCGCATCCGCTCGCTTTGGATTGATGCTAAAAAACGGCACGATGAGACCTGGATTTTTTTGATAAATTTCAAACACGCTGTCGTTGTCCGCGCAGACGGTCTTATCGCGATGGATTAGCTCGCCCGCGTCGCTAAATTTAGCATCCACGCCGAAAAGCACCGCTTTTTTAACGTATTTCGAAGCCTTAAGCCCGCCGAGCAGAGCGTCCACATAGGCCTCGTATGGCTCTTTGATCGCGCGCGATACGTCTATGCCGAAGCGCCTGCCGAAAAGGCGCAGCGCGAGCCTGTCGTAAGGGCGGTCGAAGCGCACCTCCTTGCTTAGCAGATGGACGTGAAAATCAAGCGTTTGCATCGGGGATCCTTGGAAAAATTTTGCCGAGTTTATATCAAATTGCAGTAAATGGTTAGAAATTTAAATTCGGGTTTAAATTTGCGCTCCGTGCCCCGCCGCGCCTTTAAATTTTAAAATTTAAACCTCGCCGAAAGAGCCGCTAATTGATATTTAATGCCGTTTTAAAGCTACGGCGATATACTTGCGATTTGAAAAGCTATTTCAATTAAGGAGCGAAGATGGAGTTTGAAATTTTAGAAAATTCCGCCGATTTTAAGCCTAGCGATCTGGATGAGATAATGGTCTCGATCGGCTGGGATACAGAGCAAAACGCAGCCTCCGTGCCGCCGCACGAGACATACAGGGTGTGGCGCACCTATGATTACGTGGCGATCGCCAAAACGCAAGGCAAGACCGTGGGGGTGCTGGAGGCGTTTTGCGACCGCGACAACTTCGCTACGAGCTATCTTTACTGCGTGATAGTTCATAAGGATTATCAAAGGCGCGGTATCGGCACGGCGCTTGTGAATGCCTTTAATAAGCGCTTTGCGCACACCACCACCTTTGTCGTGACCCCTCTGCACAAGGCTGAGGGCGCCGGGGAATTCCTACAAAAGTGCGGCTTTAAGGACGCGTCGAAGCACTTTACGATCCACATGAGGAAGCGAAATTCGATCTAGCGGACATAAATTTTAAAATTTATCAAGCTTTGGCTATATTAAATTTAGCTATGAGCTGCTATAATCACTAAAATTTAAGGGGCCAAAATGATCACTATGCAGATCCAAAGCGGCGTCGATCGCGATACTCTCGAAACTTTTAAGAAGCTTTTTTTAAAAATTGATCCCTCCGCACAGATCACTCTAAGCGGCGAGACAAATTTAGAAACGATTCTATCGGAGTTTAAATCCGGCGAAAGTTACGACGAGATAAAAAGCGGAATGGATGCAGATTTAAAATCATACGCAAACGGCGATCTAAGCGGCTTCGATGAGCTAGGCAAGGGCTGGAAAAATTGAAAATAATCCAGTCTAAAAGATTTCGTGCACAGCTTAGCAAGATAGTAGAATTTATCGCAGAGCACTCAGAGGATGCGGCGGAAAATTTTAAAAACGAGCTTTTTACGCGAGCAGGCAAGCTTGGCTTTATGCCGTATAAATTTCGTAGATCAAAAAGCTTTGACGATGATAAAATTAGAGATTTCATATTTAAGGGTTTCGTAATCCCGTATCTAATAGACGAACCCGACGATACGATCGTTATCCTATCGATATTTAAGCAAAATTTATTGAGATAGCTTGACGCCTGTTTAAAAACATCCGCGTTTAAATTCCGCACTCCATTTATTAAAACCGCTTATTCGCCGACGCCGCAGCGCCAAATGTACAAACCGCTCGCCCCGCTAAATCACCGCATATTCGCGCGCGGCGCCGTAAATTCTAATTTTACGCATGCTGCGCGGCGCGCGAAAACAGCTCCGCTCCCACCTGCGCAAAAGCAAACCTAAAAGAATTTTCGGCTACAATTTCCCCCAAATAAAGGCAAAATATGAAAGAAATCTCGCTACTAAGGCTCTCGCTCGCAATCTACGTCGATATGTTTTTGCGCCTAGTAACCACGTTTATCAACACCTACATGATCTCGCGCGTGGACGTCTCGCTAGTAGGCGCGCTGGGAGCGGGCAACGAGATATTTCTGCTCTTCATCACGGTTTTTGGCTTCCTCGCCGTGGGCTGTTCCGTACTCGTAGCGCAGGCGCTGGGGGCGAAAAATAAAGTCCTAGCCATGCGTGCGATCCACACGAGCATCGCATTCAACGCGCTCGTGGGGCTTTGCAGCGGCGTTTTCGTCTTTAGCTGCGCGCCGTTTTTACTCCGCGCGCTGCAGGTGCCCGCCGAGCTTTTGAGCGAAAGCGCGATCTATCTTAAGGTCATCAGCATCGTCTTTGCGATAGACGCCGTCGCGATCGTGCTTAGCGCCATCGTGCGCGTTTACGGATACGCAAATTTCATCATCGCGGTCTCCGTGGCGATGAATCTAGTAACTCTCGCGGGCAACTACGTCGTGCTCTTTAGGCCGTTTGGACTGCCGTATTACGGGCTTGAGGGCATCGGCGTGAGCACCATCGCGGGGCGCATGATCGGCGTATTTTTATTCTTCCTCATCATCACGAAGGTGCTAAAGATAAAATTTTACCTCACGATGTTTTTAAAGATCCAGTTCGCTACGCTGCGTAAAATTTTATCCGTAGGGCTTCCGAGCGCGGGCGAAAACATGCTGTGGATCGTGCAGTATCTCGTCGCCTTCGCCTTCGTCGCGAGTATGGGCGAGGCGAGCCTTACCGTGCAGACGATCTATTTTCAAATTTCATCATTCATCTTCTTCGGCGGAAGCGCGATCAGTATGGCAAACGAAGTGATCGTAGGCCGCCTCGTAGGCGCCGCCAAGCCGCAGGAGACGTATCGGCACACTTTTATCGCGCTGCGCTTCGGGCTTGGGGCGACGGCGCTTTTCGTCGCGATCGTGTTTTTAGCGCGCGAGCAGATTATGGGGATGTTAAGCCTAAACGAGGCGCACAAGCAGGTCATGCGGCCGCTTTTTTACCTAACGCTCGGGCTTGAGTTCGGACGGACGCTTAATATCGTGTTCGTAAACGCCCTGCGCGCAAGCGGCGACGCGAGGTTTCCCTTTGCGATGGGTGTGATCTTTATGTGGGGCGTCTCGATCCCCGTGGGCTGGCTTTTGGGCATTCATCTGGGGTATGGAATTTTGGGCGTTTGGATCGGGTTTTTCTGCGACGAGTGGCTGCGCGGCAGCGCCAATACGGCACGATGGATAAGCAAAAAATGGCAGAGCAAAAAGTTAGTCTAAATTTGCTAGGCTTGCCGATTGGCCTGCGTTTTAAGCGGATGAAATACGCGCGTATCCGCATTAGCAAGGACTGCGAGATCAGCGTGAGCGTGCCGCGCTCCTACACCGCGGCGCAAGCGAAAGACTTCATCCTGAAGCACGAAAGCTGGATCCGCCAAACGCTAGCGCGACTGCGAAGCAAACTTTTAGCAAGCGATCAGGTTAGAATTTTAGGCAAAATTTACAAGCTGAAATTTAGCCGCAAGGTCGGGCTCGGTCCAAACTGCGGCGCGAGTGAAGTTTCAAATGATAGTGTGCGGAGTTGTGTAGATGGGGGCGCGAGTAGCGGCGCAGGAAACGGAATTTTAAAATTCCACTCGGGCGGGTGCGCTCCACAAAGCGACGACGCAGGTAAATTTAACTCCGCCGCGAGCGATCAAATTTTAAAATTTGACCCTGCCGCAAGGGACGGAATTTTAAAATTTAAACCCGCCGAGAGCGGAGAAATTTCAAATTTTAACTCTGTCGCGAGCGAAGAAATTCCGCTCATGAGCGAAAAAATTTCAAAATCTGCGAGCGAAAACGCGCCGCAAAATGCAGCACAAAGCGCGCAAGCTGCAGCGATCGAGCACGATGAGCCTGATTTTACGATCAAAAATTTTATCCAAAGCTCTAAATTTAAAGATAAAATTTTCATATCGGGGGGGGCGATCTTTTGCGAGGGCGAGGGCGAGTTTGCGGCGTTTAAAAAGGCTTTTGCGCTTGAGCTTTATCTGCGCTATATCGCGAAATTTTCCCCGCGGATAGGCCGCAAGATCGTGCGGGTGCGGGTGCGCAAAATGCAAACGCGCTGGGGCAGCTGCAACCACGCAAAGGGCTATCTCAACTTCTCGCTAAGCCTGATAGAGCGGGATCCGCGCTTCGTCGAATACGTCGTGTTGCACGAGCTCGCGCACTTCATCCATGCAAACCACGGAGCGAATTTTTACGCGCTTATCGCGCAGATCATGCCAGATTTTAGGGCACGTATCAAGCTAGGTAGGGATGAATAGCCCCTCAAAGAGCTTTCGCAATAGCAATATTTTGCCTATTTTTATATCCCTGTTTTTGCACTGTTGTCATAATCGACTCCTTTTAACTTAAAAATTTCTATTATTCTTTCCATCTCATTTTTTTGTATTAACGATGTATTGATATCAAAGATAAGTCCCTCTATCCATAATTTCTTGAAGCCAAAATTTATTATAAGCGGAGCATTTTCTTTAAAAAATAATCCAGATGAAAATTGCAAATATATTAATTTTAATTCATCATATTTAAATACTCTCGTAAAATAATTAGATATCACAAATCCATTCTCATAAAATATAATTCTACGAAACGTCTGTTCTGTAAATAACATTATGAGCGCTAAAAATATAATCAATGAGATAGAAATACCAACAATATCGCCTCTATACCAGCCAGTATACACTAGTAATAATAATACCGCATATGATAAATATGGTCTTAAGTGCCCGAAAATTTTACTTCTTTCCACGCGATAAATTTCTTTACCTAGCCATTCTGGATTTTTCATAGGGTGCCTTTAAATTTGATCTGTTATTTTACTTCCGTAAATCTTAAAATTAAATTTCTTATGTTCGGGCGAATTTTAATTACCGTCATATGCGCTTATCTATACCTAGATAAAATTTTTCACGCCTTAAATCAGCGAAATTTCGCAAATTTTCGCGGATCCAAACGCTAATCTAAAGCCGCAAATTCCACGTATTTCTCCATCGCAACCAGCAGTAGCCAGCGCGCGGTGGGGCTGAAAAAATAGTGGTGTTCAGGGATCTGCTCTATTATAAATTTTAAAAAATCGTAAAAATATTCGGGCGCAAATTTAACCTCGGCACTCGTTAGGCTATCGCCCAGATAGTAGATTTCGCCGCTCAAAATTCTCGCTTTTGCCGTGGGGTTTGTGTCTATGAAGCTTCTGGCACCGGCAAAGCTCAGGCAGTCTGCGGTCGCGTAATCTTTCAAACCCAGCAAGACGGGCTTGGAGCCGACGAAAGTGAAATTTTCCTCTATAAAGCGCGCTCCGCCCTCGCTTACTTGCCAGCGATCGCCCAAGCTCGATAAAAACGCAAACATCTCATCATCTGCGGATCTAAAATTTGCAGGCTCATTTTTGCGATCCATTTTCGTCCTTTTTAAATTTGTAGTAATTTTTGCGGCGCGCGAGCCGTTCCGAGCCGTCGTTTTGTAGCGCAGTAGTACTCAAAAAAAACCGCTGCGGACACAGATAAAATTCTACTCGCAAGTATTGCCTTATAAAGCCGCGCAGTGTTTGCGACGATCAGGCAAAGGGCGCTTAGCAAACGACCACTAAACGATAAACGTCTCACCGAACGATGGCAAGCAAGCAAACAAGCAGCAGAAAGCCGTCAAGCGGCAGGCAGCGACTAAATTTAAAATTCCGCAGCCCGCCAAACTAGAGCTTAAATAATTGCCGCGCAAGGCAGATCAAGGCAGATCAAGGCAGCTTACTTGAAAAAATTCTTGATTTTATCGAGTATCCCCTCGTCGTCTCCGCCCTTGCTACCGAAGCTTTCTTGAAGCTCGCGCAAAAGCGCCTCTTGCTTCTCGTTCAATTTTTTAGGCGTCTGGACGTTTACCTGCACGATCAGATCGCCGTTTTTCTTGGTGCGGATATTCGGCGCGCCCTCGCCGTAGATCGTGAAGCGCTGCTTGTCCTTGGTGCCTACTTTGAGTTTCAGCTCCGCCTTGCCGCGCGGCGTCGGCACCTCGATGCTCTCGCCCAAGATCGCCTGCGTGAAAAACACCGGCACCTCGATATACAGGTCGTCTCCGTCGCGCAGGAAGTGGCTGTCTTCCTTCACGCGCACTATCACGTACAGATCCCCAATCTCGCCGGTTTTAGAGACGTTGCCTTTGCCGCTTAGGCGCACGCGCTGTCCGTCGTCGATGCCTGCAGGAATATCAAATTTAAGGCTCACGTCCTCCTCGGTAAAGCCTTTGCCGCCGCAATCCTTGCATCTATCTTTTACGATCTCGCCCGTGCCGCCGCATTCGGAGCAGCTTTGGATAAAGCTCATATATCCGCGCCTAACCGCGACGCGCCCGGTACCGCCGCAAGCGGAGCAAGTATGTCTTTTTTTGTCCTTCGAGCCGGTGGCGTCGCAGGTAGGGCACGGCTTTTTGATCTTGTATTTTATCTCCTTGTGAACGCCCTCTAAAGCCTCTTTAAACTCCAGCGTTACGGCCAGTTCGGTATCTATGCCGTATGGATCGCTAGGGCGTGAGCGACCGCCTCCGCCAAATGCTTGTTCGAAAAAATCGCCGAAAATCGAGCTGAAATCAAATCCTCCGCCGCCCGCGCCGCCGTATGCGCCGCTGATGCCCTCTTTGCCGTAGCGATCATACATTCTGCGCTTTTGATCGTCGCTTAAAATTTGATACGCTTCGTTGATCTTTTTAAATTTCTCCTCCGACTCCTTGTCGCCTTGGTTGCGATCGGGATGGAATTCCAAAGCGAGCTTTCGAAACGCCTTTTTTATCGTCTCGGCGTCAGCATCGCGCGCCACGCCTAAAATTTCATAATAATCTTCTTCCACGAAATTCTCCTTGAACTATACAAAAGGCGCAATTTTATCTAAATTTAATAAAACGCAAGTTAAGACTTAACTATTTTTATGTATAATGCAATATTTAAAATTTCAAATCAACGATGCAAAGGATAAAAAATGATAAATGTATTGATGATAGAAGACGACAGCGAGTTCGCACAGCTTCTAACCGAATATCTGGCTAAATTTAACATCCAAGTTACAAACTTTGAAGACCCGTATCTGGGCATTAGTGCGGGGATCAAAAACTACGATCTACTGATTTTGGATCTTACGCTTCCTGGAATGGACGGACTTGAAGTCTGCAAAGAGATCCGCGAGAAATACGACATCCCGATCATCATCAGCTCGGCTAGAAGCGACGTGAGCGATCGCGTCGTAGGCCTTCAGATCGGTGCGGACGATTACCTACCGAAACCTTATGATCCAAAAGAGATGCACGCGCGCATTATGAGCCTCATCCGCCGCTATAAAAAAGCCAGCGAAAAGGAAGAAACCGCCACGGATAGCGTATTTCGCATCGACGATAAGCGCCATGAAATTTACTTCGGCGAGGAGTCGCTCGTGTTAACACCTGCGGAGTATGAAATTTTAGAATACCTAATCAAGCAACATAGCTTTTCGGTATCTCGCGAGCAGCTCGTATACCATTGCAAGAGCCTAAAAGATAAGGACTCAAAGAGCTTAGACGTCATCATCGGACGCCTGCGCACCAAGATCGGCGATAGCTCCAAGGCGCCTAAGCATATCTTTTCGGTTCGCGGTATCGGCTACAAGCTCATCGGATGAAACACTCCTTAATCACGAAGATCACCGTATTTTTCGTAATCGCGCTTATTCTGGTATGCACGCTTTTTATCACTTTCGGACGCATCCAGATGAGCAAAGCCCTGGGGGCGATGCAGGCAAACCAGATAAACGCGGTAAATTATCTACTCGAGCTTTATAAACGTAACACCCCGCCTAGCGACATCGAGCAGTATTTTTCAAATTTCGGACTCGAGCTCGTCAAAGACAAAAACGTAATCCAAAATATCGGCACCAGCGGGAAGAAATTTTTCGTCCAAGACACCTCGATCGGAGAGTTTAGCTCGGTCGAGTATAATAACTCGCTCTTTTTAAATATCAAAAACAACTCCTTCATCGTCGTTTTTGAAAGTATCGGCACCAAAAATTTAAACGATCCGCTCTGGGTCGGGTTTTTCCTCACCGTCGCGGTTTTGGTTTCGCTTTATCTGTCGATCATGAAGAGCTTCACGCCGCTAAAAAAACTAAGCAAAAATATCAAAAAATTCGCCCAGGGCAACCTGGACGTAAATTTAGCCGCCGCTCACAGCGAGGACGAGATCGGGCAGGTCGCGCAGGAATTTAACAACGCGATCGCCAAAATTCAAGAGCTAATCCGCTCGCGCCAGCTGTTTTTGCGCACCATCATGCATGAGCTCAAAACCCCGATCGGCAAGGGCAGGCTCATTACGGAGATGCTCGAGGACGAGACGCAAAAAGTGCGACTCGTAAACGTTTTTGAGCGGCTTGAAATTTTAATCAACGAGTTTGCTAAAATCGAGCAACTCCTCTCAAAAAGCTACTCGCTAAACTATCAAGACTACCATTTCAGCCTCATTTTAGAGCAGGTAAGAGATATGTCGATGCTCGATAATTGGGACGAGCTCATCAGCGAAAACATCGAGTGCGACGCGGTGATAAACGTGGATTTCGGTCTGTTCGCGCTGGCGATTAAAAATTTGATCGACAACGCCCTGAAATACTCCGCCGATAAAAAGGTCGCCGTCATCTGCGACGAAAATAAGATCAGCGTCGCCAACCGCGGCGCGGCGCTTGCAAAATCATTCGAGCACTACAAGCAGGCCTTTATCAGAAATAAAGACGAGAAAGCCACCGGCATGGGGCTTGGGCTTTACATCATCGATAAAATTTGCGAGCTGCATAAATTCCGCTTTGAGTACAATTACAGCGACGGCACGCACTACTTCTCGATCGTCTTTTCGCCGAAGGGCGCTATATGAGCGGCGGAGACAGGTTCGAAGAGCTCGTCGCAAGCTTTGAAAAGCTCCCCGGCGTGGGCAAAAAGTCCGCTCTGCGCTTTGCCTACTACGTAAGCGTGCAAAATTCCTTCCTAGGGCTAAATTTAGCGCACAATATCGAAGAGGCGGTACGCGGACTGCACAGATGCCGCATCTGCGGAGCGGTATGCGAGGGCGAGATCTGCGAATACTGCGCCGACGAGGAGCGCGAGAGCGATAAAATTTGCATCGTCGAAAACCCCAAAGATATCTTTATTTTAGAGAGCAATAAAATTTACAATGGCCGCTACTTCGTGCTGCAAAGCGCCAGCGAAGAGACGGTGGAAGCTCTGCGCGCTATGGTGGAGCAAAACGGCGCGAGCGAGCTGATTTTCGCGCTGACGCCGGGCATTAACTCCGACGGGATCATGCTCTATATCGAGGACAAGCTCGCGGATCTGGGTTTGAAATTTACTAAGCTCGCCCAAGGCGTGCCTACTGGCGTGAGCTTAGATAACGTCGATATGCTCTCGCTGATAAAGGCGATCAACGGGCGCACCGAAATTTAAAATTTCGTCTAAATTTTAAATTTAGCCGCATAAATTTAAAGCGCAAAGCGGCGAATAGGTTTTGCTGCGAAGCCCAAGCAGCGAAATTTTAGGCGTAAATTTAAATAGTTTGGCACGCGATGAAATTTACCGAAATTTACGCGGCTTCGGCGGTGCGCTATGATGCGGCAGGCGGGGCGGCAAACGGCGTCCTGCTTGCCGCGAGGTTTTAACGGCGAGTTTAAGCTGTAAAATTTTAAGCGCGCCGTTTCGAAGCGGATTTGAGTGCGGAATTTCGAGCGCTCAAATTTTAAAAAGCGAAATTCTAAAAGTAAATTTAGATCGCTAAATTTTAAAAGCGGATTTGGAAGTAGCAGACGAGGTTGCGCGACGCTGCGAGTTCGTAAAAATTTAGAGGCGAATTTCAAAGCGTGAAATGGTTTAAATTTTTAAATTTCGCCGGCGCGGGATTTAAAAATTTAAACGTAATTATCTATTATATTATTTAAGGAAAAAGGTGAAAAAGGTTCATTTTATCGGCATCGGCGGCATAGGGATATCGGCATTAGCGAGATTTTTACACGAGAAAAATTTTATCATCTCAGGCTCTGATATCAAAGAGAGCGAGACGACCTACAAGCTAAGAGCAGACGGCATGGAGATCATCACGCCGCACGACGCTTCGGCGATCAAAGATCAGGAGATCGTCATCTACTCCGCCGCGATCAAAGAGGACAACGTCGAGCTACAAGCCGCGCGCAAAAAGGGGATCGTCTGCCTCTCGCGCAAGGAGGCCTTGCCCTTCGTGCTAAAAGACAAACGCGTCTTCGCAGTCGCCGGCGCGCACGGCAAAAGCACCACGAGCGCGATAACCTCGGCGCTGATAAACGGCTCGGTCATCATAGGCGCGATCTCTAAGCAGTTCGGCTCGAATATGAAATACGAAAACAGCGAAAACATCATCTTCGAAGCCGACGAGAGCGATTCGAGCTTTTTAAATTCCAACCCCTACGTCGCGGTCGTGACCAACGCCGAGCCCGAGCATATGGATCATTACGATAACGATTTGGATAAATTTCACGCGGCGTATCGCGGCTTTTTGGAGCGCGCCAAGATCCGCGTGATAAACGCCGAGGATGAGTTTTTAAGCTCGATAAAGCTCGGCTGTATCAAGCTCTTTCCTTCGCGCGACATAACGGATCTGAAGGTGCTGCTGCGCGATCATCAGCCGTTTATGAGCTTTAATCTTAAAGAGCTCGGGCGCTTCGAGGTTTACGGGCTAGGAAGGCACATCGCGATTGATGCGTCGCTAGCGATCCTAGCCGCAGCATGCGAGACGGGGCTAGAGCAGATCCGCAAAAATTTACTGAATTACCAAGGGATCAAAAAGCGCTTCGACATCCTGTGCGCCACCCCAAACTTCGTGCTCATCGACGACTACGGCCACCACCCTACCGAGATCAGAGCGACTCTGCAAAGCGCGCGCGAATACGCGGCTCTGCTAGGTCTTAGCAAGATTACAGTGATCTTTCAGCCGCACCGATGGAGCAGACTCAAGGCAAATTTAAACGCTTTTAAGGAGTGCTTCGCAGGCGCTTTGGAGCTAGTGGTGCTGCCCGTTTACGCCGCGGGCGAGCCGAGCAACGGCATCGATCTGAAAGAGGAATTCAAGGGACTGGGCGCGCTATTTACCGAGCGCGTCTTTAGAAACGGCGAGAAGATAGAATTTAGCGATATTTTCGGCGTCCGCCACATCATAAACGACGG
>NZ_CALHIK010000150.1 GCF_938030785.1 uncultured Campylobacter sp.
AGCTCCTTGATGATGAGCTCGGGCGTGATCGTGCCGCGGAAGTTGTTTTTGCTAATCGTAAAGATCGCGTCCACTCGCTCACCGGCGCGCGGCAAAAAGTCGTAGTTGAAAAACAGCGCCTCGACGCTGCCGCCGTTTTTGTCAAGCGCCATTTTGATATGCTTGCCCTCCTTGCCGATCTCTCTGATATTGCGGGCGCGCGCGCCTTTGATACAAAAGAGCGGGCGCGGATTTTTCTGCCCGTAGGGCTCGTAAAATTCTAAAATTTCAAGCAGCTCGAAGTCTATCTGCGACGCGTCCAGCTCGCCCAGTAGATCGTCTTGCGCGCTAAAATCGCTCAGATCCTTGGGCGTAATGCGCTCATTTACGCGCCGCTTAAACTCCTGAAGTAACGCGGGATCGATCCCCACGCCCGCAGCGCCCTTGTGCCCGCCGAAGGTCGTTAAAATTTCGCTTTGCGAGGAGATCAGCTCTAAAATGTCGAATTTACCGATGCTGCGCGCGCTTCCTTTGGCGCGCGAGTCGCTTACGCTAAAGACGATTGCGGGCTTTTTGTAGGTCTTGCTTAGGCGGCTTGCGACGATGCCGATGATGCCTTCGTGCCACTGCGGACCCCACACGACGATGACGTTGTCACTCGGATCGACGCTTTTTACGATCTCGTCGTAGAGGCTTTTCTCCTCCTCTTTGCGCGAGTTGTTGATGGAATTTATCGTCTCTAGGTAGTGGTTTGCCTCTCTGATATTTTTGGCGCATAGGAAGTTATACGACATCGTCGCATCGTCCATCCGCCCCGTGCAGTTGATTAGCGGCGCGATCGTGTAGCTGATATCGTCGAATTCGAAATGCTTTTTGAAATAGTGCTCCTTAATCGCCTTGAAGCAGGCGCGGTTCGAGCTATTTAGCCGCTTGATGCCGAAGCGCAAAAGCGCGCGATTCATGTCGCGCAGCTCCATCATATCGGCGATTATGGCGATGATGAGGATATCCATCGAGCTTGCCATATCGTAGTTCACGCCGAGGGTTTCTTTTAGCGCGCCTACGAGATACCACGCTACCTGCGCGCCGCAAATTTCGATATTTGGAAAGGTGCAATCGGGCTGCTTCGGATTGATTATCGCATAAGCTCGCGGCAGCACGGGCGGGGGCATGTGATGATCGGTGATGATGAGATCGATCCCCTTTTGAGCGCAAATTTCGGCAGCTTCCGTCGCGGAGGTGCCGTTATCTACCGTAATGATGAGATCCACATCCTCAAGCTCGCCTATGATCTCGCTGTTTAGCCCGTATCCGTCGGTGAAGCGGTTTGGGATCTTGATAACGTAATCCGCGCCTATTTGATTGAAAAAATCGCTCATTATGACGGTGCTTACGATACCGTCGACGTCGTAATCGCCGACTACGGCTATGCGCTGGTTTTCTTCGATGGCAGTTTTTATGCGCAAAGCCGCCTTATAGGTATCTTTTAGATCGCAGGGTAAGGGAATTTCAGAAATTTTAGTATGCCGATCGTTCGCAAATCTCGATTTTAGAATTTCCCTTATCTCATTTTTACCTAGCATTTTTTATAGATGCTTCGATAAAGCCCAAAATAGCGGGATTTGGGCGCACTAGACGGCTGGTAAATTCCGGGTGAAACTGCACGCCCAGAAAAAACGGATGGTTTTTTAGCTCGACCGCTTCTATAAGCCCGTCGCTCTCGCCGCAGACGATAAGACCGTGCTTTTCAAACTCGGCGCGGTATTTCGGATTGGCTTCGTAACGGTGGCGGTGGCGCTCGCGAATGGTCTTTTGCTCGCCGTAAATTTTACCCAAAAGCGAGCCTTTTTTGACGTCGCAGTCATAGCCGCCCAGCCGCATAGTGCCGCCCATAGGGGATTTGTGCGTGCGGATCTGCTTTTTGCCGCTTGCGTCGATGAAGCTATCGATGAGGTAGATCACCGGATCTTCGGTCTGAGGGTCAAATTCCGCAGAGTTGGCATTTTTCAGTTTTAAGACGTTACGTGCAAACTCCACCATCGCAAGCTGCATCCCTAAGCAGATACCCAAAAACGGCACCTTATGCATCCGCGCGTAGTTTATGGCTAAAATTTTACCCTCTATCCCGCGCGAGCCGAAACCGCCCGCGACTAAAATTCCGTTTACGTCGCGGAAAATTTCATCCACATTGCTTGCTTCAATTTTTTCGCTATCGATCCATTTTAAATTTATCCGCGTATCAAGCGTCGCGCCTGCGTGGATTATCCCCTCGGTGAGGGATTTGTAGCTTTCTTTCAGATCGATATATTTGCCCACAAAGGCGATCGTGGTTTCGTTCGTAGGCACAATGACGCGCTTAACGAGGCTGTCCCAGTTGCTCATATCGACTTCGAGCTTATTTAAGCTTAGAGTCTCCGCGATCGGCGTTAAAATATCCTGCTTCAAAAACGCAAGCGGGATCTGATAGATGCTCGCGCTATCGGGGCTTTCTATGACGCAGTTTTTATCCACGCCGCAGCTTAGCGCGATCTTATCTTTAAGCGCGCGATTTAGCGGCATTTCGGAGCGGCAGATTATCATATCGGGGCTGATACCGATGCGGCGCAGCTCGCCTACGCTGTGCTGCGTGGGCTTGGTTTTCAGCTCGCCTGCTACTTTGATGAAAGGCACGAGCGTGAGGTGGATATTCATCGTATTTACCCTACCCAGCTCCACTCTCATCGCGCGGATTGCTTCTAAAAACGGTAGCCCCTCGATGTCGCCCACGGTGCCTCCGATCTCGACGATCAGCACGTCGTTGCCCTCGCCCGCCTTTTTTATGCGGCGCACGATCTCGCCTACGATGTGAGGGATCACCTGGATCGTTTTGCCCAGATAATCGCCCCTGCGCTCCTTTTCGATGACGGAGCTGTAAACTTTGCCCGTGGTGAAGTTGTTATCTTGGCTTAAATTTTCATCCAAGAACCGCTCATAATGCCCAAGATCCAGATCGGTCTCCGCGCCGTCGTCGGTGACGAAAACCTCTCCGTGCTCCAGCGGGCTCATGGTGCCGGGATCGACGTTGATATAAGGATCCGCCTTTAGGATGCGCACCTTTTGCCCCGCGTGCTTTAAAAGCGTCGCGATCGACGCCGCCGCAATGCCCTTACCCAGCGAGCTCAGCACTCCACCGGTGACGAAAATATATTTCGTTTGTTTTGCCATAAGTTTTCCTAAATTTTGATATTAATGCCGCGATTATAACTTCTTTTAGGTTAAAGCACACTAAGCTAGAATTTGAAAATTTTAGAAATTTACGGCAAAATACGCACCCAAATAAATTTTAAATTTAAAGGAGAGATGATGAAAAAGATCATCGCGGCTTTAGTGCTCATCGTAGCGCTTATAGCGGGCGTTTTTGTGGCGACAAAGGACGCTAAAACGGGAGTAGCTAAAAGTGTAAACGATAGCATAACCAAAACGGTTGACGGTGCGGTCGGCAAGAGTGCCAGCGCGGCGATTGAGCAGCAGATTGCGGAATTTATCGCTAGAAACGAAATTTTCGAGACTAAGAGCGCTAAATTTTATCCCGGAGATAGCAACTCAAGCGGCTTTATCGAGGGTACGGTCAAAAAAGAGAAGCTTCAGGCCTATCTGACGGACGGCGTCAAAAAAGTTAAAGAGCTTGCGGATCGCGACGATGCGAACGAGACTCTGGATTTTGATCCTAAAGAGGTCTTCCCTCAAGATTTTGACTTCCGCTACGATTACACTATCAAACACAGCGTAAAGGATGTCGCGGCGGGCTTTGAGATGGACGGAACGATAAAAGTTAAAACGCCTTATTACGCAGAGCCGATAAAAGAGGTTTTTAAAACCGATGCGCCGATAAACACGCATATTCTATTCGGTCCGGGCGATATAAAATATGAAGCCAAGCTGGTCGATATAAATTTCGCAGAAGATAGCGAGATGGTGCGTATAGCGGGCTTTAGCATAGGCGGCGTTAGCGATATGAGCGGTGAGGTCATCAAGGGGCTAAATTTTAAACTTCCGGAGTTTTTCGTGGATGACGGCAAGCAGATCGGCATAGATATGAAAGGCCTTGGATACGACGTCGCGTTTCCGAACGAGGTAAAAAAATCCGACGATCTTTTATCTAAGCTGATAATGAGCGATATAGACTATAAGGCGGGCATCAAGGAGCTAGTCGTTACCATCAATAGGCAGCGCCTCGTCGTAGCTACAAATTTAAGCTCCGAGGGCAACAACCGCATCAAAAACGGAATTTTAACCTCCGAAGACGAAAGCAAAATGGAAACTCTTAAGATCGCCGACGTGCTTTTGCGAAATATTCACTCAAGCGTAGGAATAAACCTAAGCGCGAAGCTATATGAAAAATTTGCCTTTGCCGGATCTAAGGATTTCGATGAGCTTGCGGAAAACAAGGAGCTTTTGAAAGAGCTTTTGAAAGACGATATTAAATTTGAGATCAAAGATTTTTCGTTTGAAAATAGCCTCGGCAAAAAATTTGCTTTCAACTTAAACGCGCTAGTTGGCGGCTTTATAGACGAAGAAAAGCTCTTTGAAAAGATGGAATTTGGCGGCAAAGCTACGATAAATACGACCATCACGGACTTCCTATCGCCTTACGACAGCCTGCGCGATTTTGCGCCGATGGCTGAAGTTTACGGCTCCGAGTTCCTTAAACCGGACGGACAGGGCGTTAAGATGGAGTTTAGTTACGACAAAGCCAACAACGCTATAAATTTAAACGGAAAGCCTATCCCGCTACCGCGCAACTAAATTATTAAGCTTTGCGGGCGGATTTTAAGCTTGCCCGCAAAGATTTTTGTTTTCCTGCTTTTTCGGCGCAAAATTTCGCAAAGCTCCGCGTAAATTTTCCCTGCAAAATTTCGCGGCTCTACCATAAAATTTCGCTCAAATTTTACCGCATCGTTTCTGCCCGCCTTGCTAAATTTTGACCCTATAATCGAAAAATTTTATCCTTTAACGACAGATATTCTTAAGCAAATTTGGCTATAATGCGCGCTTTTGCAGCGCAGCTAGCGTAAATTTAAAAGACGGCGGATTATGAGCGGCATTTATTACGCCGCCTCTTTTGACGACGTATTTTATATTGGGAAACTAACGCTAAATTTGCATTTTTAAATTTCAAGGAACGATATGAAAGTAATCAAACGCAACGGCAGAACCGAGGAACTTGACGTAAGCAAGATCAAAAAATACACGAGCGAGGCGGTAGAGGGGCTGGAAAACGTAAGTCTTAGCGAGCTTGAGGTGGACGCAAAGATCCAGTTTCGCGATATGATCACCACCGAAGAGATTCAGCAAACCCTCATCAAAACCGCGGTCGAAAAGATCGACGTGGATCGCCCGAACTGGACCTTCGTCGCCGCGCGGTTATTTTTATACGATCTGTATCACAAAGTAACGGGCTTTAGCGGCTATAACAGCCTGAGGGATTACTTCGCTCGCGGCGAGGCAGCGGGCCGTATAATGCTCGGCTTAAAGGAAAAATACGATCTTGAGGATCTAAATTCTTATTTGCAGCCGCAGCGCGATTTGCAGTTTAACTACCTAGGCATTAAAACGCTTTACGATCGCTACCTCATCAAGGATAAAAGCGGCGCGCCGATCGAGCTTCCGCAGCAGATGTTTATGGCGATCGCGATGTTCCTTGCGCAAAACGAGCTTGACTGCCAGAGCTGGGCGAAGAAATTTTACGATCTCATATCTAAATTTGAAGTCATGCTGGCTACTCCGACGCTCTCAAACGCCCGCACGACGCGGCATCAGCTAAGCAGCTGCTACGTGGGAAGCACGCCCGATAATATCGAGGGGATTTTCGATAGCTACAAAGAGATGGCGCTTCTGAGCAAATTCGGCGGCGGTATCGGCTGGGACTGGTGCAAGGTGCGCGCGATGGGCGGCAGCATCGACGGGCATAAAAACGCCGCGGGCGGTATCATCCCGTTTTTAAAGATCACCAACGACATCGCAGTCGCCGTCGATCAGCTGGGCACGCGCAAGGGCGCTATCGCCGTGTATATCGAGCCGTGGCATATGGACGTGAGCGACTTCCTTGATCTGCGCAAAAACTCGGGCGAGGAGAGGCGCAGAGCGCATGAAATTTTCCCCGCGCTGTGGATAAACGATCTGTTTATGAAAAGGCTTCAAAGCGGCGGCAAGTGGACGCTCTTCGATCCTGCGGAGGTAAGCGATCTAAGCGATCTATATGGCGCGGAATTTGAAGCGCGCTACGAGCAGTACGAGGCCGATGATAAAATTTCAAAATCCACCATCCTGGCAAAGGAGCTTTGGAAGAAAATTTTAACGAGCTATTTTGAGACCGGAATGCCCTTTTTATGCTTCAAAGATAACGCCAACCGCATCAATCCAAACGCGCATCAAGGCCTGATTCGAAGCTCAAATTTATGCACCGAGATCTTTCAAAACACGGCGCCGAACCACTACAAAATCAAGGTCGTTTTCGCTGACGGCAGCGAGAGGCTGTTTGAGGAAAACGAAGAGGTAAGAACCGACGCAGGCATCGTAAAAAAGGCGAAAAAGATCACCGCGCTAGACACGCTGGGCGGCAAAGAAATTTTTATCGTAGAAAAAGGCTGCGACGAGGGTGCGACGGCGGTTTGCAACCTCGCAAGCGTAAATTTAAGCAAAATCAACAGCCGCGAGGAGATAGCTCGCGTGATGCCGATTGCCGTGAGGATGCTCGATAACGTCATCGATCTAAATTTTTACCCGCACGCCAAGGTCAAACACACCAATCTAAAAACCCGCGCGATAGGGCTCGGCGTAATGGGCGAAGCGCAGATGCTTGCCGAGCGCGGCGTGGAGTGGGGCAGCTACGAGCACTTCGAGCTGATCGATAGGATAATGGAAAACGTGAGCTTTAACGCAATCAAGGCAAGTTCAAATTTAGCCGTAGAAAAGGGTAGGTATCCTGATTTTACGGGCTCGAAGTGGAGCGAAGGAATTTTCCCGATCGATTTAGCGAACGAAAACGCCAAAGCGCTCGTTAAGCGCGGCGGGCTCTTTGAGCAGAGCAGCTGCGATTGGGACGGACTGCGCGAGAAAGTAAGGCGCGACGGTATGCGAAACGGCTACCTGATGGCGATCGCGCCGACATCGAGCATCAGCATACTCGTAGGCACCACGCAGACGATCGAGCCGGTGTATAAGCGAAAGTGGTTCGAGCACAACCTAAGCGGCATGATCCCGGTCGTCGTACCAAATTTAAGTCCAAAAACGTGGCAGGCGTACGTACCTGCATACGAGCTTGATCAGCGCCTACTCGTAAAAGCAGGCGCTATCCGCCAAAAATGGATCGATCAAGGCCAGAGCCTAAATATTTTCATGAGCCTAGATAAGGCAAGCGGCGGCTATCTAAGCGAAATTTACACGCTTGCATGGCAGCTCGGGCTAAAATCGACTTACTATCTACGCTCCGAAAGCCCCGATAGCGAGAAGCTAAACAACGTCGC
>NZ_CALHIK010000151.1 GCF_938030785.1 uncultured Campylobacter sp.
CAATTGATTTTGCAATTGAAGTCCACCCTGTTGGTTGTATTGGTTCTAAGGCTTTTCCTATTCTTTCTGCATTCAAATCTCCAATTGGATAAATTAACTCATTTGCACCACATGATTCATCTTTTTTAGAAGCCGTATTATCTCCTTTATGACCAAATACTCTTATTCCTACTTTTGCATTAGCCGGCATTTCTGATAAAACTTTTTTGATAGATTCTTTTGCGATTTGCATCATTGTTTTATCTCCAATTTTCTTTACCATTGAACCTGATGCATCTAAGACTATTTCTACGTTAACATTCATATTCTCTTCAATTTTTTCATGAGTGAATGGGTTTTCCATATCTTTTTTAAAAATTACATAAGAAAATCTATCTATTGTTTCAAATGGTGTGTAGTCATAACCTGCGATATATAAAAGTTGTTTAAATAGACGCTGAATTTCTTCTTCGGAAGCATTTTCATCCAATGCTGGTTCTATTTTTTTCAACTCTCTTTGAACATCCTCTTTCCATATATTATGTTTTTTTAAATAATTATTTTCCTTTGCATCTGGTGATTGGTATAATCCTCCCGCTTCATCAACTATTGCTTCATAAGTATAAACAGGATCTGGCAGGTCCCCATTGACGCCTTTTGCTATTTGTAACTCTTCTTCTGAAAGATTAGTAGTTACATTTGCTTCGACTTTATCCTCCTTACCATATGCAATTAAAGATAAACTAACCAAGATAAGCATTAATATTGTAAATTTTTTTGTTTTTTTCATATTAATTACGCCTCCCCTTTTTTTGGATTTCGTTGGGTCATTATAACATTTTTGATTTAAACAAGCTGTTACAAACAACCTATATAAAGAAAAAAGTACTCAAAAAATGGATACTCAATCTTAACATATCGCACGAAATTTTATCCGTTTTTATATACGAACATTATATAATTATCAAAATTTTTTCCAAGGAAAGAGGATGAAAAAGCTCGCTACGATACTTGCGCTGCTCTGTGCGGCGGCGTTTGCCAAGGAGTATGAGTATATGGTGCAAAGTATGAGCTACAGCTCACTCGGAGAGCGTAAGGAGAGCACGCATCTAAGCTATGACGCGGCGGCGCGCAAGCTAGAGCAGATAAGAGACAGGAACTCCTCGGACGGCCTAGGCTCTAGCTACAAAGAGATCAGCTACTTTGACGAAAAGGGAGGAATGGTTAAATTTGAAGTATTTAACCTCGATCTTAAAAGCGGCAAGTGGAAAAAAATAGAAGACTACATGGAAAGCGTCAAAGACGGCATCACGACGCGCGAGAGCAATTCGATAGCGGATGACGGCACGCGCAATGCGAGCAAAACCGTCTCCAGCTACGACGGCAACGCAACCGAAGATGTGCGATATAAGCTCATAAAGGGCAAATGGCATAAAGAGAGCATGAACAGATCCGTAAGAAACGCGTGGGATAAGGAGGAGCTTACGATAAGCTTCAAATGGGACGGCAAGAGCTGGCAACCCAAAGATAAGACCGAAATTTTCTACGACGCCACAGGAGAGATGAACGGATACGTAACCTACGAGTTTGTAAACGGCGCGTGGCAAAACAGCGAGCGAGAGATGCTTAACGGCGATCGAAACGGTAGCTACGAGCAGATCCGCAGCACCTTTAAGGGCGGCGCGTGGCAAAACGCGACGATGAGCAAGCACGAGCTTGATGCCGCAAAGGGTGAGGAGGTCGTTACGAGCTTCATCTGGAATGACGAGAAGGGCGCGTGGGATAATATGAGCAAACAGACCACTATCAAGAAGGGCGCGGATCTTAATATGACCTCTTATCTGTGGGATGAGCAGCTTAAAGATTGGGTCAAAAGCTACTCAAACGGCGAAATTTACGATAAATCGGGCGAGCGCCCGCTCGTGCAAAGCCACGAATCAAATTCCAGTAGCGGCAAATACGTCTATAGCTACGACGAGCACGGCAGCAATACCGCGATGGATATCTACAAACTCGACGCGAGCGGCAAATGGGTGCAAACCGGGCGCTCGGAGGCCACTTACGATACCCAAATCCCGGCAGATAGCGTGGGATACGGAGCCGCGCTGATGATGTTTGAGATGCCTAGCGCCTACGCGATAACGAGCTTTAAGGAATTTAAGCTTAAAGACGGAAAATCCGAGGTCATAACGGAAAAGACGTGGAAATATAAAAAGATAAAATAGCGTTTGAAGATGCGTCGGTAAAATTTAGCCGCGAAATTTTACCTGCGCGGCCTTGCGCGAAAGTCGCGGTTAAATTTAGCGGACGAGCAATATTCGTGCGAGTGCTGCGGTTAAAATTTAGCGGCATAACAGTATTTATGCGAGAGCCGCGATTAAATTTAGCTAGCGCGGAGGCATTCGTGCGCCGCGTAAATTTTAAAATTTAAATCCTGCGCGGCAGCAGGTCCGTACGCAGCGGCGGCAAAAGAAAAGGTTGAAAAATGGCTTTACCCAGAGCGACAAGAACGGCTATTTCGGCTTTAATTTCGGCGAGTATCTGTTTCGGCGTCGTAGCGGCGCAAGATCACGCCGCGGCAAGCGAGCAAAAACAGACGATAGGGGGCGGCGGGAGAGATGATCTGGCGCCCGCAGGCAAGCAAAGTAGCGAAATAAGCGCGACAAAGCGCGCAGACGAGCAAGGCGGCGAGGCGCAAAATTTTAAAATCAAAAAGCGCTATTTTCGCAGCTGTTCGTGCTTGCACAAACAAAAATCAAAGGAGCCCGCCCGCCTCTACGATGAAATTTCGCAAGAGCAGGCCGAAAGATCGGCGGCCTATTTCATCGGCTATTTCAAAGAGGGCAAGCTAAGCCGCTATGAGAAAATTTACGAAGGTGAAAGAGCTTTTTCGAGCGAGGATATAAAGCGGTAGACGCGATTTAAAATTCAGATAAAGGAGCGGTCATGAGAGGTGTTTTTAAAATTTCACCCAAGGACGCGGCAAATTTTGCGGCGCTAAATTTAAAGGCGCGAGCGATTATTTTGGCGGGCGCTTTTGGGGCGCAGGCGGCGGTTTCGGCAGACAAGCTTCGAGCGCGGGCGGCAGTTTTAGCAGGCTCTATTTTGGCGGCGACATTAGCGCTCGCGATGCCTGCGGGCGCAACCGAGACGGACGAGACGCACGAAACGGCATCAAATTTCAAGGCGCGAACGGATAAAATTTGCCTACAAAAGACGAGCTACAAAACAGAGGGCGGAGCTGTGCCGCGCTATGAATATAAAGTTAGCCAAAACTACGACGCCAAAACCCGCCGCCTAGAAAAAATCTACAAAAAGAGCAGCGAAGAGGGAACCTCCGTATCGAAAAGCTTTAGCAAATTTGACGAAAGCGGCGAGCGCGAGATCGAAAATGTCGAATACGACTGGGACGCGAATACAAACAAATTTCGCGAAACGGCGATAAGCAAGCAGGAGATCGCAAAGGACGGCTCGAAAATTTATTTCAGCCTGCAAAAGGACGGCAAGCCATACGAGGGTGAAAAAGCCGTCGAAAAGCGCGAGGGTAAAACGGAAATTTTACAAAATTTCACGCTAAAAAAAGGCAGATGGACGCCGACACACCTTACAAAAAGGATTGTCGATGAAAGCGACAGAAATAATTTCGTAGCGACCTATAAATGGAACGCCAAAGCGAAAAAATGGGTGCCGTACGAAAAATCGATATACCACTACAACGGCGACGCTTACGCGGGCTCCGAAGGCTACGCGTGGCGCGGCAAATGGGTGCCGCTTACAAAGCAGACGGTCTTTACGGCGGCGGACGGAACGCGCAGCGAGATAAATTTTGTGTGGCGCGACGGCGCCTGGGGGCGCGATGAAAAGATCTTGCGCAAGATCGAGCCCAAGTATAGGCGCTTTAGCGAGCTAAGATCGCGCTGGGACGCCGCAAAAAACGAGTGGAGGGAGTACTACAAAAACGTGCACGAGGAGACCGAGGAGAGCAGGCCTCTACGCGAGCAAACCGCGCTTTGGCGCGAGGAGTCGCAGCGTTGGGAGGTCGTGTTTGAAAACGAGTTTGGCTACGATGCGCGCGGCAACGTGATAAAAAATCGCCAGGTTTCCGATGGCAAGCAATACGAGTATATCTACGACTACGACGAGGCAGGCAACAACATCTCCATCATCCTGCGCGAGCCTGATGAGAGCGGCAAATGGCGCGAGACGCAAAGAACGCAAAACGTCTTTGAGCCTGAAATTTTAGCGCACGACGTCCTAGATCGCGGCTTCATCGGTGACTACATAGCCGCGGGCAAAAACGCGATCAAAAGCAGCAAGCAGTATTTTCTAAAAGACGGCGAGTTTAAGCTAAACGAAACTCGCGAGTGGGTTTACGGCAAATGCGAGCCGCAATAAAATTCGGAAAGCCTCATGAACGAGCCTTATATCGTTAAAATTTCAGATAGCGACGCGATGATGTTCGGCTGCGAAGCGGACGAGCGGGTGCGCGAATTTGCCGCTAAATTTGACGGCTGGGAGTACGAAAGCGAGTTTGAGCGGACCAGCTATCTGCTCGGCACGGACGTTTTTATCGAGGTCGCTAGCGAGGAGAGCTTAAATGAAGGCGCTTTACGCGCTCAAATTCCAAACGAAAAGTCTTTGGACGCTGGCGGCGGCGCGGCGTTTTTGAGCCTGCGCGAATGGGACGGCAAGGAGCACTGGCGGATTCGCGCGAGCGATGAAATTTTACGCGCCATCAGCGAGGATGAGGACGGCGGTGCGGCGTATCTGCTCCTTAGCCCAAGACATATCGCCGCAGATGAGCTGCGAGGCGCCTTTGCGGACAAGCCGCCGCAGGAATTTGCGCGCATTACCCGGGCTCTCGAAACTAAATACGACTGCAAAGACCGAATGCTCTGCTACGTCGTTTGCTATTTTACGCCGAAGGGCAAAGAGGGGATGCGGGCGGACTTCGGCGTCTGAATTTAAAGCGCGGCGGATTAAATTTAAAATTTGACCGCACGGCATGCTTGCGCCGAATAGCGAGAGTTTGATCCTGCGCGTAAGACCTGCGCCGTATGGGCGCAAGTGAAATTTATAAATTTCTAGCGACGAAATTTAAACTGCCGCGATGAGCGAAATGAGGTCAAAATGATAAAATCCATAAAATTTAGGGGCGAAAGCATCGAGGAGCTGGAAGTTTGGTACTACGCCCCAAAGCACGAATACAGCGCGGCGGAGTTCGCGCAACAGTGCGGCAAGCTCGTGCGCGCGGACTTTGGGCTCGCCTCCCTTTACGAGATAAAATTTGAAAAATTTACGCCCTGCGAGCCCGATGATTTTATGAAAGAGCGTATAGCGGCTGCTTTGAGCGCGGCGGCTCTATCGGATGAGCCTGAAAATTTCGCAATGGGCGGCGAGAACGACTGGGACTGGCAGGAGTACTCGTTTGAGGCGAGCGGACAGCGATTTCTACGTATCTGGGCGACATCGGCTTGATAAATTTAGCCCCGCTATCGGGCTTTGAGGCGAAGTGCGAGTTTTTAAAATTTAAAGTTTCAAGCGGCGCATACCATCGCGCCGAAACGCATTTCATCGAGCCTTAAATTTTAAAATTTCGGTCGCGAGCTTTCGGATTTTAAAATTTAAACGGAGCTGGGCTTTGAGGTGTAGCGCGAATTTTGCGGCGCGGTAAAATAGCAGCGCAAACGATAAAAACGGCGCTCGCTAAGTAGAATTTTATAAAAGGTGAAATGCGGCGCGCCGTATTTAGGACGCAAAAAGCTTAAACGGGCTTATGAAGTAAATTTCGATCTAAATTTAGGCGAGGTACCAAAAATTTTAAAATTTAAATGCAAGGAGTGAAAAATGGATGTTTTGCAGAGTTTCGGGCGAGAGTATGTGCGGCAGCTCAGAGACGGGTCGCTGGCGTGGTTGGATGCGGTCATGAGCGGGCGGATGAAAGGCGCGCGGTGCGAGCGACTGTATGCATCGATAGCGGACTTTTCGCCGCAGCAGAGGGAGGCGCTAAGGACGCTTTGCGCGCATCTTACCGATCACGTCCTGCATGAGACGCTAAGCTTTTTCGAGCAAAGCGAGCGCTGGCGGCTTGCGGACGAGGCGGGTGAAAATCTAGCCGAGCTCTCGGACGGGCTTTGCGGCGAGCTCTACGGCGAGGACGGCTGGATCGAAAAATTTAGCGGCTATCCCGCGAGCCTGAAATAATGCTCTACGGATTTAAGTGCCTGAGCGCCCTGCTTTGAGACAAATTTATTTGAAGGGAAAATATGAAAAACTTATTTCTAGCCGCGCTTGCAGCATTAGCGCTTAGCGGCTGCGCGGGCTTAAAATGCGGCGCAAATGACGGACGAGACGTCGCCGAAGTTGACGTGCCCGAAGATGGCTGGACGAGGTACCTAGGCACCGACGGCGAGATCAAAGAGGTCGCGTTTTTCACGGCATTTTTCTCGGGGCAGTTCCGCCAGAGCCCAAAAGATGGCGAAAAGATCGGCTTCGTGCTTACCAAAAAGAGTGGCGAACGCATACCGATAAGGCTCGGCAATATGTATAAGGCTGCAGACGGCGCATTCGCGCTCGCGGATCTTGACGCGGAGGCCGGCATATGGTGCGGGGCCGAGGAGCTACGCAGAGCAAAACGGGTGAAATTTTATAAATTTCAAGAAGGCAGCGTCAAAGTGACGGACTATGAGGCGCAAGGCGGGCTTTGCGAGGCGTTTTACGCAGGCGAAAAGATACGCGTCAAAAGCGTGCTAAGCCGCCACGCGAGCAAGGCTGGCGAGGCTAGCGGCGAAATTTCCACCGCGCAGACACAGGGCGAAATATCGCGAGATGCCGCCGAAATTTTAAACTCGCGCAAAAAGCCATCGCCGCAAAGCTCTAGCAAAAATTTAGCGAACAAAAAGAGCGCCGCGCAAAAGACCGATAGCGAGGCGCTAAAATCAGAGGCAGATGTGCTAAAAGACATCATCTGCGCGGGATTTGAAAAAGGTACCGAAATTTAGACTTCGCAAAACGGCTACCTAGCAAATCAATCAAGCTGAAAGAAGCGCGCTAAATTTCAATGCAGCGTCACGCGGGCAAAAGCTAGGCGCTCAAAAGGGCACGCTAAATTTTAAAGCGCTCAAGACGCGGTGCGCTTAGACACGGCAAGCGGAGTGCAACGGCAAATTTCAAAAGCGAAATTTCAAAACAGACGATATTTTTATCGCAAAGAGAGCTTAAGCGGGCTTCGGAGCCAAAATTTAGACTAAACTTGGTGAACGCGGGCCGAAATATGAAATTTAAACGCAGGAGGGCAAAATGGCAGAAACGGGCAACTTGGAGGGTTTCGGGCGAGAGTATGTGCGGCAGGTCGGGGACGGGTCGCTAGCGTGGCTGGATGCGGTCATGAGCGGGCGGATGAAAGGCGCGCGGTGCGAGCGGCTGTATGCATCGATAGCGGAGTTTTCGCCGCAGCAGAGGGAGGCGCTAAGGACGCTTTGCGCGCATCTTACCGATC
>NZ_CALHIK010000152.1 GCF_938030785.1 uncultured Campylobacter sp.
TATTTAAAAAAAAATCAATTGTTTCTATAAATTTAGGCTCAATTAAACTTAAGCGGATTTTCTCTTATCAATTTCAACAGTTTCTGATATAAGTTTTCCTGTGTAGTTTTAGTATTATATCTAAATTCACATTCCTTTAGATGAAGCAAGAAATTTTCTTTCTTTATCCCTTTAAATTTAGCTAGTCTATGTTTAGCATATCCCCAGAAGTTTTCTATGCTGTTTATATGATTTTTACCATTAGCAAATTCATTCTTAGAATGCTTTACTCTGTAATGTGCTTTGGCTCCGTAATCCACTAATCCATCATAAGCTTTCCAACAATCAGAATAAATCACACTCTCATCTAATTCGCTAAATTCCGATAATATGGGTATTAGTTCATTTGCAGAGCAGTTTTTAACTATCTGGGTATAGACCTTGCCATCTCTTTTAAGCATACCGAATACCGGTTGCTTTCCGCTTGCACCTCTACCTCTCTTGCCTCTTACTCTTTTAGATCCGAAGTAGCTTTCGTCTATTTCTATCTCACCGCTAAATTTGCTTATCTTTTCACACTCTTTAGACATAAGAATTCTTATTTCCCTAAAGATTTTACATAGCGTACTTCTGAGATTTTAGTTAAATTCGATATCTTTGATGCTTCTATGTCTTCTGCAAAATACTTGAGAATTTCTCTAAATTTCTTCTCTGAAATTCGGGAACGATAGATATACTTGTTTTTCATAGTTCTCATCGTAACTTACTGCTCCTTTGTGTGAGCTTAAGTTAAAGAGAGCCTTATCAAATATAGATTTATGTTAAAAATTCTTCTAATAAAATCACCAAAACGTATCAAAAATACATGAAATTATTCATAGAATTGTACGTGAATTTTGTATTAAATTTTTACTTGAAAATTATAGTTTTCAATATAGAATACCTAGAATTATAGTGTTTTGCACCAAAAAATTGAAAAATGATGAACTACTGATATATATATTTTCCTATTAATGATTTCTATGTAGTAAACGATTTATAAAAATGAATTTTTTGATTTTATTAATTTTTGCATCATTTCCATAAATTTTATGAACGTATTGTTTAAATTATAATAAGTTTATTGTATTGCCCTATTTTGTATCTAAATTTGCAACATTAAATTCAATATAAATCATACTTATATTCTACATTAATTTAATATTGTAATAGTATTGACAATGATTATCTCATCTGATATAATAACACGAAAATTTTATCAGATTTTAGGAGTTAAATTTTGAAAGTTTTTACTCTCTCTCTCTCTGAAGCTGTAGCTACCCTACTTTTATTGAGCGCCGCAAATCCAGCCATAGCCGACGAGCAAACTAAGCAAAGCGTAAATCTCGGCGAAGTAGAAGTTACCGCAAACAAAATAAGTGAAAATTTAAAGGATGTGCCACAAAGTATCAGCGTCGTAAGTGATACTGAGCTACAAGAACGAGAAGTCAAAAACGTCGAGGAGCTGGTAAAAACTATGCCAAACATTACCGGTGTGGGTGGGATGTACGAGGGCATTAGTACTAGAGGGCTCAATCCTTCGATATATACGAGTTCTAACCCCGTCACGGTCTATGTCGGCGGCGTAGCGCAAAGTAACAAAGACGCAGCCTATATCCCCGTTACAAATATCGATCACGTCGAGGTTTTGCGAGGTCCTAGCAGTGCGATCTACGGCAAAGACTCAATCGGCGGCATTATTAATATCGTTTTAGAAGAGCCGACTAACGAATGGAGTGGCAGCGTCGGCGCCGAATACGGCTCGCACAAATACATGCTAGGTCTTTTTGAAACCAGCGGCGCGCTGATTGATGATAAACTATTTTTAGGCTTAAACGGCTCGGCGTCCAAAGAGGACGGCTGGATCATCAACGATCTAAACGGAGATAAAGCCAACGACAAGAAAAATTACAATTTCGGACTAAATTTAAAGATAGTGCCGACCGATCGTTTTACGATTAAAATTTACGGCGATCTTTTTCACCGCCAGGACGACTCGCTCGACGAGCTTTTTATCCCAAAATCGAGATTTGGCAATATCTCAAAAAGCGAAGCCAAGCATATAAACTTAGAAACTCCCGCCCGCGTAAAGCAAACCTCTAGCTCGGGAGCGTTAGATCTAAAATATGAATTTGACAAATTTGATGCGACCTCGACTACGACCTTTCGTAGAGCCAAAAAAGACGGGCTTTACGACGAGGATTTCGGTAGTAAAATAACCTATCTCGACCCCGATCACTACGGGCTAATTACATTTTTAAATTCTAAAAATGATACCTTCTCCGAGGAGCTTAGATTTAGTAGCGTAGGCGAGCAAAGCTTCAAATGGGTCGGTGGACTTTATTACGAAAATGAAAAGCAAGTCTTCGGCCCGATCGGCGACCAATACGGTGACGGCGGTAGGACGATAGTCGAGGATTGGCCTTCGGTCAATCGCGCGCAGACGGCATCGGTATTCGGTCAGATTATCTATCCGATCACGAGCAAATTTGATGCTACGCTTGGCGGCAGGTATCAGCAGATCAGAAAACACACAAAGGTCGATTACTTTTCATACGAGCTGGGACACAATCCCGGTGCGCCCGTGTTTTCGATGGACGAAAAAGCGACATTTAGGACGTTTTTGCCAAAAATCGCACTTGGATACGATATCACCGACGAGCTAAATATTTACGCGATGTATTCAAAGGGCTATCTAGCCGGCGGCTTTAATTTCTACACCACCGGCGGCAGTAGGGATGATAATAAATTTGACGCACAAACGAGCGATGACTACGAGATCGGTGTAAAGGGTTCGTATGAGAGCTTTAGATTTTCTACCGCGCTATTTTATATGGACATCAAGGGCACACATATATTTTATACCGACCCCAATAACCCCAACATCTACTCGACCGCAAACGCCGATAAATCAAAATCTATGGGTGTAGAATTTGAAGGCGTCGCAAAAGCGAGCAAGGAGCTTGATATAAATTTAGCCGCAAGTCTGCTAAAGACCAAATACGGAGATTACATCAACAAAGACGGTACGAATAATAAAGGTAATAAAATCGAGAAAAACCCCGAGTATAAGCTCTCTTTGGGCGCGTCATACTACGCTCCGATGGGAATTTATACAAGACTGGACGGAAATATGATAGGCAAGACCTACTTCGATGCTCAAAATAAGCTAGCCCAAAAGAGCTATTTTACGGCGGATGCAAAAGTAGGCTACCTAAAAGATGGCTTTGACGTGTATTTTTACGTCAAAAATTTGACCGACAAAGAGTATTTCACGCACATCAGAGATAGAGGCCGTAACGTCCTCGCAACATACGGCAAAGGCAGGACTTTCGGTCTTGGCGTCAGATATAGTTTTTAAAATCAATCAACCCTGAAAGGATATAAAATGAAAAGAAGTTTAGCCGTATTAGCGGTTTTAGGTGCGTTTAGTGTAGCCGGCGCGCATGATTTTTGGCTAGCAGGACAAAACGATGACAAGCTAAGAGTTCAAATCGGCTTTGGTGACGGATTTGCGACGTGCGAGCCGATTGATAAGCAGAGAGAAAATAATTTTGAAATCCCCGTAGTCATAGATAAAAACGGCAAAAAAATCGAGCTAAAGCGCACGAGCGAGAACTATAAATTTGAAGGCGAAAAGCAGCCGGAAGGCGTCTATATTATTACCGGGCAATATAAACCGACCTTTTGGACCGAGGATAAAAGCGGCAAATGGCATATGGGCGGCACGAAAGATACGATCAAAGACGCTAAATTTTGCCGTCGCGCCACTATGCTGGCAAAGGGCGTCATCAATACGCAGGCGGGCGATCTGATAACCAAGCCGGTAGGCGAGCGCTTAGAGATCGTGCCTTTGGAAAATCCGGCAAATTTCAAAGCCAATAAGCCATTTAAGATCAAAGTCTTATTTGAGGGCAAACCGCTCGCAGAAACTGCAGTAGAAGGCGCGCCGGATGGATTTTTAGAAGATATGAGCGCGTTTTATGGCATGACCGACGATAAGGGCGAAATCGAAGTCTTGGCTCTAAAGCCCGGACCATGGATACTCAAAGCGAGAAATAAGCTTGCATTTTCGGATCCGAAAAAATGCGACGAAGAGACGATCATCGCGTCTTTTGCTTTTGAGGTAAAATAAAATTCGATCAATTCGATCCTTAAATTTAAAGTCTCTTGCGTTTGAAATTCAAATTTTAAAGCGCAAGGGATTAAATTTTAACTAGAGCATCTGCCGATTAGCGGTGGATGACTATCTAGCAAACGCCCTCTTTCGCCAAATGTCGCAAATTCTAAAATCGGCGTGAGACTTCAAAATTTGGATAAATTTAGCAACGCGCAGTTTCTAAATTTATCTAAATTTCAAACCCCGCAAGTATAATCCGCCATAAATTTTAAAATCCAAAGGCAAAAAATGAAGCGCGATACTTTAAGCGCCATAAAATTCCGCGGCATAGCCTCTAGCGTTTTATCGATCTGCTGCTATCTGATCATTTGGGCTTGTTGTGAGCTTTTGCATGATATTGCGATGAGAGGATTTTTCGCCGCCGCAGCCGCAATCGTCGCCGTGATTTTTACTTCGATGATTTTCAAGCTCTCCGCGACTAAAATGATCTCTGATATCTCCGATAGCAAAGTCTTTAACGCGTGTCGCACTATGTTTTTTGCCTACGTGATATATGCCGCTTTGCTGGGCGCGATGCTATGTTATTCGCTAAATTATATCGGTCTTGATATCTGGGATTACGCTCTGCAGCAAAACGGCAACTCCTTCGAAGGAGCCTTTTATTGCGTAATGGGTGCGCTTTATGCAGGCTTGGAGCATATATCCGAGATAGGAAAATCTCAAATCATAGCTCTTTGGAGCACCGCAAATATTATGCTGGCACTCATCGTTCTTTGGAAGCGGGTCGCCACACTATACTTGCTCGGCAAAGCAAGCGGAAGCAAAATTTTCTATATTTACGCCGTGATAACTTTAATTTGGGAAGCGCTTCTTAAGCTTCTTAAAATACTCGACGTCGATAAGCCGTGGTATGGCAGCGCACCTGCCCGCTATGCCGCACTTGCGGCAATCCTTTTATCTGCGATTTTAGAACTTATCGCTTGGATTAGGATTAAAGGAATTTCAGGCGTAGAGCTTTGGAATAAAAATTTATGGACGACACCGCAAAATAGATCATAAAATCCAATCTAAAATTACGCGCGAGCGCTTGAAATTTTACAAATTTGCTTCACAAATTCCATATCGCACCGTAAAATTCTACGCGAAATTTATACGTACGATGTAAATTTTCAAATTCGCCCTACTTTAAAATTTCATCTTTTACCTAAAATTTATCATTAAAAATCTATAATATTTCAAAGTATATTTTCTAAACGCAACTGCCTGAAAAGTACGCAAAATCGGGCGTGTTAAGAAGTATATAATCCAAATTAAAGGATAGAAAATGAGTAAGCCTCGCTCTTTCGCGCTAGCCCTTGCGCTGTGCGCGAGTTCGCTTTTTGCAGATCGCGTAGTAACCGATCAGCTAGGTCGCGACGTCACGCTACCCGACGAAGTTAAGCGCATAGTCGTGCTTCAGCACCAAAGCCTAAACGCGCTAAATGAGCTAAACGCGCTAGATAAGGTTGTCGGCGTGCAGGAATCATGGGAAAAGTTGCTCGGCAAAAACTACATCCGCCTAGCGCCGAGCCTAAAAGATATGCCGACCCCCGGCGATCTAAAGGTCATCAACTACGAGGCGGTGCTTAAGCTAAAGCCAGACGTCGTGATCGTCACGAACTACATCCCGCAAGAATACATCGACAAAATGACGGAGCTCAAAATCCCCGTCGTCGCCGTTAGCTTCCAGCGCAGCGACGCCGCCGATAAGGGCAAGCTAAATCCGACCTTTAAAGACGACGAAGCGGCCTACACCGAGGGCTTTTACGACGGGATCGAGCTTCTTGGCAAAGTCGCAAACCGCGAGAAAGAGGCCGCCGAGCTAATAAGCTTCGTCAAAACTTCGCAAGAGCAGCTAAAGGCTAAATTTAGCGACTTCATCGTCGATAAAAGGCCTAAAATTTACATGGCAAATCCCGATCTCACGACCTACGGCAGCGGCGAATACACGGGCATAATGTTTATGCGTGCAGGCGCGCAAAACGTCGCGGCGCAGAGCATCAAAGGCTACAAGCAGGTATCTGCAGAGCAAGTTTTAGCATGGGCGCCGCAGATGATCTTCGTACAGGATCGCTACCCGCAGGTACCCGCCGAGCTTAAATCCAACCCGCAGCTTGCAAATTTAAGCGCCGTTAAAGAGGATAAAATTTACATGATGCCAGAATACGCCAAAGCGTGGGGCTATCCGACTGCCGAAGCCATGGCGCTTGGCGAGTGGTGGCTAGCGATGAAGCTCTATCCGAAGCACTTTGACGAGGCAGAGTTTGACAAAAAAGTAGAGGAATTTTATCAAAAATTCTACCGCACGAGCTATAAATGAAATTTTCCGCCCTACTGCTGCTCTGGATCCTGCTATTTGCGGTATCGCTGGGTATCGGGAAGTATCCGGTTAGCCTAGAGGAGACGGGCAGAATTTTACTCGGCTCCTCCGCCGACGAGACGGCAAAAAGCGTGGTGCTTGATATCCGCATCCCGCGCGCCCTACTTTCGAGCCTTTGCGGCGGGATACTGGCGCTTAGCGGCCTTGCGCTTCAGGCGGTGTTTAAAAACCCGCTCGTAGGCCCGCACATCGTGGGCGTTAGCACCGCGGCAGCATTTGGCGGCGCGCTTTGCATCATGCTAGGTTTTGGCTCCTACTTTATCGTGGGCTTTGCCTTCTTTTTCGGGCTTGCAGCGCTTTTTATGCTCTATTTTATCGCCAAATTCGTCTCGCGCAGCGACGTCTTTTCGCTCATCCTAGCGGGCATCGTCATAAACGGCGTGTTTGCCGCGCTAACTAGCCTCGTACAGTATCTAGCCGACAACGAAGACGTACTGCCAAACATCATCTACTGGCTGCTTGGCAGCTTCGTGCGCGCAGACTACGACAAGCTCGTCATGCTTACCGCCGTTTCGGCGCCCTGCGTCGCGGCGCTCATCGCGATGCGGTGGAGATTTAACCTACTCAGCCTCGAAGACGGCGATCTAAAGGTGCTCGGCGTAAACATCGTGCGGCTACGCTCGGTCATCCTCGTCGTCTGCACCCTACTAGTCGCCGCGCAGGTCAGCGTCAGCGGAAACATCGGCTGGATCGGGCTTGTGGTGCCGCATGTAGCCAGGATGATATTTGGCAGCGATCACTTGCGCTCCATGCCCGCTTGCTTCGTCGCGGGAGCCGTTTTTATGCTCGCCATCGACGACGTATCGCGCTCGATCAGCTCTAGCGAAGTGCCGCTTAGCATCATCTCCGCGCTCATCGGCAGCCCGATATTCGCCGTCCTATTAAAAAGGAGCGCCGATGCGAACAGAAGGTAGTTTGCTCTCTATCAAAGACGCCGGATTTTTCTACGAAGAGGACAAATTCCTTTTTAGAAATTTGAGCTTTGAGATTGAGCGCGGTCAAATTTTAGCGATCTTGGGGCTAAACGGTCAGGGCAAAAGCACGCTGATGTCGTGCATGATGGGCATTTTGGACCTCAAAGAGGGGCAGCTTTGCACGCAAGCGAAATTTGGATTTTTGCCGCAAAGCTTTAGCGTCGCGTTTGATTACAGCGTGCAAGACATCGTGGCGATGGGGCGCGTGCGCGATATTTCGCTATTTTCAAAGCCGAGCAAACGCGACGTACAGATCTGCCTGGACGCGCTTGAGAGCCTTGAAATCTCGCACCTAAAAGATAAGCGCTTTAACTCGCTTTCAGGCGGTCAAAAACAGCTTGTGCTCTTTGCTAGAGCGATCGCGAGCAAAAGCGAAATTTTATTTCTGGACGAGCCTGCTAGTGCGCTTGATATCAAAAACCAAGACCGCGTGCTAAGCCTCATCGTAAATTTAAAGCAAAAGAGCAACGCCAGCATCGTTTTTACCACGCATCAGCCAAACCACGCCCTTGCGGTGGCGGACCGCACGCTCATTTTAAAAGACGATCTTAGCTACGTTTACGGGCTTAGCGCCGAGGTTTTGAACGAGGAAAATTTAAACGCGCTCTACCGCGTGCGAATGAAAACGGCGGAATTTGACATAGAGGGCGAGCAGATACCCAGCATCACGCAGATTTTTAGCGCGCAGTTGAGGTAGCGCGGCGAGTTGCACGCGATCGACGCGACAAAGCAACTCGCCAATCGGCGTGGAATTTTAAATCGCGGAATTTAGTCTTGATCTAAATTTAAATCACGAAATTTAACTTGAAATTCCATTTTAAAATTTTGATCAAAATTCCATAGCGGAATTTTACCGCGGAATTCCGAGCAGAAATCTCATAGCGGAATTCTACCTGCGGCTTGCCGGTTTGCAAAACGTGCGATAAAAGTATGTCGCGCCTGAGATTTGAAATCCGCCGCGAAATTATGCCCGCAAATCCATAGGCGAAATTCCGTTTTAAAATACCGCGAGGGAATTTTATTCTCGCTCCTGTAGAATTCTAAAATTCCGCAGTATGCGCCCAGTTGCGACGAAATTTTAAAATTTTAAATTTAGCTGTTTAATTCCTGCTTTACATCAATTTATGTATACTTCTGGATAAATTTTAAAAGGACTTAATATATGCAAGACATCGTATCTCAGGCAAGAAAAGAGGGAATGATCAGCACCGGTATCGATCTGTTTTTAACAGCGCTACCGGTGGTTTTGATGGCGATAGACTTTGTTTTTGAGGGCATACCGGGGTATCCATATAATATCGTGATCATAGGTGGAATTTTTATCGCTTTTATTTGCTTATCGGTTATTTATAGATTAAGAGCGCTTAGCAAAATTTCGGCTCTTAGCGGCATAAAAGCGGCGGCGCTTTACCGCAATTGCATAATTGTTTTTATCTGCCTCGCGGTGCTTTCATTATTTTATCCGTTAAGTTCTTGCAGAGAAGAGATGGCTAAAGAGACAATAGGGGAGACTATACGGAATTTAGTAATACCTGCAGCCGCAATCTACATAATCGTAGCGTGGCTTCGCATAAATTTCTCTTTGGCGCGAGTAAGCGGCGTGAGCGCCTTTCGCATCTACGTGTGGCTCTGCGTGGGGTTTTTAGCGCTAAATATACTGTGCGGCGCGGGACCCTTCGGTTTGGCTAATTCCAAGCCGCAAACTGACGATGCAGTTATGGCTTTAGTCATCACATCATTTAAGGAATTTCTACCGTTTGTCGCTCTCATAATAACCGGCATCGTGCACCTGCTAGCTTGGAGCAAGATAGAAAAGATAAACGCAGAGGTTTGAAATTTCGCAAACCTCTCGTCACGATGAAATTTTAAAATTCCTCAAGTAGATTTAAAATTTTAAA
>NZ_CALHIK010000153.1 GCF_938030785.1 uncultured Campylobacter sp.
AAACCCCAAGCGACAAGATCAGGCTAAAATCTCTAAAAATGGCAAATCTGCCCGCTTTAACCTCTCTAAATTTTATAATGTCCGCTTCGCGAGGCACTCGACTTGGCGCACGAAATGCCGTAAGTAGCGCAATTAGCGCGGCTATAAGGCAAAGAGCTAGCGCCAGATAGGAGTTGTTGTAATGGATAATTTTAGCGATGACGCTTAGAAACTCGGACGAGCCGATCGCGTTTGAAAGCCCTTCAAAGCCTCGCGTAACTAGCGCTTTGGGCGCGTCTGCCTGGCGCAGATCAAGGCCCAAAAAGCCGATTTTGGCAATAAAGGCAAACGCCCACGCGATGACGAATGACGCCAGCTTTGCACCTCTACTCGTACGCGCTAGAGCTGAGCGATAAATAAAATAGAATAAAATGAGCGCCAGCGCACCTAAAACCGCCATGAAGAGGTTGGTTAGGCTGAAGCTGTCCAGTAGCTCGCCGGAGAAAATTTTAAAATTCATCCCTATGAAGCGGTATTCAAATCCATACGCGCAGCCAAGAGCAAAAATAACTGCAGCGGTAAGATAGAATCGCTTAAGCCTAAACGCAAACAGTAGCGCGAGCAGCGTTAAAAGTGCGAGCGCGTCAAATATAATCTTGCCCGTATCGGCGCTTGCCGAGCGCTCAAATGCGCTAAAGCACAGCGCCCCGAATACAGCCCCTAAAAGCGCGGGCAAAAACGATGCGCCGATAAAACGCCTGCCGCCCAGATACGCGCTTAAAAACGCGAGCGGAAACAGAGCCAAGCTAACGTGATAAAAAAATATCGTCATCAAAAATCCTCATTGAGCCTAATGCGCATAAATCGCCTATAATCGCTTAAATTTTAAAATTTTAAAACCTACGCCATTTTGTAAATTTTAAAATTTCAAACCCGCTCGCAAAAATTTCGCAGCGATAAGAGCCGCCCGCAAAGAGAAATTTTGCCTCGCTCTTGCTTCGGTTTTGTCTCGCTCTTGCGGCGCGCTAAATTTAAAATTTTAAAATTCCAAGCCTCTTGAAATTTTAAAATTTTGCCGCAGTTAAAACATTTGTAAGCTTAAACGCATTGAAGCAAAACGATACGTTTTGGCTGCGGCGTAGCGGCTAAATTTAACTGCCTTAAATTTAAAACGCGCGGCTAAACCCAATACCGCTAGGGCTCCGCCGAATATGGACTCGGCGGAGCTTGCTACGATTTACTCTTTAGGAGCGCCAGTGTATTGGAAGGTGTATTTAACCGAGAACGGCTCCCACCATTTGCCTACGCCTGTCGCTTTGTCCGCGTGACGGCCGAATCCGTTGGCGCTTGGATTTTCGATATTGTAGGTTAGCTCGTAGTTGCCCACGCCGTTTACCATTTTGATATTGGCGCCGTAGTGAGGGCCGTCGCTAGCTACCATCGGCATGAAATTTCCCTTTTGGATCTTGCCGGTGTCTAGGTTTTTAAGTACATAAGCGATCTTTAGATAAGGGATCCACTCGCCCTCGCCAAATCCGTTTGCGTTGCCCTTAATAGCGTGGATATCAGCCTCTAGGTGGATATCGGCTTTGCTAGGGGCTAGATCTATGCCTTTAGGCTCCATATCGATAGGCTGAAGATAAACGGCTGCGATCTCCATACCGTTTTGCTCGATAGGCTCGCCGATCGGATGCTCTCCCGCCATCGCGACAACAGAAGCTAGGCTTAGTGCCAACATACCTGAAAAAATCTTTTTCATCTTTTCACTCCTTTATTAAGAATTGTTTTTTTGCTTGTTTTTTAAGATCAAAATTCCAGCGATCAAAAGCACGATCATCACCGCTTGCGGCACGAGGCTCTGCACGTAAGGATAAAATCCGATCCACGTAATCGTTGGAAGCCCATCTATTACGGTAGGCACGAATACCTTACCCTCCACTAGCTCCATCACGCCCTTGCCTACGAATACGACGGACATATAAAATATGATGACCGATGTAGCGATAAAAAACGGCTTGATAGCGATTTTAAGCGAGAATTTTTTGATGATGACATAGACCACGATGAGAGCTATCAAACCCGCTACGAAGCCCGCTGCTACCATGCTAGTAGCCGCCGGAGTCTTGGCATCGAAAAGTAGCGCCAGATAAAATAGCACCGTTTCCGCGCCCTCACGATAAACCGCCAAAAATACCGTCCACCAAAGCATCTTGCTATCGCCCGAGCTTAGGCTGCTTGAAATTTGACCTTGGATATAGGCGGTCCATTTTTTGGAGTTTGCATTTGAAAGAAGCCAAAATCCCACGTAAAATAGCAGTACCACGGCGATTAACATCACCGCGCCCTCCATCACTTCGCGCGTCTGCCCCGCGTTTTCGCTGCCGAAGATATAATTTAGCCCGTAAGCCGTAGCGATACTTAGCACGACCGCGACGCCAAGAGCGCTGTAAACGATATTTAGGTGCTTTGAATTGCCAGATTTTATAAGCAGCGCAATAACTGCGGCTACGATGATAAGCGCCTCGAATCCTTCGCGCAAGATGATGATAAGCGCGTATAAAAATAGATCCCAGTTGCTTGATTTCTTCGTTAACTCTAGGCTTTGGGTGAGCTGATCAAATAGCTTATTTTGCGCCGCTACGATCTGCTCTTTGGAAGCGCCCGCGCGCATAAGAGCCGAAATTTTATTAAAGCTTGCTTCGGTGTCTAGTTTGAGCTGAGTATTTTTAGCGCCGACGATGTTTTCCATGCCGCTCTCTTCGTATTCGTCGAAGTAGATATTGCCGCTCTCGTCGATCGCGTCATCTACCTTGCCGCTTTCATAAAGCGCCAAAACCTTAGCCATCTTATCCTTGATATTTTGCACGACCGGCGCGAAATCCTTGCCCTCATCATCATTAGTATCGCTTTGTGCTAACGCAGTCTGCGGCGCTATGGAGTAGCTTTCTTGCGGCAGATCGTTTACGGCTTTTAGCGCGAGATTATCCAAAGCGTTTATCGCTTCGTCAAATTTTGATTTGTCCGTATCGGCGTCCTCGCGCAAGAGATTTCCGATTATTTGCTGGATCGATTGATCGGTCTGAGACGAGACGTATTTTCTTACCGCTTCTTCTAGACGTTCGTTGCGGTAAATATCAAATTTAGCGCGATTTAGCGCAGCTTTTAACGCGCTAGTGTCTTTTTTATCAAACGCAGCCTTAGCGTTATCCAGCTCGGTTTTAAATTCCGTATAGACGCTCATCCATGGCGAGGTAGCGCCGGATGTCGCAGCATTTTCGCCTGAGCCGGATGAGACAGAATTCCCGTCCGAGCCGGGCGCGGTGCTGCCGTCGCCTCCGTCTTGATATTCGGCCACTAGGCGGTGACCGGATTCTATCACTGGCAAAACCTCGTCGATCTCGCGGTTGAGATTATCGATCATCGCTTGGATCTCGGCGAGCGGCTTTTCATCCTTGATTGCCTTGCGGATATCGCCGAACTGCTTCTCCATAGCGTAGGATTTTTTCTGGCTTAAATTTATGCGGATGCCCGCTTCTAAATTTTCAAAATGCCCGAAATACGCCTCTTGGGTTACCTTCCTGGCTTCCGAATTGTTGCCGTCGACATAGAGCTTGATCGCTTGGGCAAATTTTTCTTTGATTGTCGCTGCTTCGGCACGGTAATCGGTCTGCGCCAGTAGCATGCAAAACGGAAAAATAAGAGCCAAAATCGCAAATTTAAAAAATTTCATCTAAACCTTCTTGAGTTAAATTCATACATTAAATTTCAAAATCGAGTCGCAATTATATGTATAAATTTCTTAAAAAGTAATAAATAAAGCGGTTATCATAAAAGCGCTAGAGCGGCTAAATTCTCAATTGCGAGAGCTTTTTGATAGATAGAATTTGATGAGATTAAGGATATGGCGGAATTTAAAAAAAGTAGTCGGATTCTATTCCGACTACTAAAATTTTAGTGTAGCTTCGACCAAATTTTGCTTTTCCAAAGACCTGCAAAAACAGAAAGTATCAAGAAATAGATCATAATATTTATAGTCGTAGCTTCGCGCTCATCTTTTTTGCTATCGCCTACTGATTGCAGATACGCTACGACTTGCGTTTCGGCGCGCTCATTTAGCCCCACGCGCGGCATTGAGGTGCCCGGAAGCATCTTTTGAGTATCGTTGATAAACTCGTGCAGATAGCCCGCTTGTTTCGATCGTATACTCATCGACAGATCGGGCGGCGTCGAGCCCATGTAGTTTGCTACGCTCGCCTTGTCACCCTGCGTTAGGAGCTTGTCGTATTTCACGTCGTGGCATCTTACGCAAGCGTCTTCAAATACGGCTTTGTTGAGGAAAAATTCCCTCTGGGCTTGCGTTAAATTTTCATCGGCTTTTACGCCCTCAGCCGCAGCTTGCTCGGCGATGAGCTTATCTTCGCTCGGTGCGATAGATTTTAGATAAGCTACGATGTCGGCAATATCTTGATCCGCCTCTCCGCTAGCGCTCACGAACGGCGGCATAGGATAGGGCTTTTCGTCATTAAATTTATGATTTAATTTCACAGCCATAACGGGATCTTTGATAAAAGCCGCCAAAAATTTATCGGTGTAGATATATCCTGCGCCGCTTAGATCGGGTGGATTTACGCCGAAAGCTTGCGATGCGGCCTGCGCATCCATAGGCGCAGGGATCGAAGCGACCTGCACGCCGTGGCAACCGGTACAGCCCGCATTGGTAAAGGTCTCCGCGCCGCGTACGGCATCACCCTTGCCAAGATCGATCTTATCTACGTCGTTCCAAAAAAGCGTGACTTTGTCTTGTTGGTTTTTAGCCTCGTCTATCGCTTTTTGGGCGTTTTTGATCATCGTCGCATCGCCCTCTTTTTCGGCGCTTTGTAGAGCCAGTTTGGCTGCTTCGACATTATGAGCGGCCAGCGCGACATCGCCTGCTGCAAAGTCGTAATTTGCGGGGCTTACATGCGGATGAAGCTTGGTGTGCGCGTAAGGTTCGACAAACCAGTATAAAATTCCCACACAAAAAAGCACTAAGATTAGGGTTCTTATCTCTTTCATAACTAGGCCCTCTTTCTTTCTGCGATCGTAATTAGCGGAAGCACTACGACGAGCAAACCGATATAGATGATCGATAGGGCAAAGCCCCAGTATTTATTTTCGATACCGAGCTCCATACCGTCTGCGGGGAGCTTTCCGAATAGGCTAAGCAGAATCATGTCGATTACCAAAACCCAGAACCAGATGAAAAACGCCTTGTTTTTATGCGCGGGCGCTACTACGCTGCTGCGATCAAATAGCGGTATGAAAAATAGCGAAACTCCGGCGAATGCAAATGCGATAAGCCCGATATCGGCGGCCTTAAGCGGTCCTACGTCGAAGAAAAATCCGCGCAGAATTTCATACTCCCAAAGGAAGTACCATTCCGGATAGATATGCGTCGGGGTTTTGAGGCTGTTTGCCGGCTCAAAATTTATCGGATCCATCGCAAAATCGAAGTGAAAGCCCACTAGATAAAAGAAAAATATCATAAAGATACTGACGTAGAAAAAATCCTTCGCCAAAAAGCCGGGCCAAAATGGAATTACCTTGCTTTCGCCCGTTTTGCCCTGCAGGTATTTCTCGCCCTCAAGATCGAAGTCTATCTCCTCGCCGTCCAGGTTGTTTACATGCGGAAATCTAAGCGCGTAAAAATGCAGCGCCAAAACCACGATTGTAACGATCGGCAGCAAACAGACGTGAAGCATAAAAAATCGCGTCAGCGTCGGATCACTGACCGCGTAATCGCCGCGAATCCACTCAACTATCGCATCGCCCACTACTGGAATTCCGCCGAATAAATTTGTAATAACCATCGCCGCCCAGTAGCTCATCTGCCCCCATGGAAGCATATATCCGCTGAAAGCCTCCGCCGAAAAGATGATGAAAAGCAGCATGCCGCTGATCCAGATCATCTCTCGCCCCTGCTTGTAGGACCTGTAATAGATCCCCACCAGCGTGTGAATGTAGATGATCAAAAACACCACCGACGCCGATACCGCGTGGATATGTCGCCATAGCCAGCCGTATTCGACCTCTTTCATAATCGTGAAATTTACGCTATCGAAGGCCAAATTTACGTCCGGCTTATAATACATCACGAGCATCAGCCCGCTAACAAACAAAACTATAAATAGCGTCATCAAAATAACGCCCATCGCCCAAAGGAAGCTGATATTTTTAGGAATCCAATACTCGCTTACCATCACTTTGAAAAATTTCGTCACGGCCAATCTTTGATCAAACCAATCCCAGATCCCCGTAGCTTTTCTAATATGTGCCATCTGCGCCTCCTAAGCTTTCTGCATCAAGGCCTTGTATTCAGGCCCTTCCTCGCCTAGCACGAGCATCTGCTGATCTATCCTAAACGGCGGTATATCCATCGGGCGCGGCGGCGGACCGAATACGTTAAGCCCGCTTGCATCGAAAATTCCGCCGTGGCAGGCACAGACGAACTGTTGCGTCGAAGGTTTGTAGTAGGGAATACAGCCTAAATGGGTGCAAAGCCCAATGCAAAGCGTGTATCTAGCGCCGTCTACCACTACGTCGCGAGCGTCGTTTTGCGCCATTTCGGCCGTTTTTTTGAGTATGAAGACGGGCTTTTTGCGCCACTGAGTTTGATAAAGCTCGCCCTCTTTGATCGGACTTAGATCGACTGTGGTAACGCCTGCAGCACGCACGCTAGGAAGCGGATCCCACGATTTCTTCATACCGCCCAGCGCAAAAACGCCGCCCACAGCGGCGACTGTGCCGAAAGCAAGCCCGATAAAGCCGCGTCTATCCTGTTTTAGATCAGACATCTTTATCCTTTCGAAGTAAGAAATTAACAAGTTTAATTTTAGCCAAAGGAATATTAAATCCCTATAATTGTAGATAAAAATTTGACTTAATTTTCCATTCTAAAGCTGAATTTTAAGGGTCTTTTAATGATATATTTTGTAGAGCGTCGAACGGGTTCGGTCTAAATTTACGCCGTATCCGCAGAGCGCCTAGGTTAAATTTAGGATTTAAATTTAGAGCGAAATCGCCGCTTGAAATTCAGGGCGGCGTAGAATTTTAACGAGAGCTTCAAATTTAAACTTCTACCGCTTTAAAATTCCGCCGCGGTTTTAAATTTAGAATCCCGCTGCCGCCGCTATGGTTTTGAAATTTTAAATTTAGCGGACTTCGCAAATTTTAATCGTGGAATCTCGCTAAATTTAAAAACCTGTCGCGCTAGAGCTTGGCTGCTTTGCCCGAGCGAAAATACGCTCCGATCGCAAGAGCCACCATCGAAGCGACCATCGCGTACGCCCAGCCCGGCACCGGAATGCGCTCGCCGCTAGCGTAGGAGTGCATTCCGCTTAGGTAGAAATTTACACCGAAATAGGTCATTATGACGCTAAAATACGCAAACATCGAGGCTACGGCGAAGGCGAATTGATTGTTGAGCTTAGGCATAAATCTAAAATGCACGACCGCCGCGTAGATCAGAATCGTAATGAGCGCCCAGGTCTCCTTCGGATCCCAGCCCCAGTAGCGCCCCCAGCTTTCGTTCGCCCATACGCCGCCTAGGAAGTTACCCACCGTCAGCAGGCAAAGACCTAGGATCATCGACATTTCGTTGATATGCGTGGCTTCTGCGATATTGCGAGCGATCTCGGGGTTTTTCTTGTCGAATAAAAACATCACGAGGGTGAAAATTCCAAGCAGCATGCAAAGCCCCAAAAATCCGTAGCTTGCGGTGATTACCGAGACGTGGATCGTAAGCCAGTATGATTTTAAGACCGGTTGCAGATTGGTAATCTGCGGATCGATGTCGCTAAGATGCGCCACCATCAGCGTGATGCCCGCCATTATCGAGGTAAGCGCCAGCGAGATCGCGGATTTACGCGAGAAAAATATTCCGCTTAGAGACAGCGCCCATGCGATGTAGATGAGCGATTCGTATGAGTTGCTCCACGGCGCGTGCCCCGAGACGTAGCCGCGTAGCGCAAGACCCGCAGTATGCGCGATGAAGGCGATGATATTTACGATATAAACGAGCTTAAACGCGCCGCCTAGGCGAAGCCCCGGCTTCATCATCCGCAAAAAGATAAAGATCAGAAGCAAAAATCCCGAGATAGTATAGATCGGAAAGAGGCGTTTAAAAATTTTAGCCTTGTTGAATAAAATTTCATATTTTATCGCGCTCTCGCTAGGCATCAGTGCCGCGCCGTTTTGCGTTTGATATTTTTTGAGATATTGCAGCATCTTGTTCGCGCTCGCCCAATCGCCGTTTTCTTGAGCGTAAACCACTGAAGAGACGAACGCGCTCATCATCTTTTTTACGTCATCCGCTTCTTTTTGATCGGCTATATCGCCCAAAAACAGAGGCGAAAGCCATTCATCGTTTTTGGCATTTTTTACGGGAATGATACGAAAATAATATCCCATAAATGCCGAGTAAAAGACGTTTACGCGCTCATTTACTTTGATGATCTCCTTATCGAGCACGCCGCGGTTACCCAGGGGCTTGCGGTTGATCTCCTCGACCATTTTATCGAGCTTGTAATAGCTCTCGCCCCCTTTAAATTCAAAAAAATCCACCATACTGGCGTGAGTCCGCTTCTCGTCGATGCCTAGAATTTTCTTAAGCTCGGGCTCGCTAACCTTGATAATCGGCGCGCGCCTCCAATATTCTTGATTTAGCATAAAAGAAAGCGCTACGGCGTTATGATTTAAAATTTCGCCGTTTGGCGCTTTGTAGTCGTCGGCGCGGTAAATTTTATTCAAAAGCTCCCTTGCAGTGGTATCAAAAGGCTCCATTCGTCCGTCAAATCCCTGAATGACGAGGCTGGCCAGATCATCGCTAAATTTCTTATCGAATTTAGGCAAGCTAAGCTCGCTAGGAGCGCTAAAGCGGTGCATAGCGCCCACGTCGGTTTCGCTTTGCCGTGCGGAATTTTCGCCTTTTAAATTTGCGGAATTTTCGCCGTTAGAGCTTGCAGCGTTCGCGGCACTATCGGAATTTGTCTCGCTTGCGACACTCTTAGAATTTGTAGCGTCCGCAGAATTTACTTCGCTCGTAGAATTCGCCTCGCTAGCGGCGCTTGCGGAGATGGTTTCGCTAGCCGCAGAACTCGTCTCGGCGGTGGAATTTGCCTCGGCGCGGACTAAGCTCGGAGCCGAAAATGCAAAAACAAATGCAAGCATAAGAGCGGCACCCTTTGCGCCGCGTTTACTCTTTTTGGTGTGTTTGGACGCTGCGGCAGAATCGCCGCCCGAAGCGCTCTGCGCGCCGCCGTCCGTAGCCAGGTGGGTATTTTCGCTGATTAGGCGCGAGAGCTTGAAAAAGCGCGAGTTTGGGTTGAAAAAGTTAAAAAACATCCCCGCGCAAAGCAAAATATATCCGATGTAGGTAGGGATTTTGCCCGGATCTTTGTTTATCGAAAGTATGGTGCCGCGCTCATCCATATCGTATGAGCTTTGGAAAAATCGGTATCCGCCGTGATCTAGCACGTGGTTCATATAGATGTCGTAATCAAGCGTGTAGTTACCGTCTTTAAGCGTGATCTCGCTTTTGTATCCCGACGGCGAGTTGGTGCCTGGGTAGCGATCCAGCACGAAGTCTTTAAGAGCGATTTTAAACGGCAGATGAAGCATCTTAGGCGCCAAAGCTACGATAAAATTTCGTCCTGCGACGTTGTAGCTCGCTCCTTGCGAATCCCTGGGTAGATAGATCTCCTTGCTCTGCCCGTCAAAGCTAAGCGTAGCCACTACGCCTGGCTCGCCCGGTAGGTTTTTTGCAACCGGGACGAAGCTTTCTGTCGCCGAGCTTAGCAGGCTAACAGGGGCGAAATTTATCCCCTCGAAGGTATAAAGCGCCAGATTATCGATCAAATTATCCTCGTTTTTAACTAGTGCGGCGGAGCTCATATCCGCCATTTTGGTGGCGTTGATGTCGAAATTTGAGTTGATATAAAATTTGCCCTCTTTCAGGGTTATGTAGATAAAATCCTTCCTCTTCGGCATCGTATTAAAGGCTATGCTTACTTCGCCGATCTCGATACTTTCGCCCGCTTGCAGCGCTATGTTTTGATTACCTATGGCGTTTGAAAACAGAAACTCGACCCTCGCAGGCGCCTTGCCGCTCGGATCCTCGATCCATTTAAGCTCGCCGTGTTCTACGAGCTCTTTAAATTTGAGATTTGCGTTCTTGCCCTCGACGTCTAAGTTTAGATCAAAATCCATCCGCCCCGCGCCGTTTAAAATTTTATTATTATCTGCGGTGATAAACTCGCCGTCTTTGCCTAGAGTTATGAGCTGAACGAACTCCTCTTTGGTGCTTACGATGGAGCTTTCGGCGTTTTCTCTTATGTGCATATTGCCCTCAAAGCCGAAATACCTCGTCAAAATCGCGCCTATTAGCATAAACAAAAAGCTTGCGTGAAAGATTAGCGCAGGTAGCGTGCGAAGCTTTATCATGCGGTAGCGGTAGATATTGTAGGCTAAATTTATTCCCAAAAGCATCATCAGCGCCCCAAACCAAGGCGCGGCGTAAACCATCGCCCAAGCTACCTCCGTGCTGTAAGCGGTCTCAACGAAGGTAGCGATCGCACAGGATAGCGCCAAAATTAGCAGCATAGCCGACGCACACTCCATACTTAAAAATGTTTTCATCAATTTCCTTTAAATTTTACGGGGGTTTAAAAAACGCGAGATTTTAGCAGAATTTGCTTAATTTCATTTTACGTTCGCGCCGCTTGCGTTTCCGTCGTAGCCAAACTCGCACACCTCGCCCACGGCCTGGCGGCACGGGATTGCAGAGACCGAATTATTGGGCGAGCCGTCGATGATTTTATCCGAGTAGATTAGATAGATCAGCGCGTTTTGCTTCTCGTCAAACATCCGCACGACGTGAGTTTTCTTAAAAATTAACGAGCTGCGCTTTTCAAAAATATCCTCTTTTTTGAGCTTTTCCTTGATTAAAATTTTAGGCGCGGTCTGTACGCAGGAGACGGAAGCTTCGGAGCGATCCTCCTCTACGCCGATGATCTCTTTGGCGCCGCCTTTTTTGGCATATGAGACGTAGCAGGTAACGCCCTGCACCTTGGGGTCTTTTACGGCGATGATCTCGATGCGATCGTCCTTGCCGAATATCCTAAAAGAGGTATTTACGCTATCTATCGTCTCGTAGTCTTTGGCGCAAGCAAGCGCGGCAAACGCTAGCGCGAGTAAAAATTTTTTCATAAGCGACCTTTGGAATTTTGGGCAGATTTTAACATTTATAATATAAATTTTAAGCAAGTTTTTATAAAATGGCTCGGTTAAATTTGAAAGGAACTAAATGATCGAAAATATCTTTAGGGAGTACGACATACGCGGTATCGTGGGCGAGGAGCTAAACGAGCGCAGCGTAAAAGCGATCGGTTTCGCGCTTGGTAAACATATCGCAAATCTGGGGCTTGAGCGCGTTAGCGTGGGATACGACGCCCGTCTTAGCGCGGATGAGCTTTTCGGCTATTTCGTAAGCGGGCTAAATTTTGCAGCTCTGCGGGTTTTTAATATCGGCTTGCTGCCGACGCCGGTGGGCTATTTTAGCGTATTTACGCATAAATTTGACGCAAACGTAATGATCACCGGCTCGCACAATCCTAAAAATTACAACGGCTTTAAGATCACGATCGGCACGGACAGCTTCTTTGGCGAGGATTTGAAGCGCCTCGGCGCGCAGGTGCGAGAGCTGATCGGTTCAAATTTTGAAATTCCGACCGATACAAGTGCCCAGAGGTACGATATTTTAAGCGAGTATCTAGCATATTTTGAGAAGGAATTTGCGGCTCTTAAGGGCTTTGCCGCACCTTTTATAATCGACTGCGCAAACGGCGCTGCGGGCGTTACCGCTACTAAAATCATCGAAAGGCTTGGGCTAAACGCTAAAGTTTTATTTCCGCAGCCCGACGGCAATTTCCCAAACCACCACCCCGATCCTAGCGAGGAGAAAAATTTAGCGGATCTTAAGGTCGCGATGAAGCAAGACGGCGTGGCGCTAGGGTTCGGCTTTGACGGGGATGCCGATAGGATCGCCGTGCTTACGCCGCGTCGCAACATCAAAGGCGACGAGCTAGCCTGCCTGCTTGCTCTAAACATGCACCGCCCGCGCATCCTAGGCGAGGTCAAATGCTCGCAGGCGATGTATGACACCATCGATAAGATCGGCAAAAGCTTCATGGGCAAGACCGGCCACAGCAATATCAAAAAAGCGATGAAGGAGCTCGGTATCGATCTTGCCGCCGAGGTTAGCGGGCATATCTATTTTAAGGAGAGATATTTCGGCTTCGACGATGCCGTGTATGCGATGATGCGCGTGCTTGAGCTCGTAAAGCTCGGCTTTGATCTTGACGGCGAGCTGGATAAGCTGCCGCGGACGTTTAGTACCGACGAGATAAAATTTAATACGAGCGAGGAGCGTAAATTTGAGATCATCGAGGCGGTCAAAGCACGCATCCATAGCGGCATAGAGGAGCTTCCCGCCGTGCGCGACGTAATCGAAATAGACGGCATCCGCGTGCGATTTGACGACGGCTGGGCGCTCGTGCGCGCTAGCAACACCACGCCCGTGATCGTAACCCGCTTCGAGGCCGGCAGCGCGGAGTTTAGAGATAAGATGCAAAGCGTATTTTTAGAAATTTTGAAAAAATGCTAAATATCGCCAGGATAAAATTTGATGATAAATTTAAATCAAGGATGTGAAATGCAAGAAAACAGCGAAGCGAGCGCACAAAAAGAGCTCGTCGAAAAAAATATCAAAGAGCTTTTGGGCGCCAGGGCGGAATTTTTTAAATTTTTAGACGAGCGCGTGCCAAAAATCGCGGGTACCGACGTGTTTGATTTCGAGCGTGCAAGTGCAGCGAGCCTGAAGGAGGTTTACGAGAAATTTTACGGCTACGACTACGCCACGCGCAAGCTGCTACCCTATCTCTACCGCGCGTACGGAGTGAACTTCGATGTCTGAGATACTGCTCGATCGCGCGGCATATCTGCATAATCTCGCGCAGATCGCGGCCAAAGTAGGCGGCGCGGATAAAATTTTCCTAGTCGCCAAGGACAACTCCTACGGCCACGGCTCTAGGCTCTGCTGCGAGGCTGCGGCGAGCTTCGGTATCGATAAGGCGGTCGTGCGTACTATGAGTGAAGCCGCGCAGATCGCAGATCTATTCGGCGAAATTTTAGTGCTTTCGCACATTCCAAGCGGGGACGAGGATGAGCGGTTTTGCTACGCGGTAAACGATCTTGGCTACTTCGCGCGCCTTAAGAGGGGCGCTAAAATTTACATCGCCGTAGATACCGCGATGCATAGAAACGGCATCGACGCTACCGAGCTAGATGAGGCGCTTAGGCTGTGCAAGGCGGGCAAGTTTAGGCTGATGGGTTTTTTCACGCACTTTCGCGCAAGCGACGAGCTAAACGGCGATTTTTTCGCGCAGAGGCAAAATTTTATAGAATTTAAGCGGCTCGCGAGGCAAAAAGCGGCCGCCGCGGGCTTTGGAAATTTAAAATTTCATTCGAGCAACTCCGCGGCGATCGAGCGCAGAGCGGGCTTTGATGATGAGTATGCGCGCGTGGGGATGGCGCAGTTCGGCTACGCGCAGTTTGACGAAAGTTTAGGCTTGCGTCCCGTGCTTAAGCTCTATGCCGATCTGATCAGCTCGCGCGTGCTAAAAAAGGGCCAGCGCGTGGGCTACGGCGCGAAATTTGAAGCGCCGCGAGATATGAAGATCGGCACCTACGATCTGGGCTATGCGGACGGACTTTTGCGCTACGACGGCGACGGCGAGCTCGTACTACCGGGCGGCGAGCGGATGCTAGGCAAGATGTCGATGGATAGCTTCTGCGCAGAATTCGGCGACGAGCGTATCTGCGTGCTGGGCGACGCGCGGGTTTGGGCTAAATTTTTTGATACGATCGAGTATGAAATTTTAGTAAAACTAAGCAGCGAAATTAAAAGGAGCTGGGTATGAGCGGTTGCGGCGGCAAAAATTTCGTAGGGCGCCTCGCTCGCGGCGAGCGTCCATACGGCGAGCGTCCGTACGGCGAGCGCGAGAAGCGTGGCGGAAATTTTAACGGCGATTTCGGGCAAAATTTTAGAAAAACCGCCAACCTCGGCGGCGAGCCTTTCATAAACTCAGGCGCGGATGAAAGCTTCGGCGAAAGCCATTTTAGCGGTGAATCAAAGCGCCGCGGCTTTGTTTTGTTAAAAATTTTGATCCTGCTTATTATCGCGGCGATCGCCTGCGTGATCTTTGCGGTGCCCGTTTACAATAATCTCGTTGCCAAAAGCGAGGAGGTAAACGCCGCGTGGGCGCAGGTGCAGAGTCAATACAAGCGCCGCGCGGAGCTGGTCCCCGGTTTCGTGCAGATCGTAAAGGATCACGCGACTCACGAAAAAGACGCGCTGCAGGGCGTCATAAGCGCGCAGGCCAAGGCGACCGCCCTAAATTTGGACGATGCCTCGCAAAACCGAGACGCGTTTTTTAAATTTAACGCCGCGCAAAGCGAGCTAAGCTCGGCGCTTTCGCGGCTGATGCTGGCGATCGAGCGCTATCCCGAGCTTAGGGCGGATCAAAATTTTGCGAGTTTGCAAAATGAGCTCGAAAGTAGCCGCAGTCGCATCGCCGCGGCCCTCAAGGACTACGCCGCCGCGGCGAGGGAGTACAACGAGATGATCCGCGCCTTTCCGACGAGCGTCGTTGCTAAGCTGGTCGGTATGAGCGAGCCTAGGGCCGCTTTGGAATAGGGCGCGGCTCGCTTGAATGCGCGGATAAGTTTAGCGTTTAAAAGTGCGAAATTTAGGCTGCGAATGTGAAATTTCAGCGCGCTGCTCGCGCAGAGTTTGATTTTAAATTTTGCGTCTTTTTGCGATCGCGGCTCGCGCACGCCGTATCGCTTGCGTAAATTTTGATTTCAAACAGCGCGTGTTGCGCAGTTAAGGCTTTACGCGGCACCTTGCCTCGTCACAGCAGATTTAAAATTTCACCCTTGCTTTTAAATTTAAACTTATGCGGCGGTTTGTTTTGCGGCGAAGCTCGTCCGTAAAAACCGCGCTGTTTTAGCGGCGCCGCGGTTTTTATAAATTTAACTTCCCGCCGCGGAATGAATTTTAAAATTTTGAGGCCAAATAAGGTCGCTTCTTTTGATACTCTTTTTTACGCTTTCGTTTTACTGCTGCGCCGCGCACTTATACCGGGCGGCAACGACGACCGGCTGCTATAAAATTTGAGTCTTTAAATTTAGCCGCAGCCGGCGAGTCTTTGCATTTAAATTTACGCCGCCGTAAATTTAAATGCCCCACAAAACCGCGCTAGATATCTTTGCGCCGCAGCCAAAGCGGAGATTAAAATTTTAAAATTCTCTCACTGATTTAAAATTTAGGCATCCCAAAGCCGCCGCAGTGTGAGCTTTGCTGCTTCTTGCCGCTGCGAAATTAGTTTGCGCCTAGCTTCGAACCGCGCCAAATTTCGCGCCCAAATTTAAAAATTCCTAGAATTTCGCTAAAATTGCGGGCAAATTTTAAAAAAGGCGAAATTTTGACTATTTACGATTTGGAGCGCCTGAGGCTGGATGCGAAAAAGCACGTGGAGCAGCTAAAGCTCGTAGCCGTCATAAGCACAATCGCCCTGTTTGCGGTATTCGGCGTCATCGCGTATTTCGCGCGCAGGCAGGGCGTGCAGAGCTTTAGCGCGACGATGCTTATGCTGCTGGCGATCGCCTCGCTCGCCGTAAGCCTTAAAGAGGTGCATCTAAACGGCTGGCAAAAGGATCTCATCGGCACGGAAAATATTTTGAAATTTGGCGCGGTCGCGATCTCATTTTTGATCTTCAAATACTCCGCAGCCTTGCCGCAGGCGTTGATAGGCTTGGCCGCGCTTGCGCTCGCGGTGTGGCTAGCGACGCGGCTTTACGCGCTCGGCGTAAGAAGCATGCAAGAGATCTTTACGGGGCGATACCGCCAAAGCTACAAGCAGCACTATCTGGCGCCTTTCGTGCGCGAGCTCGGCTACGAATACGTCTCCTACGGCAGCGTGCCGTTTTGGCGCGTGGTGCAGAGCGATCTGTTCGAGTTCATCGAAAATCTGCGCGGCAACGACCGCGTAGGCGGCGCGTGGCAGGGGGTGAGCTTCGAGTTTAGCGACGTGAGCTTTTTTCATCAAAATTTGCAGCACGAGCTCGTGGGGGCGTTTTTCGTAGCGGAATTTAACAAACGCATCATCGCGCCCGTTTTTATCTATCCGCGCGAGATACAAAACAAACAGCACGTAGGTCTAAAACCCGTTGCGATGGATAATGTGGAGTTTGCCGCGCGCTACAAGGTGCTTAGCGACGAGCCGCAAAACGCGATGTACGTGCTAACCCCCGCATTTATGGAGCGATTTCTGGCGTTGGGCGACGCGCTCGGGGCGCAGATCTGGGCGAGCATCAGAGAGCGGCGGATCCATATTTTCGTGCACACCGGGCGCGATAATTTCGAGCCTAGCGTCTATGAAAGTGTGCTGCGCCGCGACCCCGCAAGCGAGATAAAGAGCGAAATTTTAAACTTTTTGAGTATCGTTAAAATTTTAAAACTGAATGTGAGGATTTGGGTTTAATAAAATTTGAGCGGTATTTTTGCTAAAAATTTTTAACTCTTAATGTTTTTATATATCTGTATCAAAATTTATGTGAAAAAATGTATAAAAATATTCTTTTAATAAATCGTGGTCTTTTTGATTAAAAAAAGCTATTGTTGCCCCTTGTTGTATTATTACACGAACACCTCTTATCCAACCTATATCAATTACAAATTTTTGCGAATATTCCCAAAAATTTGTCAAATTTTTATTTGATTTTTTATAAAGCAACATACGAAATAAAATATCATATATAATCGCTAAAAACAAAGCAAAAGCGTAAAGAAGCAAACTTATTATAAATTCGCTATCAAAAGTAACTATAAATCCACCTATTGATACAATTAAAATAGGATATAATGTTATAAATTTGCTACTAAGTATGAAATATAAAAACGATGAAAATTCTTTATTCCCTAATAAGCTCTGAATTTTTCGTATTTGCAAATCGCTATCGTAATATACTGCTCTCATATTAGACGAAAGTGAAACAAAGCGTTCCTTTGAAAATATGGTTATTTTATAGGAAATAGTTAAAAATCCTACAAATATCAACAATAAAATAAAAACTTTTTTCACTAATTCGTCGAATTCTCCAAATTCGATATGACTTTGTATCACAAAAACAAAAAGCGAAGAAATCAAGAAAAATATTAAATTTAAAATACCGTGAAGCAACATTTCTCTACTATAATCACGTAAAATCAACGGCTCTTTGTCGTAATCTCTAGGTGAAATTTTAAAATTTTCAGGCATCTTTATATCTCAATCAAAGCGCGATATGTTTGGCTGGCGCGACGGAATTTATCGTAAATCTGTCGAGAGCGGCGTATGGGCATATCGGCACACAGGCGATGCGGAAATAATCCGCTATCCGCCGCAGTACGGCTCGCAAAATCGCGCTACGGCTTAAAATCAAAACCCGCCTCACAAAAACAAATCCGCAGCTCGTAAGTCCGCAGTCTGCAAAATCCATAACTTGCAAAATTATGTCGTGTCATCGGTTCATGAAATCATAGTTTAAAAACTGCGCTGCACAGCCAGCTAAAAATCACGCCCCACAAAAAAACCGTGCTCGCGCTGCCAGTCTGTAAAATCATACTCTGTAAAGCGTAAAAAACCGCGGCGCCTCGCTAGCTCATAAAATCGTAGCTCGCTAAAATCGCGCTGCGCCGCGGGCTGATAAAATCACGGCTCGCACAAACGCAGCGCAATGCTCGCAAAAGTAAAATTCGCGGCTTGCAAAATCAAGCCGCAGTATTCAAAAGCGAGCTTAAGCTTTTGGAATTCTGATCTTCTGCCCCGGATAGATGAGGTTCGCGTCCTTGATAACCTCGCGGTTGGCATCGAAAATAATCTTGTATTTGTTCGCGT
>NZ_CALHIK010000154.1 GCF_938030785.1 uncultured Campylobacter sp.
GCTTTGATAAATAAAAACGAATTGATTAAATTTGAACCCGCTGTGAGCGAACCGCGTAAAATTTCGCTCGGCTACGGCAGGATAAATGCGCTTAGCTTTAGCGCGGAGGGGCTTTGCCTCGCAGGCTGGAGCAAGAGCGTTCGCTGTTTTGATAAGGATCTAAATTTGATCAAAGAATTTAAACAAAGCTCCATCGGTACGGCTCTTGCGTATTGCGGCAGCGGCGAGACGCTGTATCTGGGCGACATAGACGGAAATTTTATAAATTTAAAAAGCGGTGAGAAAAAGAGCTTGGGCTCTTGGATCAAGGCTATCGTATGCGTAGGAGATACGCAATTTATCGCGACGCGAGATAAAATTTATAAAAATACGAAAAAGGACGTAAAGGAGGAACTGGATTTAAAGAGCGAATTTTTAGCGATGTATGCGGACGGAAATTCCGTCATTGTGATCGACAGATCGGGGAAAATTTACAAATTTTAAGAAAGGAAATTACATGCTTACATGTATCAAACCCGTGCTTTTAGGCTCGGTTTTGTTCGCCGCAAGCGCCCTGTGTGCCGCAGATAGCGAGCTGGAGCGCGTGATGAAGGAGCGAAATTTAAGCGAGAAGGACGTTTTGGCGGCCGCTAAGACCTATCAGCCGACCGGCAGGAAGGACGATTATATGGTGTTTTCATCGGGCGGTCAAAGCGGACAGGTGCTGGTTTACGGCGTACCGTCGATGAGGATCTACAAATATATCGGCGTATTTACTCCGGAGCCTTGGCAGGGATACGGCTTTGACGAGGAGAGTAAGGCGGTTTTAAAAGAGGGTACCATTAATGGCAAACAGATCACCTGGGGCGACACCCACCACCCGAATTTCAGCGAGAAAAACGGCGAGTACGTGGGCGATTATCTCTTTATCAACGACAAGGCAAATCCGCGCTTGGCGGTTATAAATTTAAAAGACTTCGAGACCACTCAAATAGTGGTAAATCCGGTGATTAAAAGCGAACACGGCGGCTCTTTCGTCACGCCTAATACCGAATACGTCATCGAAGCAAGTCAGTATGCAACTCCGCTAGATAATAACTGGCACCCGATCGAGGAGTATCAGGCAGTCTATCGCGGCGCGGTAACGCTATGGAAATTCGACTACGACAAAGGTAGGATCGACGAGAGCAAATCTTTCTCGCTTGAGCTTCCTCCATATATGCAAGATCTAAGCGACGCGGGTAAGGGCGAGAGCTTCGGCTGGGCGTTTACCAACAGCTTCAACTCCGAAATGTACACAGGCGGCATCGAAAAGGGTCTTCCTCCGATGGAAGCGGGTATGAGCCGCAACGACACCGACTACTTGCACGTTTACAACTGGCAAATTTTAGAAAAGCTCGCTCAAGACAGCAAAAACTATAAGGTAGTAAATGGACACCGAGTAATTACTATAGACGCCGCGGTAAAGGCGGGCGCTTTGTTTTTGATCCCAGAGGCAAAATCACCTCACGGCGTCGACGTTAGCCCGGACGGCCGCTACATTATCATCGGCGGTAAACTCGATACCCACGCTAGCGTTTATGATTTCAAAAAGATCAAAGAGCTAATCGATAAGAAGGAATTTACGGGCAAAGACCCATACGGAATTCCGATCCTAGATATGCAAAAGACGCTTCACGGACAAGCAGAACTTGGTCTTGGACCGCTTCATAATACCTTCGATTCGCAAGACGGCATAATCTATACGTCGCTTTACGTCGATAGTCAGATCGTAAAATGGAACTACAAGACGCTCAAGGTTTTAGATAGAATCAACGTCCACTACAATATCGGGCACCTCGATTCTATGGAGGGCAAATCCTCAAAACCGGTCGGCAAATACGTAATCGCGCTGGATAAGCTTTCGATCGATAGATTTAATCCTATCGGGCCGCTTCATCCGCAAAACCATCAGTTAATCGACATCACAGGACCTAAAATGGAGATGCTTTATGATCTTCCTATCGGTCTTGGCGAGCCGCACGACGTCGTTTCGATCGCTGCAAGCAAGCTTCATACCTCGCCTACCTATGCGATGGGTACGAACTCGCGCACCGGCAAGCAGCATCCTGCTATGACGCTAGCGGGTCAAGAGCGCATCGAGCGCGACGGCAAAAACGTAAAAGTCTATGCCACCGCAGTCCGCAGCCATATCAACCCGGAGCACATCGAGGTTAATAAGGACGATAACGTAACGATCTATATGACAAATTTAGAGCGCGCCGAGGACGAAACTCACGGCTTTACGGTCGATAATTACAACGTGCATATGTCGCTTGAGCCGGGCAAGACCGCGAGCGTAAATTTCATCGCGGATCGCGAAGGCGTATTTCCTTTCTACTGCACGGAATTCTGCTCTGCGCTGCACCTTGAGATGTTCGGCTACCTCTACGTAAAAGATCCGAACAAAAAATATGAATCGGCCAAAGCATCTATGCTAAAAGCTCTTAGCCCTGAAGCTCTAAAAGCCGAATACGACAAGGTAGTAGCTACGAATAAAGCCACCGACGACGTCATCCAATCGGTCGTTAAATTCTTAAAAGAGAAGAACTATGAGAAGTATCCTAAGGTCAAGGCTTTAGTCGATGACGCGCTGGATCAATACGGCAAAATTCCCGAGACCAAAGCTAAAGCCGATGCCGCGGTAAAAGCGGGCGATATGAATGGCGCTATACTTTGGGAAGGTCAAGTTTGGCAGTATCTAGTCAAGACCGCAGACGTCGGACTTCGCGCTAAAAACAACCTAATCCGCGAGCTCTCCACTCCTATGAGCGAGGCTGCGTCTAACGGCGAGAAAGCCTATCTGCGCGGAGGCTGCAACGGCTGCCACGTAATCGGTCAAGTAAGCTCAGGCCCTGATCTAACGGGCGTCCTACTCCGTCACGAAAACGGCGAGAAGTGGGTTGCCGATTTCATCAAAGACCCGGCTAAATTCTATGAAGACGACTACGTCAAGGCTATGATAAATTACTTCAACCTCCGTATGCCTAATCAGCATATGAAAGACGAAGAGATCAAAGATATCATCGAATACCTAAAATGGGTCGATGAGAACGCGGGTCTTAATTAGCCCCACTCTCCCCCGCAAGGGGGAGAATTTAAAGGAGATGAAATGCCAAAGTATAAAATTTACGCGATTTTAGCGCTGCTTATTATGACGGTCGCTTTTACCATCCCTACGCTAGGATTTTTCAAAGTCCAAAGCAGAATCGTATCGGGGCAGGTTAGCAGCGTCTCGCAGCTACCTGCATACTCCGCGCCGATATGGAATTTATACACGAAAGCCTCGTATAAAAACCATCTAATCCCTAGCGATGTTAAAAACGATCTGGGCGCGATGCTGGAGCATAAATTTGAAGTCGGCGCCCCTAGCATACCCGTATGGAAAATTTCACTCGAGGCGCCGAACTATCCAAAAGAGGCTTTTCCCGACGGAATTCCGCTCTACGTCCACGTCGACGGGTTTAGCGGTGATATCAGCGAGATGAACACCCTAAATCACTATATCGGAATGTATCCAGTATGGCGCGGAGGCACGCTTGAGCACTCGCTATCGCCGTATTATCTCATAATCGCTACGTTAGGAATGCTTGCGTTTTTATACTACGACGGCAAGGGACAGACCCTACTCATGATACTTCCGATCATTGCGCCGCTTATCTTCATCGGCTGCTACGTGGGCTGGCTCTATTGGTTCGGGCACAACCTGCAAGATTGGGGCGCATTTAAGATCAAACCTTTTATGCCTACGGCATTCGGCGACGGCAGCGTGGCGCATTTTACTACCCATTCATATCCCGCTCTTGGCTTTTGGTTGATGATAGCCCTATCGCTACTATCGGCGCTGGCGCTATTTTCTAAGAAAAAATTTCTACGAGAACATAGATGAAGCTTCTTCTTGTATTCTCGCTCGCCCTAATTCTAGGCGCGGGCGAGCTTCAAGACGCGATCGATAGCGCAAAAGCGGGCGATATTATCGAGCTAGCCGCGGGCGAGTACCACGGCAATATCCTAATCGATAAGCCCCTTACTATCGATGGGCTAGACCGCTCCGCCGTGATCATAGGCGATCGCAACGCAACGGTGATCCGCGTGCGCGCCCCGCATGTTACGATCAAAAATTTAACGATTCAAAACGGAGGCTTCGAGCATCTTAGCGAGGATGCGGGCATCAACGTAAGCGACGTAAACGGCGCAATCATAAAAAATAATCTCATCAAAGACGTGCTCTACGGCGTCGTGCTAAGCAAAGCAAACGACGTAACGATCGAGGGCAACGAAATTTCGAGCAACGCCTACCGCACGAGTTTCAAAGGCGACGGCATCAAGCTTTGGTATTCCAACGCCAATAAAATTTTAAATAACGACGTCCACAATGTCCGCGACACCGTTTTTTACTTCTCAAACGGCAATCTCGTCGCAGGCAATAAAGGCCACAGCTGCCGTTATTCATTGCACTTTATGAACTCCGGGCATAACGTCGTGGAGGATAACTACTACGACGGCAACACCGTGGGATTATTTTTTATGTATTCGAGCGACAATGTCGCCAGGCGTAACGTCGTACGCAACGCAGACGGCGCTTACGGCGTAGGTATCGGTATGAAGGATAGTTCAAATTTTACCATCACCGACAATAAAGTCATCTACAACGCCCGCGGATTTTATCTGGATCAATCTCCGTATCAGCCGGGCAGCACGAATGTTTTTGAGCGTAACGACGTGGAGTATAACAGCATCGGCGTGCAATTCCACGCTACGCAGCTAAAAAGCATCTTTAAAGACAACAAATTTAAAGGCAATATGGAGATCGCGCTAAACGATACGCCCCAATCAAAGCTTTTAGAAAATGAATGGATCGGCAACTACTTCGACGATTACGACGGATTTGACCGCGACGGCGACGGTTACGGCGACGTGAGTTACGCAGCATACGCCTATGCAGATAGGCTTTGGGCGCATAAGCCTAGCGTGCGATTTTTCTACGGCTCCAGTGGGATCGCGCTTTTAAATTTCATCTCCAAGCTAGCTCCGTTTTCAGAGCCCGAGCTACTACTGAAAGATCCAAAACCTAGGATGAAGCAATGATAAAGGATAGACGCGAAACGATAAGACTACTTGGCGGAGCGCTTGGGGCGCTAGGGGCAGCGAGCTTGTTTGCGGATGAGAATTCCACAAATTCCGTAAATTTTACGGGCGGCGAAGCGCAGAATTCCAGCGCGTCAAATTCCGTAAATTCTGCGAGGCAAAATTCCGCGCCGAATTCCATAAAGCAAAATTCCGCAAAAAATTCTAGCGGGAATTCCGCCTCTTTATATCTGCGTCCGCCCGGAGCGCTGGCGGAGCGTGGCTTCCGCAGTAGCTGTATCAAGTGCGGCCAATGCGTGCAGGTCTGCCCCTATCACAGCATCTATCTGCTGGATATTACCCATCTTTTTGACATCGGTACCCCGGTCATCGACGCCAAAGAGCGAGGCTGCTATCTTTGCGGCGCGCTTCCTTGCGTGCTCGCCTGTCCAAGCGGCGCGCTCAGTCACGAGACCAACGAGCCTAAAAAGGTTGCGATGGGTATCGCCGTGATTAAAAATTTAGACGCCTGTTTGGCGTATCGCGGGCAAACTTTAAAATCTAGCGATCTGCGCTTAAAGCCCGCCAAGACCGAGCAGGAGCGCGAGCTAAACTCCGCGCTGGCGGCCAAAGAGGGCAAGCCCTGCGATCTGTGCGCGTCGCTGTGCCCTTACCCGCAGCCGCTTGAAGCTATTGCGATGATAAAGGCGAATGAACATTTCGCCCCGCAGATCCGTAGCGCTTGCGTCGGCTGCGGTGCGTGCGCCGAGCTCTGCCCCGCGCGTATCATCGAGATACTCCCGCGGGCGGATTATAAATCAGTCTATGAAGGAAAACAATGAAAAGTTCCATTAAATTCTACATCTGCTCGCTAGCTGCGGCGCTTTTGCTGTGCGGCTGCGGAGATGACGGCGATTCAAGCTCCACCGCTGCAAATTCCGCAGGGCAGAATTCCGTTTCGCAAGGCTCCGTAGGGCAAAATTCTGCGGATCAGAATTCCGCGAGTGTGAATTCCGCATCGCAGAGCGCGGAGCAAAGCTCCGCCGCTAGAGCTCGCATCACCGTCAAAAGCGGCGAAGCGCCAAAGCGGGACGACAAGTTCGTAAGCTACGATTTTTATGGCGAGCGAATGGTAAATTTTAATCTAAACGGCGACGTGAATGAAACAACCAAAAATATCGTGGCGTATTCAAGCATCAAAAACCAATACGAAAAGCTAAATTTCGACCTGATGAAAAAGCGCCTGGGCAGGGACTTTATCCTGCGCTGCTCGGCGTGCCACGACGACTATGCCAACGGCATCATCGGTCCTTCGCTTCTGGATAAAACCGACGCGCAGATCGTGGATATGATTAAAAAGTATAAATTTAAAGAAAAACCCAATCCTCTTATGGTGCAGCTCGTAAACGGCATGAGCGAGCAGCAGATAGAGACGATGGCGAAAGAAATTTACGAGTTCAATCAACAATTTAAGGAGCAGAAATGAAACCGGGTAAAATTTTAGCTTTAATTCTGGGTGTAGCGCTGATCGCGCTGATGATCTTTATGGCAAGCTCTGGTGGCTCCGGCGCGCCGAAACAGGAGCAGGCTAAGCCGCAGGCGCAAACAAAACCAGCGCCGCAGAGCAAAAGCGTTGATCTCATCGACGATAAGGACGTAAAAAATATTAAAATTTTAGAGCAGAGCGTCAAAGAGCGCGACTTTGAGGTAAGCAGCTCATATCTGGTAAGCTGTGCGCCTTGCCACGGCGACGACGGACGCGGCAAGATCGCTCCGCCGATCGGCGGCAAGAGCAAGGATCAAATTTTAGCAAGCCTCAAAGATTATAAAGCGGGCAAGATCAAAAACAGCCTGATGAGCGGACTTTTAACCAACGTAAGCGACGAGAGCCTAGATAAGCTCGCGGATGAAATTTCAAAATTTAAAGAGTAAGTCTTGGATAAATATAATTCGCGATGCACGATCAAAAATACGAGCTTTTTCTCGACCTTTGCGCTTAAAAACAGAAGCGGCAAACTGCGCCCCAGCATTCGGGCGCTGCGCTACGCCACGGTATTTTTGGTACATCTGCTTTTCGTGCTTTCCTTTCGCGCCGATATTCAAATTTTAGAAGGCGACATCAGCGGCTCGCGGATACTTGGCTTTCACTTAGCAGATCCCTTTGCCACCCTTGAGGTGATCGCCGCGCACAAGGATCTGCCGATAAATCTACTTATCGGCTCGGGCACCATTTTGCTGTTTTACTTCATCGCGGGCGGCAAGGCGTTTTGCTCGTGGATCTGTCCTTACGGAGCGCTTAGCGAGATCGGCGAAAAGCTGCATAATACGCTAATTACTAAGCACGTCATCAAAGAGCGCTCATTGCCGCGCGGTATGCGATATGCGATCTGGGCGGTGTTTTTACTGCTAAGCGCGATTACGGATCTACTCGTTTTTGAAATTTTTAACGTCGTGGGAATTTTATCGCGCCTCATCATCTACGGCTTCTCGCTGGCGGGGCTTTGGATCGTTTTTGTGTTTTTACTCGAAGTATTTTTTAGCAGGCGGATGTGGTGCACGCACCTATGCCCGCTAGGCAGCACCTATTCGCTTGCGGCGAAAGCGAGCCTTAGCAAGATTACTTGGGATAAAAGCAGGTGCGATCACTGCGGCGTTTGCCAAGACGTCTGCTTCGTCTCGCACGTGCTAGACATCACCAAAAAAAAGGCGTCCGAAAACCTGGGCGATAAGAGCAAATTTATGCTAAAAGGGATCGACTGCACGCTATGCGGACGCTGTATCGACGTGTGTCATCAAGACGCACTCGGTATCGGCAATAAGCTAAAAGATATGATCTAAGGAAGCCCATGATAGAGATTAAAAACGTAAGCAAGAAATTCGGAGATCAATTCGTTTTAAAAGATATCGATCTAAATATCGCGGACGGCGAGCAGGTGCTTTTCGTCGGGCAAAACGGCGCAGGCAAAAGCTCGCTGATGCGGACGATTTTAGGCGAATACATACCCACAAGCGGCAGCGTCGCTATCGACGGATTTGATTCGTTTAAACAGCGTAGCCGCGCACTACGCGGTATCAGCTTCGTGCCGCAAACCCCGCCGCCGCTTAAGCTGAGCCTAAATGAGCTCATCTACTTCGCCGAGCGTACAGCCGACGCAAGCAGAGCGGATATAGTAAAATTTTGCGACGAAATGGAGCTTGATCTGAGTTCAAATTTAAACAAACCCTTTCATAAGCTATCCGGCGGTATGAAGCAAAAATTTTTAATTGCGCTAGCATTCGGCAGAGCTAGCAAGGCGATGATTTTCGACGAACCGACCGCCAATCTCGATCCGAGCGCGCGTGAGCGTTTTAAGACGCTTTTGCACAACCACGCAAAAGACAAAAGCTTGATCTTTATCTCGCATAGGCTCGAGGAAGTGGGAGGACTGGTAAAAAGAATGATTTCAATGGATCTAGGGAGGATCGTAGATGACAAAAATGTTTAGAGCTTTACTTTACGCACTTGTTGCGCTTACGTTTTTAGGCTGCGGCGACGAGAAGGACTACGGCAACGTGCATTACGACAGAGACGTGTGCGAGCACTGCCAGATGGCGATCAGCGACAACCGCTTCAGCGTCGATGTACGCGTGGACGGCAAAAACCACTACTTCGACGACATCGGCTGCTTGGTGGATTTTATGGTTACCAACGACAAACTAAGCTGGCTGAAAGACGCCAAAATTTACATCAATGACGCTAGCGGTAACGGCGAGTTTATCGACGCACGCACGGCGCATTTTTACAAGGGCTTTAAAACCCCTATGTCGTTTGGCTGGGGCGCGTTTAAAAACAAGCAAGAGGGCAAGCAAGACTTCAACTTCGATCAAGTAGTCGCGGCGCTTAAAGCAGGCGGCGGCTCGCACGGTATGGGAATGGGCGATATGGGTCGCGATGCGCACGGCAATATGGGAAGTATGCACGGTCATGGAGATATGGGCGGCATGAAAGACCCTCACTCTGCGGAGCACGGCATGAGCGAGCCTAAGCATGATATGGGCGGCGGCGATGCGGGCAGCACGGCACATCCTCAAGGCGAGCCGCACGATATGCACGAAAGCGGCGGTGCGGCGCACGGTATGCCTTCAGGGCACTCGCATTAAGGACGCTTTGGCTAAGACGAAATTTTAAGAGGCTTCGTTTTACGCTAAATTTAAAGCGTAAAATTTTATCGCACCGCCGTAAACGAGAGCAGACGAGATGAAATTTTACTTTGCAACTTCGGCGCGAGGCAAAGTTTGGCGCCCAACGGTAGTGAAATTTATCTCGCGATACGGCTAAATTTAACGTACGGCGCGAGATTTCGTTCTGCCGAATTAAAATTTACATGGACGCGCTAGCTTAAAATTTCGCCGTAAATTTAAAATTTATCCGGTGCGGAATTTGTCGCTTCGGGATTTTTAGAATTTAAAATTTTATGCCGCGGAATACGCCCCGTTTTTGAAATTTTACGAAGCTAAAATTTAAGCGTTCCACAAAACGGCTAAATTTTAAAACTGCGGCGTAATGACGGATAACAGGCGGCAAACGACGCGCTGTTTGAGTGCGCCGTAGGCTCGGACTCTAAATTTAAAATTTATGCGCGAGCTGAAGTCGCACGCTGCGGATAAAATTTTTGCCGCCCGTTTAAACGCTCGGCAAGCGAAATTTAAGGCTGCAAAATCCGCGCCGCAAAACGAGGCTAAAATTTAAAGACGGGCGCATTTAAGCCGCGCGAGAAATCTAAATTTAAAGCGCGCCGAGGCGCAAAAAAGGAAAAAGAATGAAAAATTTACTCACCATCGCCGCTTTGGATATCAAAGAATCCTTCCGCTCGCGCTGGTTTTTGCTCTATCTGCTGATCTTTAGCGGGCTCGTGGCGGCGTTTTTTATCACGGGGGTGACCGACTCGCGCGTACTCGGTTTTAGCGGGCTTTCGCGACTGCTGCTGCTGTTTATTCAGATCTGCATCATCATCCTGCCCGTCTTCGTGCTCGTCACCACCAGCAAGGCGATCCTAGCCGATCGCGACCTAAATATCTTAGAATACCTGCTAAGCTTTCCGATCTCGCAGGCGCAGTATTATTACGGCAAGGCGCTGGGAAGGCTGTTTGGAGTGTTCGTACCGATATTTTTGTCGCTGCTGCTTGCGATCGTTTGGGGCGCGATCAAAGGCACGGGCATTCCGTGGGCGATCTGCCTGCTTTATACGGGGCTGCTTTTTAGCTTATGCGCGGCGTTTTTAGGGATCGCATTTTTGATCTGCGCCGTCTCAAAAAGCCAAGAGATGGGGCTTGGGCTCGCGTTTTTCGTCTGGCTTTTCTGCCTTGCGTTTTTGGATCTCGTGCTGATCGGACTGCTCGCAAAAACGGGCGTGAACGAAAATCTGATCTTTGCGATCGCCCTAGCAAACCCGATGGAGGACTTCCGCATCGCCGCTATCAGCCTGTTTGATCCCGATCTTGCGGTTATTGGTACGACGGCGTATTTTATCCTAGATCACTTCGGGCGCGGGCTTTTCATCGCCTTTTCGCTGCTCTATCCGATCGCTCTGGGCGCGGCAAGCCTGATTTTGGGCTATTTTATCTTTAGATCGAAGGATTTAGCGTGAAATTTCCACTCATTTTGGCGGCATTTATAGCGCTTTGCGGTGCAGCTGAGATACAAAATTCCGCGGCTCAAAGCTCTGGTTCGGCGCAAAATTTAGGTACGCCCAATAGTACAGACTCCGGCTCGGCACAAAATTTCAAATCTGCGCACGAGCCTGCGTGGCTTAAAGACGTAAATCTTACCTGCGCCAAATACGGCATCGATACTAGCGCGCACCCTGAATTTCGCGCCTATGCAAGGCTCAAAGACGGCAGCGCGCTAGCGTTTGCTTCGCCCAAGGCGATGTTTGCATATTTTTTCGAGGGCGAAAATTTGAGCGGCAATAAAGGTGGGGCTTCCGCTGGAGCGAATTCCGCGAGCAAAAATCCCGCTAACGGCAATTTCGGCGAGGCAAATCCAACGGGCGCAAATTTCAGCGGCGCGGAGCTTTACGTCACCGATTACGCAAGCGGCGAAATTTTGCGGGCGCAGGACGCGTTTTATGTTTTCGGTAGCGTGCTGCAAAGCGCCAGAGGCGACGATCTCATCACGTTTGCGAGACTGCGCGATGCACAGGACTTTATGCGCGAGAAAAAGGGACATAAAATTTTGCAGTTTCGCGAAATTTCCGCCAGGCTGATCGATTATTTAAGATAGACTATAGCGTTAAATTTAAATAGTTCGCAAAGCTGCGGGGCTAAAATTTTACACTTTGCGGATGGCGCTAAATTTAAACAAAGCTCGCTCCGCTCGGATTTTACTTTTTATGGATCGCTAAATTTATAAAACTCACGGGGTTAAATTTAGTTTTTCGCATAAGCACTTGTTTGTAAAAAACGTTAAATTTCAGCTACTTGCAATGACGGCGTAGCGCAACCGCGGTCTTTCGAAAGCCGTGCCGTCAAAATTTACGATCTTAAATTTGCAGCGCTAAATTTTACGGCGCTATATTCCCAGCCCAAATTTCGCGACTAGCTCGCGGAAGATGCGGCTTTCCCCCCTTATCTCGGCGCTTGCGCCGTCTTTGCTCTGAAGCGTCCGCCTTTTTCCTAAATGCGCGCCCAACCCCTCCGCCGGCGCCATCCTGCTGCGCGCTTTGCCGTAAAAATTCGAGCGCCGAAACCCCTTATAATTTGCTATGTTGTATCAATATATTTTAATTTGATTTGCGCTAAAATCGCGCCTAGGCTTAAAGCTCATTTACAAAAATAAATTTTGCGCGATTTGCGGCTATTTGCGCTTTTATCGGCAAGGCAAGCAGCGCAAAAGCGGCTCAAGCGATGCCGTAAGCCTTTCGCCTACGAGCCGGAAGGCGGAATTTAAAGCGGAATTTTAAGCAGGTTTCAACGAGGCAAAATTTCAAAGATTAAATTTAAGGCAAAAGATAAAATTTAAAGCAAGGGAAGGTATGAAAAATTTTAAATTTATGCTCGTGCTGCTGATACTGGCGACGATTGCGACTATTGCGATATCGCTTTGTATAGGGCGCTTCGGCCTAAGCATCACCGAGGTGCTAAAAGCGCTTAGCGGCGGCGAAGTAGCGCAAAACGTCCATAACGTCGTCATGCAGGTGCGCTTGCCGCGTATCATCGCCGCAGTGCTCGTGGGCGCGGCGCTGGGCATCAGCGGCACGGCTTATCAGGGCGTCTTTAAAAACCAGCTCGTCTCGCCCGATCTCTTAGGCGTTAGCGCCGGAGCTTGCGTGGGCGCGGCGATCGCGATCCTGCTTGATCTAAATATCCTTTTGATCCAGCTTTTCGCTTTCGTTTTCGGGCTCGCGGCGGTTTGCATTACGCTTCTGATCACGCGCGCGCTGCGTTCCAGCGCCACCATAATGCTCGTGCTTGCGGGCATCATCGTAAGCGGTCTGATGGGCGCGCTGATCGGATTTTTAAAATTTATGGCGGATCCCGAGACGAAGCTTGCCGACATCGTTTATTGGCAGCTAGGAAGCCTCGCGAAAGTCGATCCTAGCGTACTAGCGATGATAGCGCCGGTGATGGGGGTTTGTATCGCTATCTTGGTGCTGATGAGCTACCGCATAAACGTCCTATCTATGGGCGATGCGACCGCGGCGAAGCTCGGCGTAAACGTCGTGCTGGAGCGGGGCATCATCATCGTCTGCGCGACGCTGCTAACCGCAAGCAGCGTGTGTATCAGCGGCATAGTCGCGTGGGTGGGGCTTTTGATGCCGCATCTAACGCGCATGATCGTGGGCGTTAGCAATACCAAGGCTATCCCTGCGAGCATATTTTTAAGCGCGATCTTCGTACTCATCGTAGATGACGTAGCGCGCAGTATAAATCAAAGCGAGATCCCGTTAGGGGTGCTTACGGGCTTTATCGGCACGCTATTTTTTATATTCATCCTGCTTAAAAACAAAAGGAAGCTAAATGGTTAGGGTTGAGAGCTTAGACTTCGGCTACGTAAAATCCGCTCCTCTGACGCTGCACGACGTAAATTTACACCTCGAAGCGGGCGCGATGCTGACGATTTTGGGGCAAAACGGCGCGGGCAAATCGACGCTTTTAAATTTAATCAGCGGCACGCTTGAGCCCCTGCGCGGTAAAATTTCAATCGACGGCAAGGATATGACGAGCCTCAGCGCCAAAGGGCGTGCCGAGATCATCGGCTACGTCTCGCAAAGCGAGGTCTGTGAGTACGATTACAGCGTCTTTGAGTACGTTCTGATGGGGCGCACGGCGCATATCGGGATCTTTTCGCAGCCGAGCGAAAACGACTACAAGCTCGCGCAGCGCTACATGAAAATGCTTGAAATTTGGCACCTAAAAGACAAGATCATCACGCGCCTAAGCGGCGGTCAGAGACAGATGGCGTCTATCGCACGCGCCCTTTGCAGCGAGCCTAAGATCGTGATTTTCGACGAGCCCACCTCGGCGTTAGACTTTGCCAACCAATACAAATTCCTCCGCGCCACGAAGGAGCTTTTAAAAAACGGCTACACCGTCGTTTTAGCCACGCACAATCCGGACTTCGCGCTGCTTTTGGGCGGATACGTCGCGCTCGTAAAAGGCGGCGGCGAGGTTGCATACGGCAAAGCGGAGCAGATCATAAAGAGCGAAATTTTAAGCAAACTATACGATCTGAAGCTCGACGTCAGCTACAACGAAAAGGTCGGCAGGGTGTGTTGCTTGACGTATCCGTTTTGATCTTGACTTCTCGCGGCGGCTTAGCCGCCGCTGCGAGCGGGGCTCTGCCCCGCACCCCGCTAAAGTTACGGCAGGTTAACGCCTGCATTTTTATCGGTTTAACTCCTTGCGACAGCCAAGCCGCCGCTGCGATGAGGAGCTTCACTATTTTTCTCGCGAAGGCTAGGAAGCGCCCCGCGCTTCCTTCGCATTGCTTCGCTCGCCTAAAGTTTAAGAAATTGTGCTACGCAAAATTTTAAAATTTATCGGTTTAGTCGCGATAGTGAAAGTGTTTGCAGGCGCTAGCAGCGATAAAATTTTAGCGCCCGCGGCGGAGTTTTTACGGCGACGAAATTTTAAAATTTCAAAGCGGGCGGTGGGGTCGGATTTTAAAATTTGCTCCGAATTTTAAGCATAAAAATCAAAATTTATCGTTACAATTACGTAAAATTTTTAAGGAGCAAAAATGAAAAAAATAGTTCTTTTAAGCGCAGCTGCGGCGCTTGCCGTAAATTTGAGCGCGCAGGAGAATAGCCTTGAGATCTACGCGAACTCCGCCTTCTTGCACCAAAACTTCGGCGCGCAAAAATCAAACTTCAGCGTGAACGTGCCGGAGTACTTGGATATCCGTAGCATCGAGATAGCGGGCTCTTGCGAAGTGCGCGAATTGTCTTTGGAGGAGAGCGAGCCTGTGAAAAACGCGGAATTCGCCAAAAAAGAGGCGGACGAAAAGAGCTTGCGCGAGCTAAACGACCGCCTGGTCGCGCTTAAGGCGCAGCAGCGCTTTTTAAGCGATTTTGCGAGCTTAAAAGATAGAAGTTTGGCAAGCCTAAAGGCGGATTCGCAAAAAATTTACGACGAGGTCTTGCTCGTAACGGGCGAAATTTCAGAAACGGACGAGCAAATCGGAAAGCTCAAAGAGAAAATTTCAAAATACCGGATCAAAAACGAGCGCCGCTTAAACGCGAACTTTGGCTGCGATCCGAGCTTCGTTAAGATCAATTACCCCGTTGACGTAAGCGCCTACACGCACAACGAGCTCTCTGCCGATCTTGCTAGCGGCAAAATCGAAGTCGCGCAAAAGCTCTCGGTGCAAAATCCGCTAAACGCCGAGCTAGCGAATTTGACGATCGCGCTGTATCCTTACGAGTACTCCTCGCAGACCGCGCCGCAGCCCTTTTACCCGTGGTACGAGGGCGAGCCTGCAAAGCCGGCGCCCGCGGCGGCTTATAAAAAGGATGTGATGCTAGAGGTGGCGGATATGCAGAGGGCGCCTGCGGCGGAGGCTAGATCGTCGTATGCAAGGACGGGCTCGAATATCGAAAGCTCACTCTCAAAGGTGTGGAAAATTAGCGGCGTGAGCCTAAAAGCGGGTGAGGCCGGCGAGTTCAGCTTCGATAAACAGAGTCTGGATGCGAAATTTGATCTGCTCATCGACGGCTACGGCAGCGAGGCGGCCTACGTGCGGGCTAAATTTAGCCCCGAAAGAAGCATAGAGGAGAGCGAAACGCTAATAAAGCTCGACGGCGTGCAGATCGGGCTCGTGCATCTAGGCTTTGCCGCAAACTCCGAGGCTACGGCATATCTGGGTAAAAATAGCCTGATCGAAGTCAAAAAAGAGCAGGCGAACAACTTCACGAAAAACTCCTTTTTCGGCGGCGAAAGTAAAAATTCCATGGCTTGGGATTACGAGATCAAAAATAGCTCCAAGCGCGCGTGGAACGTGGTTTTGCAAGAGCGAGCGCCCGTTTCGACGCATGAAGACGTAAAGGTCGCGCTGAAAAACTCGCCCGAGCAGAGCAGCCTCGGCAAGGACGGACTACTTAGCTGGGACTTTGAGCTAAAGCCGGGCGAGAGTAAAAAGATCCACTTCGGCTACGAGCTAAGCAAGCCGAAGAAGTAACGAGCTTTAGCGCGGCGCGGTTAAATTTTGCGCAGCGAAGTAGCTTTTGCGGTGCGGTTAAATTTTGCGGGCGTAAAACTAAGGCGCGGCTTTAGAATTTATCTGAAATTTTTGGCGCCGCACCGCTGAATTTTACGCGCCGTGCCTGGGAAAATTTAAGCGTCGCGAGAACCAAAAATTTAAATGTTGCGGCGATTTAAAATTGGCTAGCGCGAGATATAAAATTTAGCGATGCAAAGAGGTTTTGGCGCGGGTAGAAAAACTTTGAGCGTCGCTAAAATTTATCTCAAATTTAGAAAGGTCGGGGCGATGAATGCGGAGCGAAAGTATAAATTTAATGAGGCAGTGAGGTATGCGTTTGCTTCGCTGGCGGCGCCTAAAGGATTGTAATGAAATTTGGCAAACTTAAATTTAAAATCCTAGCCGCGGCGCTACTTTTCTGCGCCGTATTTATCCGTATAATCCCCGATTATTCAACTTCACGAGGCTTTGCTTTAGTTACTATTTTTGACTACAACAAATACAAGCAAGGATACTGCCTAAAAGAGAATAGAGCTTTAAGCAACGAAGAATTGCTTCAAAATGCCGCTATAAATTATTTTAAAAGATATTACGACTATGAAATTTTGCGAAATACCATTATCGATGAGCACGATATAAAAAATTTCGGCCATAGTTTTTATACGGCACACATCTCCAAGCTCTATCTAATCGGCGATTTTAATGAAGAAAACTGGTTTGATTTTTTGGTTGAAAATACCGACAGAAAGAGTTTTGATTATGAGATAAAAGACAAGACGCAAATAGATATCTCCGATCTATCCAAATACTTTGTGTATAAGGATGAAATTTTAGGCTTTAAAAAGCCTATCATCTTATCCGAAGAGAAAAATCCGCTTCATGGTGGAAAAATGTTTTTAGAAAAATCGTTTTTAATAAAAGAGAATAAATTTTTTGTGAATTATGCCAGACCTGGTTATATAAGTTGGTATATCGAGCTTAACAATAAAGAAGATTTAACAAAAATCAAAAGCAAAGAAAATTTAATGCGAATAAAAAACGGATATGAGAGTTTAGAAAACTTTAACGAAGTCTTGGCTTATACTCATATGAAGCATTTGCGACGTAAATTCTCATACGATAATTGCGGAAATATAGATTTTGATATCAAAGCCCCGGCGGAACAGGAACTGGATATGTGGATTCACGGCGGATAAAGTTAGTCGAAATTTTATCTTAACGAATGTAACCGAAAAAGGATAAGAGATGAGCAAAAAAGAAACTGATCTAAGATTAGACTTAGAGGGTAATTACGGAGCCGATATATTGAGTTATTATTTGTGGGGAAAGAAAACTCCTCCTGGTCCGAAAGAATTAGCCTCTAACGAATGGATGGATAGAAAAGAAACGATATGAAATTTTATAAATCCGCTAAATTTAAAGTCGCGATAGGCACGCTACTTCTGGCGGCGATACTCTGTGCTGCATTTGTCCGTATAATCCCTGATTATTCCACCTCACGAGGCTTCGCCGTCGTTTCCCTCCCTGATTACAATAAATACAAGCAGGGATACTGCCTCAAAGAGGATAGAATTTTACCCAAAGAGGAGCTGTATAAAAAAGTAGCAGGGGCATATTTGGACTATGACGTAAAGTTATATTGGATGATTGATGATTATAGGTTAAAAACCTTCGGTAGATTTTGGTCCAGTAAATACGAGGTTGCATACTATGAACTAGAAAATATAAATTTATCGAATTGTTTTGAAGTATTAGAAAAATATTATCAAGAGGGAAAAACGACCGAGCAGATACTGATGAAAGAGTTAAAGGCTAAAAAAACCGATCCAAAGAAATATCTAAAAATAAATTTAAAAGATACGAGCGTTGGATTTGACAGACCGATAGTTAGGGTTGACGGCGACGATAAAGCTATTGCTGGCACTTTGTTTCTTGATAAATTTGCTATATTTAACGGTAATTATATGCAATTTAACCATTCGGAGTATATTTATGACTTGGTAACAAATTTTGACATCACTAGAGAATACTATAAAAAGAGAAAAAATGCCGTAGTTGGTATCGGAAAAGGGTTTAAATTTGATAACTGCGGCAATATAAATTATCCGCTGGAAGAATATTATTTGGGCGGTAGAGATATAGAGA
>NZ_CALHIK010000155.1 GCF_938030785.1 uncultured Campylobacter sp.
GAGCCGCGCACCATCTGATCGGCATGTCTTGGATCTACGTTTAGTTTAAGAGCGATCTCCACCGTCTCGTCAAATTTAGCAGAAGCTAAAGTTTTTACCGTGCTTACCGCTTCGTCTACACTATAAATTTTATTTACGTCAACTTTTTTTAAAAGTTCGTTGAATCTTTTTGAATTTTTTGGCATATATTTCTCCGCAATTAAAGTGCTACCGCTTTTTTAAACCTTAGCGGTCAAAAGGTCTAGTCAGTGACCGTAATGCCCATAGAGCGAGCCGAACCGGCTATAATCCTAGCAGCCTGCTCTCTATCTTTGGTATTCAGATCGGCGATCTTTTTCTCGACGATCTCTAAAACCTGAGCTTTCGTTAAGGACGCTACCTTCTTTTTAAGAGGGTTGTCCGAGCCTTTATCTATCTTCGCCGCTTTTTTGATCAAATCCGTCGCAGGTGGCTGCTTAGTGATGAAAGTAAAGCTTTTATCGGCATAAACCGTGATGATAACGGGAATATTAAAGCCCGCCATATCTTTGGTTCGCTCGTTAAACGCTTTGCAAAATTCCATAATATTAACGCCCTTTTGTCCTAGCGCAGGACCTACCGGCGGGCTTGGATTTGCTTTTGCGGCCGCTATTTGCAGCTTGATTTCGCCAACAACTTTCTTAGCCATAAATTTACTCCTTATAAAATTTAAATAATCTTTTCAACTTGCGAATATGAAATTTCAATCGGCGTGCTTCGTCCGAAGATCGAAACATTAAGGCGAAGCTTGCCGTGGATCATATCATACTCTTCTACGATGCCGTTGAAATTAGCAAAAGGTCCGTCGACGATCCTAACCGTCTCTCCGTCTTCAAAATTTATCTTCGGCTTAGGAGCCTCGCGATTATTGATCTTTTCTAGAATTATTTCGATATCTTTTTCCGGTAGCGGAGAGGGCTTTTTCGCCTCGCCGATAAAGCGACTGACCTTAGGCAGCATCTGAATTCTATGCCATAAAGTGGTATCCAGATCTAAATTTGCAAAACAATACCCTGGATATAAGCTACGCTCTTTGATGGTTTGCTTTGTATTTTTGACCTCTATCACATCTTCGGTAGGCACTAACACTTCGCCGATCTTAGCCTCCAGCGCTTCGTCTTGCTTTAGCGCTTCTATCGCACGCTTTACCGCCATCTCGCTGCCGGCGTAAGTTTGTATCGCATACCATTTATTTGCCATATTGTATCCTTGCTTAAGCCGTTATCAAAGCGGACATAATCAGATCCACTAGCGCTAAAAACAGTGCGATAACTACGACTACGACGACCACAGAGATATACGCTGTTTTAGTCTGATCTTTAGTCGGGAAAATTACCTTATCTAACTCTACTTTTGCTTGTTTATAATACTCTTTTACTTTTTCCATACCCAATCCTCGTGGCAGGGCAAGAGGGATTCGAACCCCCAACCATCGGATTTGGAATCCGGCGCTCTACCGTTGGAGCTATTGCCCTATAAACAATTAGCCTTTTAACTTTACTTCTTTATGAAGCGTGTGCTTTTTTAATCTAGGGCAATATTTTTTAAGTTCTAGTTTTTCGGTCGTAGTTTTGCTGTTTTTATAAGTAGTATAGTTAATATCGCCACTCTCGGAGCATTTTAATCCGACCTTTACTCTACTTGAATTCTTTGCCATTTAGTTTCCTTAAATAAAAAAGCAAACGGAATTTCATAAAATTCCGTTTGCAAAAAATTAAGCGATGATTTTCGAAACGACGCCTGAGCCTACGGTATGGCCGCCTTCGCGAATCGCGAAGCGAGTACCTTGTTCAAGAGCGATCGGAGCGATTAGCTCAACGGTGATTTTAACGTTATCGCCAGGCATTACCATCTCCGTTCCCTCAGGAAGGGTAATCGAACCGGTAACATCTGTCGTACGAACGTAAAACTGCGGTCTATAATTATTAAAGAATGGAGTATGGCGTCCGCCCTCTTCTTTAGTTAAGATATAAACCTCGCCCTCAAATTTAGTATGAGGAGTGATCGATTTTGGTTTGCATAGAACCATACCGCGCTCTACTTCCTCTTTCTTGGTGCCGCGCAATAAAACGCCTACGTTATCGCCAGCCTCACCCTGATCCATCTCTTTTCTAAACATCTCAACGCCGGTAACGGTAGTAGTTTGAGTAGGTTTAATACCTACGATCTCGATAGTATCGCCAACTTTAACGATACCTTTTTCGATTCTACCGGTTACAACGGTACCGCGACCGGAAATCGAGAAAATATCTTCGATCGGAAGAAGGAAATCTTTATCAGTATCGCGAACAGGAGTTGGGATATAGCTATCAACGGCATCCATAAGCTCCATAATCTTTGCAGACCACTCACCATCTTGTCCTGCTTTAGCCTCTTCAAGAGCCTTAAGCGCAGAACCTTTAATGATCGGAGTCTCGTCGCCAGGGAATTTATACTCTTTTAGAAGATCTCTAACTTCCTCTTCGACTAGCTCTAAAAGATCCGGATCATCGACCATATCGGTTTTGTTTAGAAAAACTACGATATAAGGAACGCCTACTTGGCGAGAAAGCAAGATGTGCTCGCGAGTTTGAGGCATAGGACCATCTGCAGCAGAGACAACTAAAATAGCGCCGTCCATCTGAGCCGCACCGGTAATCATATTTTTTACGTAGTCGGCGTGGCCAGGGCAGTCAACGTGAGCATAGTGACGTTTCTCGGTCTCATATTCGATGTGAGACGTAGCGATAGTAATACCGCGCTCTTTTTCCTCTGGAGCGTTGTCGATATTATCGTAGTCTTTTAGCTCGGCTAGACCCTTCCTGGAAAGAACAGCAGAAATAGCAGCTGTCAAAGTAGTCTTACCATGGTCAACGTGACCGATGGTACCAATGTTTACGTGTGGCTTGTTACGATTAAATTTTTCTTTAGCCATCATATCCTCCGTTATTGATTTGTGGATTACACAACAAACTAAGCGACTCTATTTTTGGAGCTCATAGCGGGACTTGAACCCGCGACCTCTTCCTTACCAAGGAAGTGCTCTACCTCTGAGCCATATGAGCCTAAACTCAGGCAAAGAGAAATCGCTACCAATACCCAACAATGCGACCAAAATTTAGATTATGTAAGCATATAAAAGCAGTTAAGTTTTACAGCTCCCAGTAAACCTAAATGGTGGAGCGGGAAACGGGGCTCGAACCCGCGACCCTCAGCTTGGAAGGCTGATGCTCTAGCCAACTGAGCTAATCCCGCATCAAAAATTCATGGTGGTGAGACGTGGATTCGAACCACGGAAGGCAAAGCCAGCAGATTTACAGTCTGCCCTCGTTGGCCACTTGAGTATCTCACCCTTTGATGAAAATCTGGTCAAACACTGTTACAAAAAAATGGAGCTGGTGGACGGACTTGAACCGCCGACCCACTGCTTACAAGGCAGTAGCTCTACCAGCTGAGCTACACCAGCATTTTGAAATTGAAGTGCTGATTATAGCCGAAAAAATCGCATTTGTCAAGGCTGAAAACAACCGATTTAAAATTTCATAAAATTTTTGATATAATGCGCCCGATTTTAAATTTTAAGGAATTTTGCATGAAAATCGTGCCTTGGATCATAATAGTTTTTATGATTTATCTGATTTATTACTTTATCTCTCGCTCCGAAAAGCGCCTAAATGCCCTTGAAAAGCGCCTAAATAACATAGAGGAAAACCTAAGCGAGCTAAAAAAGGCTACCGAAGCCAATAGGCTTTTGATCGAGGAAGAAAAGCTAAACTCCAAAGAAAGCGAAAATCCGCCGCAAGAAATTTGAAATTTAGCCGCGCCGCAAATATCCGCGCAGCAGCCACGGCGCGCCGTATATTCGCCCCGAAGGTAAAAAAGTAAAATTTACGCAATTGTTTTAGATGAAATTTTACGCCTAAATTTAAACTCTAAATTTAAAAACCCGAATTTCAACGATGAAATTTAATAGCCAAATTTCTCCCGATCAAACCGTTTTTGAAAAGCGCTTTTCACCCAAATTTTTACCCATATACTCATCAAAGCACATCGCGATATTGCGGATCAAAAGCGTGCCGGTAGGCGTTACGGAAATTCTATTCGGCGAGACTTGCACGAAATCCTTTAGCGCCTCAAGCTGCTTTAAGCTCACATCAAAGTGCTCGAAAAATTTTATCTTAAATTTCTCCTCGATCGCCTCTATATCTACGCAAAAATTACTCATCAGCCCCATAATCACCTCTTTGCGCAGCAGATCCTCTTTATTTAACAAAACGCCCCTGCAATACGGCAGCCTGCCTTCATCGATCGCAGCCTCGTAAGCGTCCATATCTTTGAAATTTTGCGCGTAGTGGCGCGCGCCCTCGCCGATGCTGGTTAGCCCGATGCCGATCAGATCGGCGCCGCCCTTGGTCGTATAGCCCTGAAAATTACGGTGTAGCGAGCCGTTTTTAAGCGCGGCATGAAGCTCGTCCGCGGGCTTTGAGTAGTGATCCATACCGATCATCTCATATCCGTTCGCGCTCAAAAAATCGTGCGTAAATTTTAAAATTTCAAGCTTCACTTTAGGCTCCGGCAAGGTCGTTTCGTCAAATTTACGCATAGATTTTTTGATCCACGGCACGTGCGCGTAGTTAAAGATCGCAAAGCGATCCGGATCAAGCGAAAGCGCAAGCTCCAGCGTGCGCTTAAAGCTAGCTAGGCTCTGATACGGAAGACCGTATATCAGATCCATATTTATCGATTTTATTCCCCTCTCGCGCGCCATGGCTATGACGTCCCTAGTAAGCTCGAAAGGCTGGATGCGGTGGATCTCCTTTTGCACGCGCTCGTCAAAATCCTGCACGCCGTAGCTGATGCGATTAAAGCCGTTTGAAACAAGCACGTCGAGCTGCTCGGCATTTAAAAACCGCGGATCGATCTCGCAACTGATCTCGGCTTCGGGGCTGAAATTTTTAAAATATTTTTTGATATTTTTTATGTGGCGCGCGAGCTGTTCGGCGCTAAAATACGTAGGCGTGCCGCCGCCGAAGTGCATCTGCACGACTTGCCGCGAGCCGTCCACGACGCCGCTTAAAATTTGCATTTCGCGCTCGATATAGTCCAAATACCGATCCATCTTGTCGCGCTTGCCTGTGTAGATTACGTTGCAGCCGCAAAAATAACAGGCGGAGCGGCAAAACGGCATGTGAAAGTAAAGCGACAGGGGCGTAGAGCTTTTCTGATTTTTCAGCTCATTTAAATACCCCTCGTAGCTGAAATTTTCGCTAAATTCCAAAGCGGTCGGATAGCTCGTGTAGCGGGGTCCAGGGCGCGAAAATTTCGCGTAAGCGTCAAAGTCTATGCTATTCACGGCCACCCGCCTTGGTTTTGATAAGCTCTTCGATATCGATAAAAAGGTTTGGATGCAGGCTTTTTACGCGCGAAACGACGGCGTCGACGTCTAAGCTTAATCTTTTCGCATTCGGATTTGCGCCCGTTAGCCTTCTGATCTCGTCCATACACACGATCCACGCGTCGCCGAAATCCACCGGCGTATGCTGCAAGATCGAGCGCTCAAGCTTGAGATTAAAATTTTCCTGCATCGCGTTTTTGGTCGCGGCGATGAGATTTGCGAGCGATTTTATCGAGATCATCGTGTGTACTTCGTTATTTTCGTCGATGCCGAACCACGGCTCCTCGTCGCTCCACGAGCCGCTTTTTAAAGTGAGTTTTTTCTCGTTGTCCTCGCCCTGCGAAATTTCAAAAACCGTCCTTTTCGAGCTATCCAGCCCGAAAAATTCGCTCGCTTTGTCGATCTTTTTTAGCGCTTTATCTTTTTCTTCCATGCTTTCTCCTAAATTTACCTTCTTTGATCCAGCCAGACCATAACGCCCTTTTGCGCATGCAGGCGATTTTCCGCCTCTGCAAAAATTTCATCCGCGTGCGCTTCAAACACGGCCTCGCTCACCTCGTATCCGCGGTACGCCGGCAGACAATGCAAAAAGATCGCGCCGCTATCAGCCAGAGCCATTAAGCTTTCATCCACGCAAAAGCCCGCAAAATCGCGAATTCTTTGCTCCTTTTCGGCTTCTTGCCCCATCGAAACCCAAGTATCGGTCGTCACAACGTTTGCGCCCGCTACCGCCTCTTTTATATCGTTCGTTATTAAAATTTTAGCGCCTGAAATTTTAGCATTTTCTTGCGCCTGCGACAGTATCTGCGGATCGGCTTCGTAGCCCACGGGCGTCGCTATTCGCAGCTCAAAGCCAAGCTTGCTGGCAAGCATGAGCCACGAGTGCGTCATATTGTTGCCGTCGCCCACGTAGGCGGCTTTTATCTTTGGAATTGAGGTGCCGCACTCCACGATCGTCATAAGATCCGCCATCAGCTGCACGGGATGAAATTTATCGCTTAGCCCGTTTATCACCGGCACGCGGCTAAATTCCGCAAGCTCTATTAGCGTCTCGTGGCGATTTACGCGCGCCATGATCAGATCGCACATTCGCGAAATCACGCGCGCGGTGTCTTTGACCTGCTCGCCGCGCCCGAGCTGGATGTCGCGACTGCTTAAAAATAGCGCGTGCCCGCCTAGCTCGTTCATCCCCACGTCAAAACTTACGCGCGTCCTGGTCGAACTTTTTTCAAATATCATCGCTAATTTTTGATCTTTCAAATACGGCTTAAAATCTCTTGCCTTAGCCTCTTTTTTAATCTCAAAGGCTAAATTTAAAATTTCGATTATCTCGTCCTTGCTAAAATCGTTTAACGTAAGAAAGTGCCTCATATCGCTCCTTTTTGGTTAAATTTTACACTGTTTTCGCTTACGTAGCGTTTTATTCGGCTTTAAAATTTTAAATTTACGCTACGTGCCGCGAAGCAAATTTCAAAAACAAGTCTCGCTGCTGCTGCGAAATTTTAAAATTCCAAAATTTTTAAAATTTTACCTGCGCGAATTTAAAATTTCCGCGATCTCTTTGGCGTGATAGGTGATGATCATATCCGCGCCGGCGCGCCTTATGCCTATCATCGTCTCCATCATCACGCGCTCATAGTCGATCACGCCCGCTTTTTTACCCGCCTGCAAAAGCGAGTATTCGCCGCTTACGTTATACGCACAGATCGGCAGCAGCGTGCGCTCCCGCAGGTCTCTGATTAGATCCAGATACGCAAGTGCGGGCTTTATCATCAAGATATCCGCTCCCTGCGCCTCGTCCTGCAGGCTTTCGTTGATCGCCTCAAATCTATTTGCGGGATCCATCTGGTAGCTGCTGCGATCGCCAAAACTCGGCGCGCTCTCCGCCACGTCGCGAAACGGCCCGTAGTAGCCGCTGGCAAACTTCGTCGAATACGCCATAATCGGTAAATTTTCAAATCCGCCGTGATCGAGCGTCTCTCGCAAGGTAGCGATAATGCCGTCCATCATGCCGCTGGGCGCGATCATATCTGCGCCCGCTTTGGCGTGGATGAGCGCTTGCTGCGCCGAAATTTCAAGCGTCGCGTCGTTATCCACCGTCTGATGCACATGATCGATGATGCCGCAGTGCCCATGGTCGGTGTATTCGCAAAAGCACAGATCGGTGATTACTAATAAATTTGGAAATTTAGCCTTTATCGCGCGCAGCGAAGTCGCGATAATGCCGTCCTCGCTTAGCGCATCCGAGCCGATGCTGTCCTTTAGCGAAGGAATTCCAAAAAGTAAAATTTTATCTAGTCCTAGCGACAAAAGAATCTCGCACTCTTTTAAAATTTCATCCAAGCTCATCTGAAATACGCCGGGCATCGAGGCGATCTCCTTTTTGATACCGCTTCCTTCCACGACAAAAAGCGGATAGATCAGCGAGCGGGTTTGCAGATCGGTTTGTCGCACCAGATCCCTAAGCGCGGGGTTTATTCGTAGCCGTCTAAATCGTTTAAACATTATTTTTCCTTTTTTAGCTAGAATTGCGAGATTCATAATATCACAATTGGAGTAAATTTAAGCATGGATATAAAAATTTCAGAGGTCGCAAATCTCCCCTCCCGCTTCGGAAGTTTCCGCGTTCAGTCGTTCAAGCAAGGGAACAAGGAGCATTTAGCGATATTTAAGCAGCCTTTCGCGGATGTCGTAAATGTGCGTATCCACTCGGAGTGCCTTACCGGCGATGCGATCGGTAGCCTAAAGTGCGACTGCCGCGACCAGCTCGAAGCGAGCCTAAAATATATCGAAGAGCACGGCGGAATGGTGATCTATCTGCGTCAAGAGGGGCGCAATATCGGGCTTTTTAATAAAATCAACGCCTACGCGCTGCAAGATCAAGGCCTCGATACGATCGAGGCAAATCATCAGCTAGGCTTTAAGGCCGATGAGCGCACCTACGAGATCGTAGATTTCATACTCGCTCATTTTGGAATTTCGCGCATAAATCTACTTACGAATAATCCGCAAAAGCTGCACGATCTAAAAGTTGAAGTGGTCGCGCGCGTGCCGATAATCATCACGCCTAATAAATTTAACGAAAACTATCTGCGCGTCAAAAAAGAGCAGATGGGGCATCTGCTGTGAAGCTTGCGCCGGACGAGAGCTTTGGCGAGCAGGTAGCTAAATTTAAAGCCTGTCTGCAAAAATTTAACCGCGTCCATAGCCTCACGAATTACGACGATTTGGACGCGGTGGTGCGCGACAGCCTAAGCGGAGCGAATTTCATACCGCGCTATCCGCGCATCGCGTGCGACATCGGCTCGGGAGCGGGCTTTCCGGGGATATTTTTGGCGCTCGCGCTGCCGCTGTGTGAGTGGCATCTGTTTGAACCAAACCTTAAAAAAGCGGCGTTTCTAACCTACGCGAAGGTTAGCCTCGCTCTAGCTAACGTAAAAATCCACGCCGAGCGCGTGCAAGACGGCGCAAAGGTGCGCGCCGATCTGATAAGCTCTCGGGCTTTGATGAGCGCGCGAAATTTAATTGAAATTTGCCGCGGCTTTTACGATCAAAACACTACGTTTTTGCTCTACAAAGGCTCGGGCGCAGAGGCGGAAGCGGCGGAATTCCGCAAGGAATTTACGAGCGCGCGCTGCGAAATTTTTAGCGGCGAAAACGCTTTGAAAAATAGAAAATTTTTAGTGATCAAAGGGGTGAAATAATGGGAAAAATTCTAGCCATAGCCGTCATCGCGGCGCTCATATATTTTTTGATAGTGCCTAGATTTCGCATAAAGAAAAAGGACGATGCGACCGAGCTTTTGGCGTGCGACGAGTGCGGGACATACTTTAGCAATGACGAACTTGCTCTGCGCGACAAAAAGCGCCTTTGCAAGTCCTGTGAAGCCAAACTAAGGGGCGGCAAATGATCATCCTAGGCCACGCGCTCGTGCCCTACGAGCCGCTGTATCTCATCAAAAACGGCGACGAAGTTTTCAAATACGACAATCTGCTCTTTAAATTTAACGACAGCCTCATCGCCGCAGCGCAAAAGGCGCAGAAAAAATTTAGCGTTATTACGAATGATGTAAATGAAATTTTACTCGCAAACGGCGCAGGCGCGCGCTTCATCATCGTGGATAAAAAATCCGCCGCGCACGCGCAAAAGCTAGCAAACGATTATTTATTCGACGCCAAGATCGCGATGTTTATCGGCTCTGCGCGGGCGTTAAAAAACTTAGCCGAGCTCGGCATCGACGCGGCGATCTTTAAAGACGCGATCGCAAACGCGCCCAAATCGCTACTTGCAAGCATTGGAGACAGCGTGGGCTCTAAATTTCATTTCGGGCTTCCGAAAAAAGATGAAATTTTCGGCGGCGCGCAAAAGCTCGCGGATAAAATTTCGGCTCTGGATAAAAAGCTAAGCGCGCCTGCAGCCGGCGAAAAGGACGATATATGGAAAAGCTAAAAACGGCGCTTTTGATGAGCGCGCTGGTGATGATTTTTATGTTTGTAGGTAACGCCGTAGGCGGACGCAGCGGCATGATGATAGCCTTCTGCGCGGCGTGCGCGATGAATTTTTTCAGCTACTTTTTCAGCGACAAGCTGGTGCTAAAGCACTACCGCGCGGTACCGGTGAGCGAGGATAGCGAACCGATGCTTTACGACATCGTAGACCGCCTCTGCGCGAGGGCAAACCTACCTATGCCGCAAATTTACATCATCGATAAGGAGGTCCCGAACGCCTTCGCTACTGGGCGCAATCCAAATCACGCCGCCGTTGCGGTAACGCGCGGGCTGCTAAATTTAATGAACCCGCAAGAGATTGAAGGGGTGCTAGCGCACGAGCTAAGCCACGTAAATCACTACGATATCCTCATCGGTTCGGTCGCGGCGATGTTTGCGGGAGCTATCGCGCTGCTAGCGAATTTCGCTCAATTTGGCGCGATGGTAGGCGGCGGCAACTCCAATAACCGCTCAAACGGGATCTTTATGTTTATAGCCGCCATCGTAATGCCGCTAGCTGCGAGCATCATACAGATGAGTATTTCACGGACGAGAGAATACAAGGCAGATGCGGGCGCCGCAGCGCTTACGTCACATCCGCAGTGGCTGATCTCGGCGCTTAAAAAGCTCGACGCCTACTCCAAAAACTACCGCATGCGCTCCGCGGATGCCGCTAGCGCGCATATGTTTATCGTAAATCCTTTCGGCGGCGCGGCGAGCAGCCTCTCTAAGCTTTTCCGCACCCACCCAAGCACCGCCGATCGCATCGCTAGACTAGAGCAGATCGGCAGAGATATTCGCCTAAGCTGATCGTTGGTAAATTTAAGATAAAATTTTGCCACTTTAACCAAACAAAGGAGAAAACAATGGGTTTACTTTCATTCGTAGCCGAAGCAGGCAAGAAACTACTAGGTCTAGGCGATGACGCCAAATCCGTAAAAGACGAGATCGCCACCAATCTCAGCTCGACGCCGGTAGAGGGTCTAGAGGTCGAGGTGCAGGGCGACACCGTCAAAATCAGCGGTAACGCCGATAAGGAAACTCTCGAAAAAGCAGCCCTCATCGCGGGCAATACCGCAGGCATCAAAAACGTGCAGATCGAGGGCATTAGAGAGGATAGCGCCGAGAACTACTACACCATCGTAAAGGGCGATAACCTATCTAAAATCGCGAAGAAATTCTACGGCGACGCGAACAAATACAAGATTATTTTCGATGCCAACCGCGAGGTTATCAAGGACGC
>NZ_CALHIK010000156.1 GCF_938030785.1 uncultured Campylobacter sp.
ACATCTTACATATAGGCGCTTAAGGCATTTAGTGAAAATGTATTAATCAACCTCCTTAAGATTTTAAACCTTGAGCGCTATAAGGCTTAAGCTAAATTTCTTAAGGTTTGAAACTTCTTAACTCATTTTTGCTTATTATTTAAAGTTTCCTTAAGGGACGACAAATATTTTTATATAGTTTTTTAAAAGACTATATACTGATATTCTGTAATCGAGTGTTCGGGGGAATTCTGAGGGTTGTACAAATTCAACGCAGGACACCACTTTTATTACTAATTAAATTGCAAATTCTATGATTGATCGTTTATATCTAAAAAACCAAAAATAAGTAAGGATATAAAATGAAATTTTTTCTCATCATAATTAGTATATTTCTTTGTATTTATATTGTTCTTTCGATGCTAAGTTTTTCACCTTGTGATATTAACGATATGTTGAGGCAAAACTACAATCGTATGGAGCAAAAATGCAGATTAAAATTGATACGACGGGCTAATAATGGCAACAGCGGGGCGCATAGGCGACTTTTCTATTTTTATGAATTTTATTTTTTAGATAGATATTGTGTAGATAAAAAGGCGCAGCAAGAATTAGACAAAGAAGAGCTAAATTTTATTAAAAAATTTCATTCTGGAAATTTAGATCTATGCACAAATAACGACTTTATAGTTGGCTTATTAAAAGAGTGTGTTTCGAAAGAGGGAAATTTCACATTATGTACCGAGCGGATCGGAAAGGAAAAAGAGATTAATATGGATGAAGTCATACATCTATATTACGCTGATAGAAAGCCGAAAGAATAAGAGATTTCATGAAAAATAAAATTTACTTTATTGCCGCCGCTATAATATTATTTGCGTGGATATTTTATCTATATAAAGAGCAAAGCGCCTCTTGCGATATAAAAGATCTTTTTATGGGCGATTCTGAAATAACAAAAGAGTGCAGGATTGTCATAATAAAGCAATTTGAAAAGAACGGTAACCCGCGCGCATATAAAAGGCTGAGTTTGGTTTATGGAAAAATTTTAAGCGAAAAACCGACAGAAGAGGTTTTAAACGAGCTAGATCAAGAAGAGATAGAATTTTTGAAAAAATTGTATCCCGATTCAAAAATTTTATCTAAAGAGTTGCCAAACAGAAAATAACCGATTTTTATAAACGCAAATTTGCCATAAAGACGGCTAACATTTAATAAAGAAATGAAAAAAGGACGGTGATTAATGGAGTTAGAACTTTTATACCAGAATTTAACGAATTCTGATAAATTCAGCATCAATTCGTTTGTCGGGAAATTTATATATCAAAAAACTTGGTCGGATTGCGACTATTGGGAGTTAGATAAAACTTTAATGCAGATTTTGAGCTTTTATCATAAAAAAACGCTTCCAAGAGAAATTTTCATCGCAATACTAGCGATATTTAATGATGTTATCGGCGTGGAGGACAAATCGGAAATTTATGTAAGCAATATGCTGTGTGCGAAAAACAGCGATGGCGTAGTGCCTAGCATATATGATAGATTTGAAAGATTAAATGTTCTGTGCAATAGCATCGTATTCAAAGAAGAATTTAGCAATAGCGGTTTTTGGTATGCTCCAAAGGATTGATGCAATGAATCTTGTAAATTTTTATAGAAATACCGCATTTGATGATAGATATGATGCAAATTCGTTCATAGGCATGATTTTAGATAATAATCTATGGTCCGATGATGAATATTGGAAATTGGAAGCCGATTTAAAAAAGATTTTGCGGCATTATAAAAACAAAGAGTTGGACCCAGAAATAATGCAGGGCATTATTTCTATCTCTAATGACATATTTTTAAATGGAAGTTGGCGCGATGTGAGCGTAGATGCAAAAAGCGAATGTTTTAAAATGGACGAATATCAAAAAGATACAAAGCCGAATATTTTCGATAGATTTCGTCGTATAAAAAGCCTATTATTGGCGGTTGCATCGGGAGATGAAAATTTTTATAAAATCAAATTTTTCTATAAAAATTGTACGCTGGATTCTTGTGCTAAAAATAGCAAAGACGGTGCGGTAGTTAAAATTCCATTAAAAGGAAATGCGGTTTTAAATGAATAAAAAGACGATTTTAACTATTTTATCGGGAATAGTCGAAGATGGCGATTATATCTCTTTATGGGAGATCGTTTGGGAATTAAATTCTATTAACGTTGCCAATTCGCTTAAAGTGGCGAAAGAAATTTTATTGTTTTTATACGAGCAAGGTTATATAAGATTGTTTAGTTCAAACTGGGGTTATGATACAGAAACGAAAGAGATATGTGATAAATCTGAAATTTTAAATATTTTAAGAGATGATAAAAGTTATGAGCCGGTCGGCGTAAATAGCAAATACTTTTGTGCGACCGAAACGCAGCAAGGAAGAGCTTATTATGCAAAACAATACTAAAATGCGAAAAACAATAGTTTGGACGGTATAAAATGAGAATAAAAGCGCTTGATCTAAATTTAAACCCGTACGCCTATTTCTTTAGTAAAGCGGAAGATTTTAGATTTAAGATTTTTAAAGATTTTCAAGCCGCAAGCGGGAAAAGATTGCTGGATTTTTATGAGCTCGAGGTATTTAGCCTAATGAAAAGCACCGAAGTTTATGAGACCGACTCTATCGCCAGTGCATTAATTCATAATTTTAATTTATGCGATGAGAATGTAAGAGATATTTTAATAATGCTCTTCGGGCAGTTTTATCTAAATAATTTCATAGATACCGACATAAAATATAAAACTAGCGCTAATATAAATTCAAATATGAAAAAATTTGAAGAATGGAAAATTTTAAGAGAAAATTTCTTTTATAATTTAGATAAATTTATAGCCCGCTCATACGAACCTCTAAAAAATTATACTTACGCAGACTGCGCCTTTTGGGAGGAGCCGAATCGGTGGTGCCATCATAATATGTATATGTTTATCACAGAATGCGGCAAAAGATATTATAATGAAATTTTAATTCCGAGCCTCTGCAACAAATACGAACACATAGAGGTTGATACCGACGAAGAAGGAAATGTAACGAAGTGGTATGGAATATAAAATTTGGGAGAATAAAATGTCAATAAAAGAAAGGCTATTGAGAGAATTATGCTGTCTTGCTTCATTGGAATGTCAAGAAAAATATATGCTCAATCCTACAAAAGATAAGTATTTGTTGTGCATAGATTTAATAGAAGACTGTGAGAACGCTTGCAAAATAGCCCTAGCGGAATCAAACAAAATTTATTTCAGTGTAGAGGAACGTAAAGCGATAGTTAAAATGCTAGATAAATTTGCGGAGTGTGACTCAAAATTTTGGGAAGAAGAGGAGAGAGCTTCTATGTCAGACTACGAAGACTTTGTATACCGCAATAACACCTTTTGCGGACTACGCGAGCTAGCTTTAAAAACAATCCAAATTTTTGGTTATGAACTTGACGACTTCGACTATGACTAAAAGCCTTATAAGGAAAATAGAATATGTATAAGCCAATAAAAGAGCTGCTAGAAAAGAGCGGTATAGAATTTAGCGAGGGTTTGAAAGAGAGCGAAATAGACAAAATAGAGCAAATTTATGAGTTTAAATTTCCAAAAAGCCTAAGAGATTTTTTGTCATATACATTGCCTATTTCGGTAGAATTTTATAATTGGAGAGACTTTAGCGATGAAAATATAAAGGAGATAAAGCAAGCTATGAACTACGTCTTTGAGTACTTAAAAAACGATCCTATTGATGAAATTTTTCCAAATGAGAACTATTGGAATACGCAAAAATGGGGTCCGATGCCCGAAGACGGATCTCGCAAGCGAGCCGTTGTACTAGAAGCAGCCAAAATTGCGCCTAAGATTATACCTATATATTCTCATAGGTATATGCCGTGTATTAAATTATCGGATCCGCCGGTCTTATCTATACACTATACCGACGTCATCTATTATGGGAAAAATTTATATGACTACTTTTTGAGGGAATTTAGCAAAAATCCTCTTGAGCCGGTCGGAAAATGCCCGTATGTGCCTTTTTGGTCTGATTTATACTAAAATTTAATAAAGGCAAGTTTGCGTTAATCTACGCTTATTTGATTTTTAGAATTTAAAGAAAATATGCGTTAGCATAGTTAGGGTGGGGAAAAATGATAGAAGCAGTGATTGACTTTGATGAGTTACAAAAAGACAGAAGATATATTGATGAGTGGCATAATTATTGCCCCAAAGAAATAGAGCATAAGTTATACTCCTATCTATCTGAAAAGTTAGCCTTGCCGCTGCGTATCGGTCCTGATGCATTCGCGGACTTCTTTTGGTTTCTACGATTTAAAGAATGGAAAGACTACAGCGAGGAAGAATGGGAGCAATATGAAGATAAGGACGAATGGGAAAGCTATAGCGAATACATCGAAGAAAAAGAAGAAAACTCGAGATATGGGGTAAAAAATAAGCAGGGCGTTCGAGACGATTTAAAGCTAATTTTCTTACATTTCAATGCATTTAAGAAAAAATACAGCGATTTGGCTGAGCAGTTACTCGACGTGATACAATTTACGTTCTCGGAAACCGCTAAATACCCAGATCACGATGACTTGCTTGATATTCAAATAGAAATTCGAAGCTAGAAGAGATTATGAAGCGGCGATGAGAAATGAATTTTAAGGAAAGTAGTGAATGAGACATGGCAATTCGATATTTTTAAATTTGTTCCGTAATTACGAAGATGAATTTGCCGGAGTCGGTCGGTACGACTTTGTAATTTATTTGGAAGAGCTGGTTAGGGGTGGAGAATATGGTATAGCGCTGGAAGATTTTTTAGTTCAAATGTATGAATATGATATAAAAATTTCTTCCAACGACTTAACAATTATAAAAAATTTATGCGAAGGCGTGAATATAGGTAGTGATTTATGGTCGGTTCTAAGCATTAGAGCGGCGGGCGATTAAAAATATACCGAAAGAGGGTCAATGATAGAAGAATATATAAAAATAATAGAGGATTTTTTGCAAAACAGAATCGACGTATTTAAATTTGAAAAGATATATTGGGATAAATTTGTGAATGATAAAAATTTTCCCGATGAATATTATGAGCCGCTTAATAGACTTCTTACTGACATCGATGAATTCGAACCAGACGAAGAGTTGAGGGGTGATGATACAGTAGGCGATTCATTAAGTGAAGAGGATCTAAGGGAGTGTGCGAAAAAGGCTTTAAAACAAATTGCGCTTTTAAAATAGTAGTTTTATAAAATGATAATTTCTGCGAGAATTTAAAAATATATTACGATATAATGCGCGCAAACCTATATCCCAATAAAAGGAAACCCAAATGCAAATTGACGGAAGAGAGATATTCTACAAAGGTAGTCTTATGTTTTATCTATGGCGAATGGCCTCTTTGGAATATCAGGATAAATATATTATTCATCCCACAATCGACGCATATGAGGATCCGTCAGAAATGGCAGAACTTCTGTGCACTGAATGCGAAAATGCTTTATCGGAGCAGTTTAAATTTTGCTTCTTGCCATACGAGAGAGATGCACTAAGAGAACTTTTGGAGCTCATAGATAGATACTTTAAAGATCAAAGCTTACTAGAAGGCATAGGTGAGTATTTGGTATATCACAATAAATCTTGGATAGAGGTCAGAGAATTAGCTTTAAAAACTTTACATATTTTCGGATATGATTTAGGTGACTTTGACCTATATTAAGCCTATGGAGCTAGCACTTAAATAAAAAGGAAACCCAAATGCAAATTAACGGAAAAGAGATATTTAGAAAAAGCGGGCTTATGGTTAATCTATGCCGTATGGCTTCTTTGGAATATCAAGTTGATCATTTAGTGCATCCTGCGGTTGAATATTACGAAAGCCCATCGGAAATAGTAGAATTTTTATATACTGAATGTAAAAATGCCTTATTGGAGCAATTTGAATTTTGCTTCCTGCCGTACGAGAGGGATGCGCTAAGAGAACTTGTGGAGCTTATAGATAAAAATTTTAACGACCGCAGCTTATTAGAGGCGGATGATTACGAATACCTAGTCCATCACAATCCATTCTGGATAGAGGTCAGAGGGCTAGCTTTAAAGACATTGCATATTTTCGGCTACAAACCATATAGCTTTAACTATGATTAGACCCGGATTGAACCTGGTAGAAAATTTATCCTACATATCTTTAATCTGCTGCTATGTCTAAGCGCCTGGGCTTTGCTTGGTTGTATACAGCGAAAATAAAACCGATGCCGCGCAAGCAAATAGTTTCATTCTGGTTGCGCTTAGTTGCGCTACATCATATCGCCGCGTGCCATAACGATACATCTAACGCCGCCAGGCTGTGCTTTAGCCGCTACGTCGCGACGCGCTCTATCGCTGCGCCTTAAATCCTTGCGCCCGAGTCGCCTAGATCATCTTTCCGACGAGTTTTTCTTTAAATTCTTTATAAATTTCAGGCCCTGCGTGTTTGTATTCGCTCGTCAGCTTGTTGTGAAATTCCGCCATATCGCCGCCGCTTTCGCGGTAGAGCTTGATCGCGTTTCGCCTTACGGCGCCGTCTTTTAAGTCGCTATCATAGGCGATGCTCGCGTATAGCGTTCGCGCGCCGTCCTTGATCTCGCGGTAGGCTTCGCAGCCTTTGGCTCTGCCGAGCTTTGCGACGCACGCGGCATAGAGGGCTTGCAGACTCACGCACTGGGGTATCAGCGCCTCCGCCGCGGCAATGTCCGCTTTGGCGATTTTAAAATTTGCAGCCTTTTGTTCCTGTTGTGTAGCCTTCGGCTCCTGCTTAGCGATTTTGGGCTCCTGCTTTGCGGCTTTTACCCCTTGCTTTTGAGTCTTTGGCTCCTGCTTTGTAGCTTTCGGCTCCGCTTTTTGGGCTTTTTTCTCCGCCGTACCGTTTGCTTTGCCTTGCTTTGTGTTCGCCCCTGCGGCGTGCGAGGCTAGACTGATCTTTTCAAATTTAGGATTTTTGCGGTAGTTTAGATTATTAAAGAATTCTATCACGTCGTCGTAAAATTTATCGTTGCTGACGATGCCGATCTTGCCCTCCTGCCCGCAGAGCTTGCCCATCAAAAACACGATGATCTTATCCGCGAAGTCCTTTCTTTGCTTGCCGATCGTAAAAACCTCGCCTATGCTAACGCCCATCTTCGATAGGCGCGCAAGGGTCAAGGCGCCGATCTTTTTGGCGGTGTTGGAGACGATATTGAGCTCGTCGCCCTCTTTGAGATTTACGACGTCAAAGATATTATCGACGTCGATATTTTCGTCGTCTATGATAAAGTGCGTCAAAGTTTTTCCTTTAAATTAAATTTCAATGCCCGCGCTCGCGCAAATTTCATCTCTAAAGCGCGCAAAAGGTCTCATCGCGGGCTGATTTTGCAGATGCTCGCCGATGGGCTTTTGCATCCACGCCATATCGTACCAGCGGCCAAATTTATAGGCGCAGCGCTTGAATCTGCCGACGAAGCGAAAGCCCATGCGCTCGTGAAATCGCACGCTAGCGTCGTTTAGATATTCGTCATCCCCGCAAGCGATGCACGCGTTCATATCTACGATGTTTTGAGCCCTGAGCGCGCTGTAGTGCCTCGTAGAGCAGCCTGCCGATGCTCAGAGCGTGCGCGTTTCGCGATACATAGACCGAGCTTTCCGCCGACCAATCGTATGCCGCGCGCTCTTTGAAAACCGAAGCGTAGGCATAGCCGAGGATTTGATTCGGTTTTAAATTTACGCCGCTTTGCTTTGGCGCGGCGATTAAATTTGCGCCATTTTGTTTCATCGCGGCGTTTGTGCGATCTCGCACCTCGTCTGCGGGCGAAATTTCACCCTCTGTGCCCGCCGCGCTTGCGGAAATTTTAAAATTTTCATCCCGTTCATCGTTTGCGCCTGCCGCCTCGTCGCTTACGTAAGCGAGCAGATAGGGGTATCTTTGCAGCGTTTGCTCGATGCGCTCCGCAAATTCCGCGGCGCCGGGCACGTCATATTCGAAGCTGATCGCCGTTTGCTTTACGTAAGACGCGTAAATTTCAAGCAGTGCCTCCGCATCTTGCGGCGTTGCGAGCCGTAGCTTTATCCGCATAAAATCTCCTTTAAATTTCGCCGTTTTATATAATTTCGGTTTTAAGCTTATCTAAATTTACCGCCGTAATTTGGCTTTTAAATTTAGCGGGAATTTTATCTTGCGCGCAAAACGGCTAAATTTCAGAGGCGTGTTTGAGCGCGTAAATTTTAAAATTTAACCCGCGCGAGCCTCTATTCGCCGAAAAGTCGCCAAAACTCGGGCGCAAATTTCGTCGGCGTAAATTCTATGACCTCGTATTTTGCGACGCCGTTTTGAAAGAACGGATCTTGCGCGATGATCTCATCAAGCTCCGCGCGGTCTTTGGCGTTGATTAAGATGATACCGCCGGTGCGAGGGACTTTGCGCCCCGAGCAGATAAATTTATCCGCCGCAAAAAATTTATCTAAAAATGCGTTGTGTTCGTTGATGAAGCGGTCCGCTTCGCTTGCGTCCTTGACGTAGGTGAGGTTTGCAATAAACATTTTGATCCTTTTGTGAGATTTGAAGCGCGATTTTAGCATAAAATTCCAACGGATAAAATTCCCGCTGGAATTTTCGCGCGCTACGTTATAAAAAATATCGGTGAAATTCCGATTATCGCGCAGCCAAGCGCTGCGTAGCGAAGCTTTATCGCAGCAAGCGCGCAGATGTTTGCGAGCGCGAAAAGAAGCGGCGAAATTTGCGCCTGAAAGCTCGGCAGAGTAAAGTTTAAAAACGCAAGCAGCGGCGTATCGAGCGCGCCGCCGAGCCCGAATAGATGCAAAAATATGCTTAGCGGATAAAAGATTACAAACACGTATCCCAGCGGCATGACGCTAAGCTGCTGTAGCGAAGCGGTCGGGAAGAAATAATAGACCGCCGCGTTCATGCTGAGCCAAACGTAGAGGTTAAAAAGTATGACGTTCTGCCAGAGCTTAAATTTGGGCGCGAAGTGGTGCAAGTAGAGAAAGATATACAGCACGCCGAGGCAGGAGAAATAAAATCCGATCGAAAAGGCCAGGTGCGGGAAAAATGCGAGCAGAAGCGCGATCGTTAGGAAGAGGTTCGTAAATTTAAGTACGTAGAAATTTCGCATCGCTAGGTAAAATCCCACGCAGCACATCGCAAGCGAGCGCAGAAAACTCGGCGTGAAATCAAGCACGAAGAGATATCCGCTCATCAGCACGATCACAAAGACGCTAAGATCGCGCTTAGCGCTGCGGTATGGAAAGTAGCGATCCTGAAAATAGCGATAGATCGGCATCGCGAGCAGAAAGACCGTGCTAAAGATGATGCCCAGATGAAAGCCGCTGATCGAGATGATGTGCGCTATGCCCCAGTTCGTCACGCTGGCGCGGAGCGGTTTTGAAATTTCGGTCGCAAAATACAGCGCGGAGTAAAGATCCGCCGCCATCTCATCTTTGTGCTGAGCGCGAACGAAGCTTATCGCGCGCCATTTTGCCCCGGAGGGCGCAAGCTCGTCTCCGATTTTAAAGCTTGGCGCGTAAAAGCGCTGCTTTAAAAAATCTAAAAATTTTACGTTTTTGGTTACGATGCCGATATTTACGCGCGCGAAGCGGTGAAATTCCCGCCCGAGCCCAGCGGTCGTGTAGAGGGTGAAATCCGCCGTTTTGAGCTTTAGCACCGTGTAGGTGCGGCCGCGCTCGTTGGTTTTGGCGTAGGCGTTTAAAATTTGCGCGTCGTAAAAGGCGTAGTTTTTCTCGCGGAATTCTCTGAATTCATAAAATTTTAGACCTAAGTTTAGCGATAAAATTCCAAGCAAAATGAGCAGAAAGTATAAAATTTCACGTTTGCGGTAAAAGAGTTGAAGCTTCACGGGCGGTATTTAAGTTCGCGCGACGGAATTTTAAAAGCTCACGCGCGGCAAAATTCTAAAATTCCAGGGCTTTATGCCGCCCCGCCTCGTAAAAACCGGGCGGCGCGGCATAAATTCGGTCTTAGCACGAATAGTTCGTAGCAAACTCAAACGGCGTAGGGCGCGCCTCGTAAGGCCAAACCTGCGTTTCAAATTTAAAATGCTGATAGGTCTCGATAAAAAGCTCGCTCATTATCGGGCGCAGATACTCATTATCGCGGATCACCGCCTCTAGGCTGCCGCGAAGCGTGTGCGGAAGCTGCTCGATGCCGCGCTCGCGAATTTCATCTAGGTGCAGCTTGAATAAATTTTCATCCATCGGCCCGACCGGCTCGGTTTTGTTTTTGATGCCGTCGATTCCCGCCATCAGCATCGCCGCGAACGCCAAATACGGGCACGCCGTGCTGTCTGGAAAGCGCATCTCCGCACGCACGGAGTTCTCGCCGCTGCCGTAAGGGATACGGATCGAAGCCGAGCGGTTTTGGCTCGAATAAGTTAGAATGGACGGCGCCTCAAAGCCCGGGATTAGGCGCTTGTAGCTGTTAGTGCTCGGGTTCGTAAACGCCGCGACGCTGCGCGCATGCTTTAGCACGCCGCCGATATACCATCTGGCCGCATCGCTTAAATTTGCGTAGTTGCCCTTTTTGTAAAAGGTATTTTTGCCCTTTTTCCATATCGATTGGTGCACGTGCATTCCGCTGCCGTTATCGCCGTAGAGCGGTTTTGGCATAAAGGTCGCGGTCTTGCCGTTTAGGTGCGCGACCATCTTTACGACGTATTTATATTTTTGCACGTTGTCGGCGGCCTCGACGAGAGTGCCGTATTTGACGCCGATCTCGCCCTGGCCTTGCGCTACTTCGTGGTGACAGATGAAGGTCTCAAGCCCGATCTGTTCAAGTACTTTTAGCATCTCGGCGCGCAGATCGACCATCGAATCGACGGGCTGGACAGGGAAGTAGCCGCCCTTTACGCCCGGGCGGTGGCCGCTATTAAAGCCGTCTTTGTAGTTTTTGCCGCTGTTCCAATGCCCCTCTTCGGTATCTACCTTAAACATCGCGCAGTTCATATCGTCGATGATCTTTACGTCGTCGAAAACGAAAAACTCATTCTCCGGCCCGAAATAGCAGGTATCTCCAAGGCCCGTAGTTTGCAGAAACTGCTCGGCTTTTTTAGCGATCGAACGCGGGCATTTTTCGTAAAGCTCGTTTTTGTAGATGTCGTAAACGTCGCAGATGACGATGATCGTAACGTCCGCGGTGAACGGGTCTAAAAACGCCGTTTGCACGTCGGGCTTTAGCATCATATCGGATTTGTCGATCGGCTGCCACGCCTCTACCGAGCTCGCGTCGAACGGAATTCCGTCGGCGAAGTCCTTCGGTAGGCGCTTGTAGTTGTAGGAGACGTGGTGCCAGGTGCCCTTTAGATCGGTAAATCTAAAATCCACGAACTCGATCTCGTTTTCATCGCAAAATTTAAAAAATTCCTTCACGTCATTAACAAATTTTCCCATATTTTTTCCTTTTTCTCGCCCGTTTCGGGCTAAATTTAACGGCAGATTTTAACATTATTTAGTTGAAATTCGACTTTATTTGCGCCGTTTTGCGCGGTGCAATTTTTAAAATTTTGCACCGCCGAAAATTTTAAAATTTTAAAATTTCTCGCCGCTGCGCCTTTTTAAATTTAAAAGCGGCTACCGTTAAAATTTACGCCAGACTTACAAACTGCCGCTCGCGATTTTTGAAAACAGCGATCTTATCGTAGCCGAACTCGCGCGCTTTGGCGTAAATTTTATCGTAATTTAGCGCCACTTGAGCTACCGAGTGCGCGTCCGAGCTAAGCGTGATCGGCACATCTGCATCCGCTAGCATAGCCAAAAGCGCGTCGCTTGGATAAATTTCATTTGCGGGCTTGCGAAGCCCCGCGGAGTTTAGCTCCACGACGATGCCGCTTTTTTTGATCGCGTTTATCGCGCCGCCTGCCAAAACTCTGATATCTTTTTTCGGAGTAAATTTAAAAATTTTAATCAGATCCATGTGCCCTAAAATGTCGAATTTGCCGCTTCTGCACAGCGCGCAGATCAGCGCAAAGTATTCGCGATAAACGTCGTCTATTTCGCGCCCGCTCCACTGATCTAAAAATTCCTCGTTATCAAAGCCCCAGTTGTTTAAAAAATGCACCGAGCCGATGAGATAATCAATCTTGCGCGCGAAAATCCGCTCATCCATTAGCTCTTTTTTCGTCATAAAATCGACCTCATATCCCAGCCGCACGTCGATCCGCCCGCTAAACTCATCTCGCAGATCCCTAATCGTCCGCTCGTAAAGCTCCATCTGCTCGAAGCTCATTCGGTATTTTTGATCGAAGTTCATCGGCGCGTGATCCGCAAAGCCGAAAATTTCTATGCCTCGTGCGATTGCCGCTTCCAAATACTGTCGCGGCTCGCCGTTAGCGTGGTTGCAAAGATAGGTGTGGTTGTGTAGATCGACCCTCATCGCGCCTCCTTAAATAAAATTTTGGCTAAATTGTAGTAAAATCGCGCTTAAAAAATCACTAGGAATGTATTTGAAAAAACCCGAACTCTTAGCTCCTGCTGGGAATTTAACGAAACTAAAAATCGCCCTGGCTTACGGCGCGGACGCCGTGTATGCAAGCACCGGCTCATTTTCGCTGCGCCAGCGAAGCGCGAAGGAATTTAGCAAGGAAAGCTTTGCGCAGGGCGTCGCGTACGCGCACGAGCGCGGCAAGAAGCTTTATGCGACCGTAAACGGCTTTGCGACCAACGGTCAGCTAGGAAACATCGAAAGGCATTTGGAATTTCTTCGCGATCTGCGCGTAGATGGAATTTTAATCGCCACTTTGGGCGTTGCGAGCCTCGCGCGAGCCGTAGCGCCTGAGATTCCGATTCACATCTCAACTCAGGCTAACGTGCTAAATTATCTGGATGCGCAGGTTTGGGCGGAGCTCGGCGCCGTCCGCATCGTCGCGGCGCGCGAAATGACGCTCAAAGACGCCGTAGAGATCAAAGAAAAAATTCCGAACCTAGAGATCGAAATTTTCGTGCACGGCTCGATGTGTTTCGCATACAGCGGGCGCTGTCTTGTTAGCGCGGTGCAAAGCGGACGCTTTAGCAACCGCGGAAGCTGCGCGAACGACTGCAGATTTAACTACGAGCTTTACGCGAAAAACCCCGAAACCAGCGCGCTTTTCCGCTTACAAGAGCGCGAAGGGGAGGGTACTTTCGTAATGAATGCGAAGGATCTTAGCCTCATTTCGCACGTGCAAAAGATCATGCAAACGGGCGCGATCGACAGCTTTAAAATCGAAGGGCGCACCAAGAGCGAATACTACGTCGCATGCGCTACAAATGCCTACCGCGCGGCGATCGACGATGCCGCGAGCGATAAATTTGAGGCCGGCGTTTACGAGCGCGAGATAGCGACGCTTAAAAACCGCGGCTTTAGCGACGGATATTTGATAAAGCGCCCGTATGAGCGAGAGGATACGCAAAATTTAGACCGCAGCATCGAGCTTGGCACGCATCAGGTCTGCGCGATCTCGCAAGACGGCGAGTTTATAAGCGTCAAAGATAAAATTTTGCCAGGCGAGAGTTATGAAATTTTTGCTCCGCGCGGCTTTAAAATTTGCGCTTGCGATAATGAAATCGGCGAAATTTTTGAGCTTGACGGCAAGCCATATTTAAAATTTAAGAGGCTGCAAAGCCGCAGCGGTAAGGAATTTAGCGAGATTCACAGCGGCAATCTAAATGAGATTAAGCTGCCCGCGAAGCTTGCGGAGTTTTGCTTTTTAAGAAAGGAGATAGAATGAAATTTGTTTCTATAATAATGGGCTCAAAGAGCGATTACGAGGTCGTTTACGAGGCGGCTAAAATTTTAAACGAATTCGGCGCGCCGTACGAGATGATCGTATCTTCGGCGCACAGAAGCCCCGCCCGCACGGCTAAATACGTCGCGGACGCCGAGAAAAAGGGCGCACAGGTTTTCATCTGTGCGGCGGGTATGGCGGCGCATCTTGCGGGCGCGGTCGCTGCGAATACGACCAAGCCGGTGCTGGGCGTCCCGCTCGGTGGCAGCGCGCTTGGCGGTGTAGATGCGCTGTATTCGACCGTGCAGATGCCTGCGGGCATCCCCGTCGCGACGCTTGCGATCGGCAAGGCGGGAGCGAAAAACGCGGCGTATCTGGCGTTGCAAATTTTAGCTCTAAACGACGAGGTTCTAAGCTCGAAGCTAAAGGCGGATCGCGCGGCAAAAGCGGAGACGCTGAAAAAGGACTCCGAGCAGATCGAAGTGCTGCTTGAGGGCTAGGCCTTGAAGGCGCGTGGCGGCGCCCAAGCGCGAGCTTTGCGAGTAAAATTTGACGCTCGAAAAATGTTTAAATTTACGCAGCGTCAAATTTAAACGGCGCGCCATAGGTGCCGCGAGGCTAAATTTTAAAATTTATACTTCGTGCGGGTTTTAAAATTTAAAATCCGAAACCCGCGCAAAATTTAGTAAAATTTGATCGATTTAAAGGAATGAAATGAAAAAGATCGTCGCTCTGTCGCTTGCTTTCGTCGCGCTTTTAGGCGCAAAAGAGATTAAAAGCAAGGAGGTGTTTTTATCGACGCCGCCTCCGTGGATAGTTTGAGGCAATTTTTGAAAGCGAATAAAGAGGAGATCGTAAAGTTAAATTTAAGCTACTGCGCGAACGATAACAGTTTGAAAATTTTAGAAAAAAATGCGAACGAGCGCAAAGGGGCGTGAAATTTAGCGGTATTGCAGAGGACTACAAGCCCACTAAAGACGTTACTATCGAATATTACGGCGAGCATTTCGATCTGGGCGAGGGCTATGACGATGAGTGTAACGCCGCAATCGACGAGGGGCAGATGATCATCGGATATAGCCCGCGCGAGGGCTCGTTTCAAAGCCTTACGCTGCAGGTAGGCGGCTCCGAGCGCGGCAAAAGATATAAGTGGCGGTATTTTTGGGACGAAAAGGCTAGATGCAAGGACGGCGAAGTGCGGCTAGATGGGACGTTTTACGCCACGGACGGCGAGTATCCCGCGGCAAGCGATCTCGGCGATAAGGGAGATTTCGATATATTCGCCCTCGATCCGATCGCGAAAAAATATTTCAAACTGCTGGAGTATAGATAAATTTGCCGCAGCGGGGCTTGCAAAATGAAATTTCGCTAAAATTTTAGACGAGAAAAAAGCTACTTTGTTTCGGTAAATACCGACGAGACGGGCGAATACTCGCCTGAAATTTTGAAAAATTTAAGAGCCGCGAAGAGCCTCTGAGGTAGGCTTTGAAAGGCGCTTGGAAGATAAAATTTAAATTTACATATCGATAAAAGGATAAAAATGACGTTTTCACAGATTATTTTGACGCTTCAAAACTACTGGCACGAGCAGGGCTGCTTGCTCGTTCAGCCCTACGATATGCCCGCGGGCGCAGGCACCTATCATCAGGCTACCTTTTTGCGCAGCCTAGGAAGCAAACCTTGGCGCGCTGCATACGTCGCACCTTCGCGTCGTCCAACAGATGGGCGCTACGGCGAAAACCCAAACCGCCTCGGCGCGTATTATCAGTTTCAGGTGATCTTAAAACCGAGCCCGGATAATATCCAAGAGCTCTATCTAAAAAGCCTAGAGAAGCTGGGGTTGGATCTTAAAAGCCACGATATCCGCTTCGTAGAAGACAACTGGGAGAGCCCGACGCTGGGAGCCTGGGGGCTTGGCTGGGAGGTTTGGCTGGACGGCATGGAGGTGACGCAGTTTACCTATTTTCAGCAGGTAGGCGGCATCACGTGCGAGCTCATAAGCGGCGAGATCACCTACGGGCTTGAGCGCTTGGCGATGTATCTGCAAAACAAAGACGACGTTTACGACATCGTCTGGGACGACAAGGCGGGGCTCGTGACCTACGGCGACGTGCATAAAAGGGGCGAGTTCGAGTTTAGCAAATACAACTTCGAGCTTGCGGACACCGCGATGCTTTTTAATCAATTTGAAAACTGCTTCGGCGAGTGTAAAAGCATCCTAAAGCACGGCCTGGCTCTTCCCGCGTATGATTACTGTATGCTCGCGGCGCACACGTTCAACGTCCTTGACGCGCGCGGAGCGATCTCGGTCACGCAGAGGCAGGATTATATTTTAAAGATCCGCGATCTTGCCAAAAACTGCGCGCTTTGCTACGCAGATCCGCAAAAATATGTCGCGGAGCTTGACGCTGCGGCGTGCAGCGATAAAAAAAGCGGCAAAGACGGCGGCACAGCGGATGAGGGAGAAAAGAGCGAGAAATGCGGCGTTAAAGGGGCTGTCTCGGCGCCCGCTTCCTCCGCAGGCGCAAATTTAAAAAACGCCTGCAGCAAGCAAAACGCCGCAGACAAAGCGGATAAAAGCGCAAAGTAGGATTTATGAAAACGGGCGAAATTTATGAAATTTTAAACGCCGCCGCGCCCTTTTGCGACGCAGAGGCGTGGGATAATAGCGGGCTAATGCTCGGAAACTTGGATGATGAAATTTCAAAAATCTATCTAAGCCTCGACGTTACTAGCGAGCTGGTGCGCGAGGCGGAGGCGGGCTCGCTTTTCGTGGTCCACCACCCGCTGATTTTTAGTCCGCTAAAATCGCTCGATCCGCGGCTTTATCCTGCAAATTTGATCTATGAGATGATCCGCAAAAACATCTCTCTCATCGCGATGCATACGAACTTTGACAAGCACGTTTTAAACGGATTCGTAGCGCGCGAAATTTTAAAATTTGAAATTACGGATGAGCGGGAATTTTTGGTTTTCATGCGCGCGGATTTGAGCTTTGAACAGCTGTGTGCACAGATAAAGCGCAAGCTTGGCATCGAGCATCTGCGTGCCGTAAAGACGAAAAATTTTATCCAAAATATCGCGCTTTGCACCGGCAGCGGAAGCGAACTGAACCAAAGCTTAGGCGTGGACTGCTTCATCACGGGCGATATAAAATATCACGCGGCGCTTCAAAATTTAGAAAACGGCGTGAGTTTGATCGACATAAATCATTTTGAAAGTGAGCGCTATTTTGGGCGCGCGCTCGCACCTTTCTTGCAAAAAAGCGAAATTGAAGTTATAATAAGCGAGCAAAAAAATCCATTTACGTATTATTAAAGGAAAAAGATGAACAAATATTTAAGCCAATTGGTAGAGCTTTGCGAATTCGATAAGCAGCTGGACGGATTTAAGCCTAAAATCGAGGCCGCACAGGAGAAGCTGGGCAAAAAAAGCGGCGAAATTTCAGGTGCAAAGGAACAGATCGAAACTCTAAATGCGGAGATCGCCGAGCTAAAATCTCAAATTTTACAAGCAAACGCGCAACTTAGCGCATTTTCGTCCAAACTAAAAAGCACGGGTAAAAAAAGCGGCGCGGCAAAGACCGAAAAGGAGATCAAGGCCCTTAGCGTCGAAGAGGACATCGCAAAAGAGCAACTCGAGGCCACAAACGAGGAGATCGAAAGGCTGGAAAAGATCGTAGCCGCAAAGGAAGCGCTCGTAAAAGAGCAGAGCGAAAAACAAGAGGCGTTTGAAGCCGAGCTAAAAAGCTTGCAGGAGCAGGTAAGCGCCGAGATGGGCGAGGTCGAGGTCGCTCGCGGCGCGATCTACGCCAAGCGCGATAAGCTAATGCAGGCGATGAACCCAAAAACCGTCTCATTCTACGAAAAGATCCGCAAATGGGCGGGCAACACGGCGGTCTCGCCGGTGCGCAAACAGGCCTGCTATGGCTGCTTTATGCGCATAAGCGACAAGACCTATTCTGCGGTCATCAAAAGCGACGACATCGTAACCTGCCCGTATTGCGGCAGAATTTTATATAAAGAAGCCGAGTGATCTACACCGCCTTGGCGTTTTTGGCGTGGCTCGTCGCTGCGCCTTTTATTTTTATCCTAAGCTTTAAAAAAAAATACCGCACGAGCCTGAAGGCGCGATTTTTTCTATACAAAAACCCTAAATTTAGCCCCGCTGCGGTGCATTTTCACGCTTGCAGCCTGGGCGAGGTAAACGCTCTTGCGCCGCTAATTTCTAAATTTGAGAGCGTCGCGCTTAGCACGACCACGCAGACGGGCTTCGGTGCGGCGCGCGCGCTCACGCCGAACTCTCGCTACCTGCCGTTTGAAAACTGGCTTCCATTTTGGCTTACGGGTAGCCGCGTGCTGGTAATTTTTGAAGCGGAGCTGTGGCTAAATTTGATCCGTACCGCTAAATTGCGCGGAAGCTACGTGATCCTGCTAAACGCGCGCATAAGCGACCGCTCGTACGCGAGCTATCTGCGTTTTAAGCTTTATTATCGCAAAGTGTTTGAAAATATCGATCTGGTGCTTGCGCAAAGCGAGCTTGATGCGGCGCGGCTGAGGGAGCTAGGCGCAAAAAATATAAAGGTCGCGGGCAACGTGAAAAGTGCGAATATCGCCGTTGCGACGAAGGACTATTCCGCCGCGTCCGCAAATAGCTTCGTGCTTACGATCTCAAATACTCACGAGGGCGAAGAGGAGCTTGTTTTATCAAATTTAAACGATTTTATAAAATTTCGCAGTTCGCAAAATATGCCCGAAAAATACCAGCGCACAGCGAGTATCCGCGACGAGACGGACTTGCCTACGGCCGAGCTTCGCGACGAGCAGGGCTCGCCCGAGCCGGTAAATTTAAACGCAGCTTCTTTGAATGCGACGACTTCAAGCGACGCTTCGTCCGCCGTGCCGAATACGGTGCCTTTAAACGGCGCGTCTTTAAATTCTGCCGCACCGAATGCAGCGCTTGCGATCGCCGCGCCGCAAAAGCTAAAAATCATCCTGGCGCCGAGGCACCCTGAGCGCTTCGAAAAGGTATGTGAAATTTGCAAGGCTTGGGCGCGCGAGCACGGGCTTAGCTTTGAACGATTTAGCGAGGGCGCTGGGCTTGAGAGCGATTTTATTTTGCTTGATGCCTTCGGCGAGCTAGCGAACTTTTATAAAATTTCAAACGCCGTGATCTTGGGCGGCAGTTTTTTGCCAAAGATCGGCGGACACAGCCCGATCGAGGCGGCGAGCTTCGGCGTACCGATCATCAGCGGGCGATTTTTTC
>NZ_CALHIK010000157.1 GCF_938030785.1 uncultured Campylobacter sp.
CGAGCTGATCCTAGACGGCTCGACCGACGCGTCTAAAATAGAGATCATCACTGAGCTAAGGGCGCAAGATGGGACTATTTGATTTTACCTTCGGTAAAGAGAAATACGACTTTGACACTCTGCCGAACCGCCGCGGCACGAAGTCGCTTAAATGGGACGTGGGCGAGAATGAGCTTCCGATGTGGGTTGCCGATATGGACTTTGCCGTAGCGCCCGAGATCATCGAGGCTCTGCAAAAGCGGCTAAACGAGCGGGTTTTGGGCTATTCGCTTGTGGATGATGAGTGGCGCAGCGCGTATCAAGGCTGGTGGCTCGCGCGTTACGATTATAAAATCCAAAAGGAGTGGCTGATCTATGCCGGCGGCACGCTACCTGCGATCGATTCGATCATCCGCAAGCTCACTTCACCCGCCGAAAACGTGCTGCTGATGAGCCCGGTTTACAACTGCTTTTACTACTGTATCAAAAACGCCGCCCGCATGCCGATAGAAAACGAGCTTGCCTATGCTAACGGCGATTACAGCATTGATTGGGAGGATCTACAGACCAAGCTTGCCGATCCGCAGACGACGCTTTTTATTCTTTGTAACCCGCATAATCCGGTCGGTCGCACCTTTAGCAGGGATGACCTTGCTCGTATCGGTGAGCTGTGTGAGAAGCACGGCGTGACGGTGCTTAGCGATGAGGTGCATTGCGATCTGACCGAGCCGGGCGTGCGTTACACGCCATTTGCTGCCGCGAGCGAGACGTGCGAGAAAATTTCAGCCTCCATAATCGCTCCTACGAAGGCGTTTAACATCGCGGGGCTGCAAAGCGCGGCGGTCTTTGCCGCGAATAAACGCTTGCGTCATAAAATTTCAAAGGCGCTAAATTCCGACGACATCGCCGAGCCGAATTTTTTCGGTGTCCAAGGAGCGATCGCCGCATTTACGAAGGGTGCGCCGTGGCTGGACGCGCTGCGCGAATACCTCAGCGAAAATCGTAAATTCGCGACGGAATTTATCGCGCGTGAGCTTCCGCAGGTGCATGTCGTGCCGCAAGACGCGACTTATCTGATGTGGCTTGACGCGGGCGCTTACACGCAGGATAGCGCGGAGCTTGCGCGCTTCATCCGCGAAAAAACGGGGCTGTATCTCTCCTGCGGTGCGCAATACGGCAAGGGCGGCGAGAAATTTTTGCGCCTAAATATCGCGACTTCTAGGGCGCTGCTAAAAGACGGGCTAGGGCGGCTGAAAGAGGCGCTAAAGATTTGCCCGCATTAAGCAAGCTGCGGCGCGGCAAGGACGAAATTTAAAATTTATAACGGCCAAATTTAAAGCGGCGGAGCAAATTTTAAAATTTTGCAGTAGGGCGCGAGCTTTGCGCTAAATTTAGCGACGATCAGGCTGTGGCGCGCGGTTAAATTTAAACATTTGCGCGGCAAAAATCGGCGCTTAAATGCGTTACAAAAGGCGGATTATGGATAGAAACGGCGATTTAGAGGAGCTTTACCTACTTGAAAAACGGCGCGAAAAGCTCGCGCGCATTAGCAAGCTCGTCTCATTTTTGATAACCCTGCTGCTGCTCGGGCTTTACGTGTTTTTGAATACCAGGGCGGAGTCCGTCTCATTTGATACGAACTGGCTCATAGTCGCGCTTTTCATCATCTTTCCAGTTTTAAACGGACTGCTCTACCGCTTATTTTACAGCTTAAGCTTTGACAAAAACGATGACGCGCAGCGCGCAAATTTTGATAAATTTAGCGACTTAGACACGGCGCAAGACAGGGGCGCGCTAGGGCAGGGCGCAGCGCAAGATGGGCAAATTTTTAGCGCCGATGCGAAAGAGGGGCAGGTATTAAAAGCTGAAGTAGACGAGGGCGGTAGCTACGAAAGCAGTAGTAGCCGCGCGAGCGCTATTTATGGGAGGTTTGAGCCTAAAGCCACCGAAGGTGAGGGCGGGAGTGAAAAAGACGGCGAGACCCAGTCAAAATTTAACTTTCTAGCGGATTTGCAGAGCCTAGAAGATGAGCGCGCGGCGCTGCAAAAAGCGGTTAAAAAGGCCAACATCATCGCCGCTGCCGTAGGGACCAGCGTGGGCGTGCTCGTGGCGCGCTTTTGGGACGAAGTGGCGTCCGGCGTATTTTTCGGCATCTCCGTTTACGGCGTCGTGGACGCTCTTTTAACGGCGAGCAAAAGACGGAATTTCAGATCAAATTTCAAAAGCAAGGTCGTCGCGAGCATCGCAAAAAGCTTCGGGCTTAGCTATGACGAAAGCGGCGGGCTAGGGGCAGATGAGTTTTTTGAAATTTACGACTGCTACATAAACGAGCAATCGAGCGAGGATATGATGAGCGGGGAGGTGCAGGGCGTGCCAGTGAGGTTTAGCGACTTTTACGCCGCCGAAAAGGTGCGCACCAAAAACGGCACTCGCACCGATGTAAAATTTCAAGGAGTGCTTTTCGTCGCGGACTTTCACAAAAGGCTTAACTGCGAGGTGCGGGTATGTCACAAAAACTCGCGAAATCTGCGCAAATACGGGCAGCGAGCGAATATGGACGACGTGAAATTTGAGGAATTTTTCGATGTCTATACGACTGATCAAGTGGGCGCTAGATACGCGCTGACGCCGCTTTTGATGCAGCGACTGACGGAGGTTTATTTAAGGCTAGGCTCGCAGATAAACGCGGTGCTAAGGGAGGATAAAATTTACGTGGCGATCGAGACCTGGCGCGATAATTTCGAGCCTAGAATCGACTGCTCGCTAAAGCAGGACGCTACTATAGAGCTTTACGTAGATGAGATCGGCGCGCTTGTGGGTATCGTGAGTGAGCTAAATTTGAACCGTAAAATTTGGAGCGAATGAAGTGGGCGGCGGCGCGGTGGAATATGGCAGAGGCGATTGCATACGGCTGTGGCGGCGCACAGATAGACAAGGACAAAGCGTGCGAGATCGCAGGCTTAGCGTGGCAGCGGCACGGATGCGCTGTGTAGCTGAGCGTAGAAATGGATGCGTTGCGCGGATCGTGCGTTTGGCTCTTAAATTGGTACGGAAATTTAGCCCGCGTGGGGCCTACAAGCTGCTTTGAGCTCTAATCAAAAGATGGGGTGCGTGTGCGGTTAGTGCCCGCATAAAATTTTGCAAGTCGTCTATAAAATTTTTATAAATTTCCAATTCGGTTAATGCGCGGCCGCTTGCGATTTATCATCGCTCGCACGGCAAAATTTTTACCGCACGAGCAGTTTGCGTTGGAATTTTACTATCGCTTGAAATTTTACGCCGCCGCTCGCGAGTTAAATTTTACCGCGACGACGGGCGCTAGATTGCGTTTCGGCTCGGCTAAATTTACTCAGCGGCAAATTCGCCGCGTGGAAGCAAAACTCTGCCGCTAGATCGATAAATTAGCTAGCGTATAGAAGCGCTCGCCGCCACTTTTGATGTTTACAGCCGCCGTTCAGTGAAGATACGGCGGCTCGTCGCTGCGAAGTTGCAGGGCTTGATAATTGCCCTGCTAAATTAGACGGCGAATCTAAATTTATAATTTCCCGCCCTCGATTACGACGTCGTCAGCCTTGATGTCGTCGCCGTATACCGGCGCTAGCGTCGCGTTGTAGTCGGCGTGGAAAAATTTCTCGTCTGCGAGCTTTACGATTAGATCGTCAAGCCATTTGCGAAGCTCGTCGTTGCCCTTTT
>NZ_CALHIK010000158.1 GCF_938030785.1 uncultured Campylobacter sp.
CCATCCTCTTTTTTAATGATCTGAGTTACCTTGGCGTGGACTTTAAAGCCCGTGATACCGTAGATTACGTGCGCGCCCGCGTCTTCGAGAGCCTTTGCCCAGTGCAGGTTGTTCTCCTCATCAAACCTCGCCTTAAGCTCGACCATCACCGTTACCTGCTTGCCGTCGCTTGCGGCCTCGATCAGGCTCTGGACGATCGGCGAGTTTTTCTCCACCCGGTACAGCGTCATGCGGATCGAGATGACCTTCGGATCCTTGGCGGCCTCTTTGATGAGCTTTTGGACGGGATCAAAGCTCTCGTAAGGATGGATCAGTAGGATATCCTCCTTCTCCATCGCGCTCATAACGGAGGTGTTTTCGTTAAAGGGGGGCAGCGTCTTTGGCAGATACTGAGGATGGGCTAGAAAGGAAAAATCCTTATTGGAAGCGATCTCCCAAAGCCCGTCCAGCGTAAGCGGTACTGCGCATTCATATATATCTTTGTAAAAAATTTTAAGATGAGAATTTAGAAATTCTAAAAGCTCGGCATCGGCGTCCTTTTCGATCTGAAGTCGTACGAAAGCCCCCTTGCGGCGCAGTTTAAGCCCCGCTTCTAAAATCATCATAAAATCGTCCGCTTCCTCCTCTTCGATTACGATATCTGCGTTTCGCGTGACGCGGAAGGCTGCGGAGCTGATGAGCTTGTAGCCGGGGAAAATTTCCTCCGCGTGGCGCTTTACGATAGTGCCGATCGGCACGTAGGTGTTTTGCGCGACCTGCACGAAGCGCGGAATCACGCGCGGAATTCTAATCATCCCAAAATGTACCGACTCGGACGCGCCCTCATCGCAAAGTTTGACTGCGAGGGAGAAGCTGAGATTATTTAGATGCGGGAAAGGATGGGTCGCATCCACTGCGATCGGGACGATGACGGGCATTATCTGCGAGAAAAAAAACTCGTCTGCCGCCGGCTTTAGCTCGGGCGGTAGCTCGTCGTAGCTTTTGATAAAAAGCCCGTTTTTGCAAAGCTCTTTTTGGATGCCGAAATACTGCTGCTCAAGCTCGGTTTGTTCATTTCTTAAATATGAGCGGATCGCGCGCAGCTGCTCTAGGGGCGTCATCTCGTCGTCCCCGCTGGTTATAACGCCGGCGGTAAAAAGCTGCTTCAAGCCCGCCACGCGGATCATATAAAATTCGTCTAAATTCGTGCTGTAAATCGCTAGAAATTTTAATTTTTCAATTAGCGGGATATCCTTTTTGCATTGTTCCAGCACGCGTGTATTGAAGCGCAGCCAGCTTAGCTCGCGGTTTATAAAATTGCTCTGTGTTTTCATAGCTCTTCCTATGGTGGTTTAAATTTAGCGATTATAGCTCAATTAAAATTAAAATTTGAAATTTTATGCGGAGGCTTTGGCGCGGTCGTTTTTAAATTTAGTATCTAAAAATACGCAGAATTTCACGCCGTTTAGATAAAAGATCCAGCTGATGTAGATCCACAGGAAGAAAAACAGCACCACCGAAAAGGAGCCGTAGATGCTAAGGTAGGTTTTGTTATAAAACACGTACTGCGCAAAAACGAGCCTCGAAAGCCACCATAAAATCGACGCTACGAGCGAGGAGATGAGCACCGCTTTGGCGCGGATCTCGCGGTTGATCGCAGTGGCGTAAGTGATCGCAAAGATCGCCCAGACGATGAGGTAGGGCAGGGCTTTTAAAAAATTTATCCAGCTGGTAAACTCGGTTTTATTCAGCAGATCTTGCAGCTCGCCGCTTATGTAAAACGACGCTCCAAGACCCACGGGAGCGAGCGTCATTAGCGTCCAGTAGGTGCTTAGGCTCTTAAAAAAGCTTCGCTGCGGAGAGTGCGAGATGCGCGAGATGATCGTCTCAAAATCGCCGAAAAACAGCACCGACGTTACCAGCACGGCGCAAAAGCCCGTCACACCGAGGCTTAGGCCGTTTGACATAAACTCCTCGATGTAGGGAATGAGGCTTGCTTGGTTGGCGGGGAGTAAATTTGAAAATATAAAATCCATTATCTTATCGTAGTAGCTCTTAAAGCTCGGCAGCTGCATAAAGACGCTAAGCGAGACCATCAGCACCGGCAGCAGCGCCAAAATCGTATGAAAGCTAAGGCTCGATGCGTGGTGCATCAGCTGCGAATCATATAGGCATTTGTAGTTTTTAAGTAGGTTTTGCGCTTGTTTAAGCGCTGATATTAGATTTTTCATAAGATGATTTTACATTAAAATTTTAGAATTTCATATAAATTCACGCGATTTTTCTTTTGTGTCGCAGTATGTCGTCCATATAATTTTAAGCCACAAAAATACAATTCTAAATATATAGCTTCATATCGTAAATTTAGCCTAAATTTAGGAAAATTTTTCTAATATGCCGAAAAATAATATTAAATATATCCATAACGAAAGGAAAATAATGGAACGAAGGAAAACGATGAAATTTAAAATTTCATTAGCGGCATGTATTTGCGTGCTAGCGGGCACGCTAAACGCCGCAGAGGGCTCATCTTCGGGCGAGAGTAATAGCGCCTTATCGCCTAAAAATGAGCAAAGTTTAGGCACCGTCGAGGTAAACAGCGTCGGCGATAATATCAGCGAGAGCGGCATCGACGAGGGCTTTTTGAGCAAAAACGTGCAACATGGTATGCTTGCGGGCAAGCGCGCTTTGGATCTTCCCTATCAGATCAACACGATCAGCAAGGAGATCATGAACCACCAAGGCGTCACCGGCTACGAGGAGGCGGTCAAATACTTCCCGTCCGCGCAGATTCAGATGCGTGGCGGCGCTACGGTCGGACGCCCGCAGACGCGCGGCTTTGAGGGCAGCGTCGTAGGCAACAGCTTCTGGGACGGCTTTTATACGATTTCGACGACGGCGATTCCGATGGCGATGTTTGAGAGTTTTCAAGTGCAAAACGGCGTCGCAGGCTCGCTCTACAGCGCGCAAAATCCGGTCGGGATTTTCAGCTACACGCGCAAGCGCCCGGTAAAAGATCAATACATAATTTGGAGCGATTATATGTCGCGAAGCAATCTGGGGCTTGGTCTTGATCTATCCGATAAATTTGAAAAATTCGGCTACCGCACGGTATTTTACGGATCAAACGGCAACAGACAACCGAAGGGTTCAAATTTGCAGCGCCGCCTAGCCAGCGTCACGATGGAATTTTATCCGACGGGCGATCTTACTTTTGAAGCCGCGGCAAGCTATTATGAGCACAATACCAAGGGCTTTGCGGGGCAGTTTGCCCTCGGCGTAAAAGACGGCAAGATTACGGACGGAATTACGCTTCCAAGAGCAGTAGATTCCTCAGAGCGCGGTCTTGGGCAGAGTTTCGGAGGTATGCGTCTGAAAACCACGACCGCAAGCGCGAAATTTAAATTTACGCCTACCGATAAATGGTATTTAGAGGGCGGCTTTCAGCTTCAGCGCTCCGATCGTGACATTCACAGCGTCGTAAACTATTTGCTTCCCGAAGGGTTTGATTGCGCCAATTATGCCGCTTTGCCGAATAATAGAAAGCCTCCTATATGTGTAGCTAATCCAAACGCGAAATGGACGCAGCCGGGTGATTATTATACTCAACATAGCGGCGGTGCTACGGCGGCATATAGATTCGACCTGCCAAGCGGCTATCTCAAGGCCAATACTCAGTTTAACACGGGCGATATCGAGCATGATTTTAGCGTGCAGACCAATGGCTATCACTGGACGCAGGATAGATATAAAAACGCGAGTACTAACTATGTCTCGCCTACTATAGGCAATATAAACGATCCTAAAATTTTAGATCACACTAACGCTAAGCGCGGAAGCGGGTTATATCATTTCGCAGTAATAGATATGTATAACGTCTCGGTGCTAGACGATATCACGATAAACGATAAATTTGACGTGATGTTAAGCGCATCTAAGGCGTGGATGAGGCAGGAATCCTACAATACTGCCCAGCAAAGACTTGTCAAAGCCTATAGCGATTCGGGATATAGCTGGGCGGGCAGCTTGATCTTTCATCCGATAGAGGACGCTAGCATCTACTACACTTATGCAGATAGCTTACAGCAGGGCTCTACCTATGTTTATCCGGCGAGCAGCCCATATGCGGGAGAGGTCGCCTCTACGTCGCCGTATCGCTCCAAGCAGCACGAGATCGGCGCTAAGATCCGCGTAGCCGATATGATCGATTTTAGCGTAGCGTATTTTGATATCCGCAGACCTATCGCGTATCTAAATAGCTCTACCGGACGCTACGGCATAAACGGCGAGCAGCGCAACCGCGGATTTGAGTTTATGAGCGGCGGACGAATAACTGAAAATTTAAGCGTGCTCGGAGGCTTTACCTACATCGATCCTAAGATGCACAACGTAAGCATCGAGGGCGCTAATCGCAAGGTTGCAAACGGCATCCCTAAGCTCAATGCAAATTTGATGTTTGATTACGAGATCCCGGGCACAAACAAGCTTGCGATCAGCACAAATTTCCACTACACCGGCAAGATGTATCTGGACGATCTAAATACCCAGAGCACTCCTAGCTTTTTCGTTACCGATCTTGGCATGAGATACACTAGCGAGCATCTTTTGGGCGATAAGACCACGCTGCGCTTCAACGTAAATAACGTATTTAACAAAAAATACTGGGCGGGAATGTATCCTGCTAGCGCCGACGGTGCGGGCGGACTTAACGTAACTAGCGTGCTAGGCTCGGCAAACGGCGTAACGCTAGGCGAAAGCAGAAGCTTTATGCTCTCTGCGGAGGTGAAATTTTAAAATCTAGCGGGTTTAAAATTTCTACTTCGGCGGCGCGAATGGTTATAGCGCCGCTTTTAAATTTATGAAATTTTATCGCTCTAAGCGGCAAGATTAAATTTAACGAGGCTTGGTTTTAATATATTTTAAAATTTAAGCCTCGCTTTTGGAATTTCAAACTTTGATTTTAAAATTTCGATCTTTAAATTTTTAAGTCGCCGCGCCCCGACTTGCCTGCAAAATTTATCCGCGCGCGGTTTAAAATTTAGCCGTTTTTGGTTATAATCTTTGCAAAACCACGAAACGGAGAGCAATGAAACAGATCCTCATCATCGCAAGCGGCGAGTTTGCGCGCCATTTTTTATCCCAGGTTTATAAGATTAAAGACGTCGTGCACAATTACCGCGTCGTCGCAAAAAACGCGCTCAGCGTTCCGGAGGCGCTGCAAAAAGAGCAAAATTTCAGCATCGAAATTTTCGATCCCACGAGCATTGAGCGGCTGCGCGTGGTGCTGAGCCTAGCAGAATTTGATCGCTGCATAATGATAATGGATGATGAGTTTGACGCCAAGGTGACGCTAGAAAATTTAAAGACGCTCGCTCCCGATTTAGAGCTGTACGCAGCCGATTTTTGGGGGCTTTTGCGCGATAATAAAAACGAAGCTCACGTAAAAATCGTAAATACCCTCGCGCTAAATTCCTCGCGCTTCATCGGCTTTTTGCCGGATAGTCCCGTTTTTGCGGGCAATATCGGGCTTGGGCGAGGCGAGATAATGGAGCTTAAAGTGCCCGTGGGAAGCTCGTTTGCGTATAAAAAGCTAAGCGTGCTTCATAGCGCTAAATATCAAATTCCGATGATCTACCGCCATAATAATTACATCGTGACAAGCCCGAATACTAGGATCTATCCCAACGATACGATCTTGGTCGTAGGCGAGCCGAGCGCGCTGCGAGCGGTATTTGCGGAAGCGAAGAAGCAAAAGGGGCAGTTTCCCTCGCCGTTCGGGCTAAATATCTACGCGCTAATCGATATGAAAAAAATGAGCGAGTCGGAGATTTCAAAGGCGATCAGAGCGCTTGAGTTTTTGGATCTGCACATCAAAAATCATAAAATTTATCTGCGAGTTCTAAATCCTACGATAAACGACGAGTTTGCGCGGATGAAGGAGCTGTGCAAGCGGGATAAATTTGAAATTCTCATCGATTACTCGGGCGAGCTAAATTTAAAGCGCGACGTAAGCGAAAACAAAGTAGGGCTTGCGGTTTGCAGCAGCGAGGTTTTCGAGGCGAATAAAGCTGCGTTAAAATCGCTTGAAATTCCGGTGCTAAGCCTGGGCGACGGCGAGCTAAAAGACGTGGAAAAAAGCGTCGTAATAAGCGAGGGCGAAGGGCTGCGCGAGGAATCGAGCATCGTCTTTGATATCAGCTCGCAGCTCGGGCTAGACGTGTATCTGTATCTTTTCGCGGATACGGAGGGGCAAAAGAGCGAATTTGCTCAAAGCTACGCCGATCTTTCCAAGCTTTTTAAGCAGAGCCTATACATCGTAACCGATGAGAGCAAAAACCCGATTTTATCGCTTAGCAGCGAGCGAAATTTGCTGCAATTCGTGCCGTTTAACGATAGAATTTTAGATAAAAAAATCACGGCGATTTTCAAAAAGGATTTAGATCAGATGTATTTTAAACTCGGCAAAAATCATCAAATTTTTATCCCCGGCGATTACGGATACGAAAGGTAAGTAAAATTATGTTACAATACCCAAAAATCAAAGGTGGCGTATGAAAATCGATTTAAGCTTGGGCGAAAAAAGTTATAGCGTTTTTATCGACGAACTGCAAGAGATCAAGCTCAAAGGCAAGGTAGCGATCATCACAAATCCCAAAGTAGGCGGGCTGTGGCTTGATTTTTTATTGCAGCGGTTAAAATGCGAGCAAAAATTTATCATCACGATCCCGGACGGCGAGGAGTATAAAAATACCGCGAGCATGGAGCAAATCTTAGAGCAGCTTTTCAGTTCCAAGCTTGATCGCAAAAGTACGCTCATTGCTCTTGGCGGTGGTGTCATTAGCGACATAACGGGCTTTTGCGCGAGCATTTATGAGCGCGGTATCGATTTTATCAATATACCTACGACCTTGCTGGCGCAAGTGGATGCAAGCGTCGGCGGTAAAACGGGCGTAAATAATCGCTTCGGCAAAAATTTAATCGGCTCCTTTTATCAGCCGCGCGCGGTTTATTGCGAGAGCAGATTTTTATCTACTCTTCCTGCGCGGGAGTTTGCCGCAGGCGTTGCGGAGGCCGTAAAGATGGCTGTATGCTTTGATGTCGAACTATTTAAATTTTTCGAGACGCACGATCTGAAAAGCGCCGATGAAATTTCGCATATAATCGCGCGCTGCGTGGCTATCAAAGCAGAGGTCGTAGCTCGCGACGAGCGCGAAAGCGGCATCAGAGCGGCGCTTAATTACGGCCATACCTTCGCGCACGCGATCGAGCAGAGCACGAACTATACGCGCTTTTTGCACGGCGAAGCTGTGGCGATCGGTATGGTGATAGCAAATGCGCTAGCGCGACGCCTCGGTAAGCTAAGCAGCGAGCAGGAGGAGAAGATCCGCGCCGTGCTTCAAAAATTCGCGCTTCCGGTGAAATTTAAGATCAAAGATATAGACGCGTTTTACGAGCTATTTTTTCTCGATAAAAAGAGCGAAAACGGCAAGATAAAATTTATCTTGCCAGATGGCATCGGTAAATTTCGTATCGTCGATGATATAGACAAAGCCGCGGTAATAGCCACGTTAAGAGAGTTTGCATGAAAATAATCCTAGCCGTTTTTTTGATTTTTAGCCTTGGTTTTTGCGAGGGAAATTTCACACCTGTAAATCCGAGTGCACAGATCGACTCCGGCGCGCCTCAAAACGACAAAAATCAGACGCAAAGCGCGGAGCTCGCTTCATCGCTAAAAGCTCAAATAAAAGCGATAGACGACGAGATCAAAAATAATATCTGGATCTCGCGCTTTTCAAATTTCATCCGTTATCAAAATTTACAAAAGCAATCCAGCCAGCTAGAAGCGGAGCTAAAAAAGAGCACCGGCACCGATAAGATCGCGGAGATTCAAAAAAGACTCCGCGCTGCAAAAGAGCAGCTCATACTATTAAAAGAGTATGAAAAATCCCCGTTTTTAGACATTATCGCGATGCCTGAAACCCCCGAGCCTGCGCGCATTACAAATCCTTTTTCGATAATTTCCGGTTTTTCTACGATTAGAAATTTACAAGCTCAAAAGATGGAGCAGAAAAACGCCATCGAAAATATCAAAATTTTAATCGATAAACTTGAAGCAAAAAGGGCGCTATATGATCGCTTGATGCAGGCTAGTGCGGACGCAAGCGCTGCGGCGGAGCTTAAAAATTTAGATTACGAGCTCGGAGAGTTCAGCTCCGCGTACGAGATCGCGCAGACTACGTACGACGTTTACGAAAAAAAGATCAACTCCCAAATCGCCGTGCAGACCGCCGATATAAAAGCGCAGGTCAAGCGCGCGGGAAATATCGCCGTATGGATACTCGTAGTCATCGCGCTGTCCTTTTTCTGCAAGGTGGTGGCGAAAAAATATATCAAAAACGATGAAAATTTCTACATCGCGAATAAAATCATCAACGTTTTAAATTTCACGCTGATTGCCCTGATACTGCTCTTTTCTTATATCGAAAATATGACGCATTTCGTGACGGTTCTGGGCTTTGCCTCTGCCGGTCTTGCGATTGCGATGAAAGATATGTTTATGAGCTCCTTGGGCTGGCTTACGATCGTGCTCGGCGGCAGCTTTCGCGTAGGCGATCGCATCAGGGTGCATAAAAACGGCGAGACCTACGTAGGCGACATCATCGATATTTCAGTGCTTAGGATGACGATTTTTGAGGACGTTACGCTTACTACATGGAAGGAAAACAAGCGCGCCGGCAGGGTGATTTTCATACCGAACAATTATATTTTTACCGATCTTATCTCAAACTACACCCACAGCGGGCTTAAGACCGTCTGGGACGGCATTAGCATACTTCTAACCTTTGATAGCAACCATAAAAAGGCGATGTATCTTATAAAAAACATCGTGCGGAAGTATTCCAAGGGCTACACCGACATCGCCAAAAAGCAGATGAGCCAGTTACGCTCGCAATACAGTATCAAAAATCCAAACGTCGAGCCTAGAATTTTCAGCTTTTTTGAGCCGTACGGCATTGAAATTTCGGTTTGGTATATGACGAACTCTTACGCGACGCTCGGGCTTCGCAGCAACATCTCGGCTGAAATTTTAGATGCGCTAAGAAGCGAGCCCGATATCAAGATCGCCTATCCCGCATACACGCTTTTTAACGGCAAAAACTACGCGGCGGCAGGCAGAAATTTTGCGGCGCAAGATCTCAGCTTCGAGCAGCAAGGCTCACAAAATTTAAACGCAGCGGCGCAGGGCGCGGGCTTTGCTGCAGGAAGCGGATCCGGGAGCGAAATTTGAAAATTTATTTTAAAACGTTTGGATGCCGCACAAATATCTACGACACGCAGCTTATCAAAAGCAATCTAAAATCGGGAGAGATCACGCATGACGAGCAGGGCGCGGACATCGTCGTGATAAACTCCTGCACCGTTACGAACGGCGCCGACGCAGACGTACGAAACTACGTAAACAAGATGAACCGCCTCGGTAAAAAGATATTGCTAACCGGCTGCGGCGCGGTCTCGCGCGGTGAGGAGCTGTATAAAAACGGCGCGGTCTTTGGCGTGTTCGGAATGTCGCAAAAGGAAAAGATCGACGAGTTTTTGAGCTCACGGTCGAAATTTTACGATATCGGAGGTCTTGACGGCGTCGAAAAAAGCTTAGTAAGCGACTACGAGGATCACACCAAGGCCTTTATTAAAATTCAAGAGGGGTGCGATTTTAACTGCAGCTACTGCATAATCCCATCCGTGCGCGGCCGCTCGCGAAGCAGCTCTGAAGACGCGATCTTAAAAGAGGCGGCGAGCCTTGCCGCAAACGGCTTTAGCGAGATCGTGCTAACCGGCACCAATATCGGCAGCTACGGTAAGGCCTCGGGCACGAGCCTCGGCGCGCTGCTTCAAAAACTGGGCGCGATCCGAGGAATTCGCCGTATCCGCCTAGGTAGCATCGAGCCCTCGCAGATCGATAAGAGCTTTCGCGAAATTCTGTCCGAGCCGTGGCTTGAGCGGCATCTGCACATCGCGCTTCAGCACACTTCGCAAAAGATGCTTAGCATAATGCGTCGCCGAAATTCCGCGCTAAGGGATTTGGAGCTTTTTTGCGAGCTTGCGGAGCGCGGGTTTGCGCTGGGGACGGATTTTATCGTTGCGCATCCGGGCGAGAGCGAAGAGCTTTGGCTCGAAGCGGTAGAAAATTTCAAAAAATTCCCGCTCACGCATCTGCACGCCTTTATCTTTTCGCCGCGGCAAGGGACGGTTTCGGCCTCGCTAAAAGGCCGCATAGACGGCAAAACGGCGAAGGCGCGGCTAAAGATGCTGCAAAACATAACGGCGCTGAATAATTATAAATTTCGTCTTTCGCACAAGGTGCCGCTAAATGTGCTGATCGAGCGGAAAAACGGAGAGTTTTATGAAGGATATGATCAATTTTATGATAAAATTTGGATCAAGAGCGATGAGGATTTGTCGAAAAAATGGATGGAGATAAGAGATTATGAGGTTAAATTTGATGGAAATTTTGCATAAAATCAAAAAAAGCAAGCTAAATATAATTCTGATTTTTTTAGTGCTGCTTATCGTTTTACTCTCGATCGTTTATTTTAAAGACGATTCGCGATATATCACCGAGCGCGAATTTAGCGAGCTGGTACGAAAAGATCAGATCAAGCGCGCGCATATCGAGGACGGCACGCTAAGCTTCGTTTACGACGGCAAACGCTATAAAATTTTAACCGATATCGTTAATTTAAAAGAGCTATCCAACCACGCTTTGATTACGAAGGAAGAGGATAGTGGAAGCGGCGGCATAAGCGCGATCTTGGTAATTTTTACGTTCGCATTTTTTCTCTTCGTATATTATTTTGAAACTGTTTTGGCGCGGCGCCGTAGGATGGACGGCGTAGGCGCTGCTCGTCAAGGCGGCGCAAACGCGGAGCTCGGCGATCTTTCGCCAAGCGTTAGCGACGTGAGATTTAGCGACGTCGCGGGCATCAGCGAGGTCAAGGACGAACTCATAGAGATCGTAGATTTTTTAAAAAATCCCGCAAAATACCGAAATTTCGGCATAAAGCTGCCGAAAGGAATTTTAATGATCGGCGAGCCGGGCGTCGGCAAAACGCTAATTGCAAAAGCCGTAGCCGGCGAGGCGGACGTGCCGTTTTTTTACCAAAGCGGCGCAAGTTTCGCCGAGGTCTTTGTGGGCGTCGGCGCCAGGCGAGTTCGCGAGCTGTTTGCGAAGGCCAAATCCTGCGCGCCCGCGATAATTTTTATCGACGAGATCGATGCAGTCGGCGGCAAGCGCGGCATCGGACGCAACGATGAGCGGGAAGCGACGCTAAATCAGCTACTGACCGAGATGGACGGATTTGAGGAAAATAGCGGCGTGATGGTAATCGGCGCGACCAACAAAATAAATATGATCGACGATGCGTTATTGCGCTCGGGGCGCTTTGATAGGCGCGTTTTTATCGGGCTTCCGAACTACAAAGACCGCATCGAAATTTTAAAAATTTATTTAGAAGGCAAAAGATGCAGCGCTAATATCAATAAGGTAAGCCGCCTCTGCGTGGGCTTTAGCGGCGCCGGAGTAGCGACGCTGGTAAATGAGGCCGCGATCAACGCTCTTAAGCGCGGCAGCGATACGATCGAGCTTAGCGATTTTGAAAACGTGCGAATGAGAGTCTTTTACGGCGTGCAAAAAAGTAGAATTCTAACCGAATACGAAAAGGAGATCCAGTCGTTCTATCAGGGCGCAAAGGCGCTTAGCGCGTATTGGTATTCGTTTGATTTCGAAAAGATCGAGCTTTTAAACGATAAATTTTTAAACGAGGATTTCGAAATCGAATCCAAAACGCAAATTTTAAATCAAATCAAAGTGCTTTTAAGCGGTATGGCGGCGCTACAGATCCATAAAAACGACGCTTTTTCAAATTCCGCTAGCGACGTAAAGCAGGCTATCGCGCTGGCGCAAAAGATGGTTTTTGAGCTCGCGATGGGCGACAGCTTCACCCCTAGCGCGCAGAGCGTGAATAAAATTTTGCAAGATTGCTACGACGAGGTAAGCGAGATAATCCGCACGATGCAGGATAAGCTAAATCAAATTTCAAAGCAAATTTTCGTCTATGAGTTCATAACTTTTGAGGGTGTGCAAAGTATATGCGATCCCGCTGCTGCTGAGCAGGACGGTGCTGCCGCGCAAGAGCAATATTTGCAAAAGCCGGAAAAAGATAGCGAAAGCTCTGGGGAAAAGCCGCAAAACGGCACGCTAAATTTCGATTAAATTTTAAATTTAAAACAAGGAGAAAAAATGGTAAAAATAGGAGTTTTAACAATCAGCGATCGCGCTAGCGAGGGCGTTTATGAGGATTTGGGCGGCAAGGAGATCATCCGCGTGATGGATGAGTGGCTAAACTGCGAAAGAGAGTATTTTTACGAAATCGTCGCCGACGAGCTTGAACAGATCAAAAATAAGCTTATTTATTTTTGCGACGAAGCGGGTTGCGATTTGGTGCTAACCACGGGCGGCACGGGTCCTGCGCCGCGTGACGTAACGCCTGAAGCGACCGAAGCGGTAAGCGACAAATTAATGCCGGGCTTTGGCGAGCTAATGCGCGCAGAGAGCCAAAAGATCGTACCTACGGGAATTTTATCGCGCCAGATAGCGGCGATCCGCAAAAAATCTCTGATTATAAATTTACCCGGCAATCCAAAAGCGATCGAAGAGTGCCTGCGACCGGTATTTCCGGCGGTGCCGTATTGCGTCGATCTGATTGGCGGAAATTACATAACGGCGGATGAAAGCAAGATCAAGATTTTTCGTCCGAAACGCAAATAATTAACCGGGTTTATTTTGAATTAATCGATTTGCGATATCATTTCGTATAAAATTTGAGGGAAAATATGCAGATAGATCACAACGATATTTTGGAATTTCATAAATATTTTAGCAAAATCAGCCACAGCAAAGGTCGCATCCGCATTCGCGTAAGTCCTAAAATAAGGGAGTTGCGAGATAGCGTGAGCGAGGAGAGCTTGAAAGCCAAAATCGCCGCGATTCGCGGGATAAAAGAGTATAAATTTAACGCTCTAATCGGCTCGCTGACGATTCATTACGACGAAAATGTTTTCCCGATGCATCTTTGGGATCAGTTTTTGCAGGGCATCAGCTCGCCGGAGCTTTTGAAGCTCATCAATTCCAATATTAAGACGCTATCTTGAAAGCAAAAAATATAGTTAAAAACACAAAACCTAGCGCGATTTTAAGCGAAGCGGAAGCCGCAAATTTAGCGCTTTTTATCGAAAAAGAGGCGCTTATTTTGGAATTTTATTCGTTGGGCGCAAAAAATTTCAAAAGCGAAGGTTGCGAAAAAATTTTAAAATTTCGCGCGGAGGCATTACAAAAAACATTAAATTTTGCGACCTCCTGCGGCGCGCAGATCGTGCCCCCCGCAAGTAGCGACGAAATTTTAAACGCAAAAAGTGAGGGCGAGTTTTTAGCCTCCGCGCTTTTGATTGAAAAAAGCGCGATGATGTTTTACGACGATCTGATTAATTCAAGCGAAAACGAGGAATTTAAAGATCTGCTCTACCGAGCGCAGGCGGTTTCGTATAATGAAATTTTGCCGATTTTAAAAGAGTTAAATTCCAAAATTAATGGCGATGATTTACTGAATTTTTCAAATTTATTAGGCGAAATTTTAAAAAATCCGCAAAATTTAGATGAAGTATTTAAAAAATTTGAATTGCAAGATCTTTTAAATAGGGCATTTTCTAATTTAACTAAAGAATTTTTTGCGAAAAATTAAATTGGAATTGCAAAAATGAAAAAAAGTCGCTATAATATCAAAATCTATATGAAGTTGATAAAATAACTTTATAATCTTAACACAAGGAGAACGAAATGCCGATCCCATTTCTAGCGGGTTTTGCGATTGGTTGCGCGGCGCTTTACGCCTATAACAATCGCGATAAAATCAAAGAAGGTGCGAGCAAAATCGCAAACAGCAAAAGCGTCGAAGAGCTAAAAAATAGCGTCAAGGAAAGCGCCGAAAAACTTAGCAAAAAATCAAAAGAAATTTTAAAAGACGCTAAAGAGAGTTTAAATTTAGAGGGCGCCGAAGGGGTTAAAAAAACCAGAAAAAAACCCGGCCCTAAACCTGGTTCTAAAAAGGCTGCCGCTGCAAGCGCAAGCAAAACTGCTGCGAGTAAGACCGCCGCGGCCGGCAAAACCAGAAAAAAACCGGAACCGAAGCCGGGCTCTAAAAGAGCGAAAAATACCGCTGCAAGCGCCTCCGGCTCCACTAAAAAGCGAGCAAGCACGGCAAAAGCCGCTTCGATCTCAATCCCACAAGTAGTAAGTCCGAACGATAATTTTAACGCTTCGCAGCCATCCGCCGATAAATCGCAAAAATAGAGGTTTAGATGAATAGATCACTTACGACACAGCGTTCGCCGCTGGATCACGTTTTAAGCGGCGCCATAGCGGGAGCGATCGGCGGTTGCGCCGTAGAGCTCGTCAAAATCAAAGAGGGCAAGGACAGATCAAAGGCAATTCGCGACGCGCTGGATATCGCGCTTAGCGGCGGTATCATCGGCGGCGGCGCGATTTACAGCGCAAACAAACTCGTACAAGGCGAGTATCTGCGCGCGGCGGCGGGCATCGCGATATGCGTAGGCGCGCTTGTCGCGGGTAGAAATTTGATCCTTAAGGCAAAAGATGAGTAACCCATATATAACTAAAAAAGATTTGAAAGAAATTCTTGACGATTACGATTTCGGCGGCAAGAGATACGAAGGTGGCTTTGCCGGCGACGAAAAGCTCGGCGGCTGGGCAAAATGGATAAACGAGCGGGTAAATTCCGGCTATTCGCAAAATAAAAGTTCAAATTTAGACGAAAACTCGAGCGCCCAAGGCTTCAATCCGGGCGGATTTTTCGGTACATTTTCCGGCGCGGGTTCTGCGAACGCTCCATTTGGCGCCCAGGGCGGAAATTCCTTTTTCGCAGGGATTTTGCTCGGCGCCGCGGCGACCTATTTTCTAACCGACGAAAACGCGCAAAAGAAGCTTTTTAAGCTCATCGCAAAGGGCACCGAGATGTTTCAGATGGGCATCGAAGAGATGAAGGAGCGCTTTGAAGACGCCAAGGCGGAGATGCAAGAGTAGTCGATGCAAAATTTTAAAATTTTACATGAAACTAAATCCAGACTGCGGCTAAAAATCGTCGGTTTTAGAGAGATTGATGCGAGCGCTTTTGCTAGAAGCGTGGCGAAATTTCATGGCGTGCAGGATGCGAGATTTAACGCTAAAATCGGCTCGCTCATCGTTAAATTTAATAGCGGCTCCAAGAAAAAGAAATTTCTTACCGAACTTAGTAGTTTGAATTTAGCGGATTTCAAGCCGAATTTTATCCATAGTAAAAGCTCGCTTCCAAGCAAAAACGAATTTATCTTAGCGCTCTTTGCGCTGGGGGTAAATTTTATCTTCCGTACTTCGCCGGCGGCGCGTGCGCTTAGCTTGCTAGCCTGCACTCCCATCCTGAAGCAGGGCGCAAAAGAGACGCTGCGTCACGGACTGACCTCAAAAACTCTTGAGGCGATGGCGGTCTGGATTTCGCTCTCTCGCGGCGATGTATTTGCAGCAAACAGCACCAACACAATGCTTGCTCTTGGCGAATATATGGAGGAAAGCACCGTTTATAAAAGCGACGATTTAATCCGCGAGCTCGCCCGCCCGGACATCGCGGAGGCTTGGGTAGAGATAGATCAGAACGGCAAAAAGACTGAAGTCAAAATCGCAACTTCTAAGCTAAAGGTAGGCGACATCGTGGTCGTGGGCGCAGGCGACGTCATAGCCGTGGACGGGCACGTCGTAAGCGGCGAAGCGATGATAAATCAAGCCAATATGACGGGCGAGTCGGTCGCGGTGAAAAAATCTCGCGGCGATAGCGTACTGAGCGGTACGATCGTGGAGGAGGGCAGGATACGTATCTGGGCGGAAAACGTCGGCGAAAACACCTCCACGCAGCGCATTAAGCACTACATCACGGCATCCCTTAACGAGCGCTCCAGCATCGGCATGCATACGACTCACTTAGCCGACAAGCTCGTGCCGGTAACCTTCGGGCTTGCGGGCGTGTCCTATCTGATAAATCGAAATTTTATGAGCGTAGCTTCGGTGCTGCAGGCGGACTACTCGTGCGCGCTTAAGCTGCCTACGCCGGTTGCTTTTAAGTCAAGCATTTCAAAGGCGGGCAAGAACGGGATTTTGATCAAAGGCGCCAAAGCTCTTGAGTCGCTTGCGAGCGCCGATACCTTCGTATTCGATAAGACGGGCACGCTTACGTACGGCAATCTGGAGGTCACAGAGATCATATCGTTTGACGAGCGCTTCAGCAAAAACGATATTTTAAATTTAACCGCAAGCGCCGAGGAGCATTATTTCCATCCCGTAGCCGAGGCGATCGTGGATGCTGCCAAAAAGCATGGCTTTATCCACAAGCACCACGACGAGGTGGAATTCGTCGTCGCTCACGGCGTTAAAACAAGCATCGAGGGCAAAAAGCTCATCATCGGCTCGCGCCTCTTCCTCGAAGACGACGAGATGATCTCGTTTGCGGCGCACGAAGAGACCATTGATCTTGCGATGCAAAAGGGGCTCGCGCTGCTTTACATCGCATTTGACGGCAGACTTTTGGGCGTCATCGGGCTTAGGGACGAGGTGCGCGCAAACGCCCGCGCCGTCATCGCTAGGCTTCGCGAGCTTGGCGTAGGGCAGATCGTCATGCTAAGCGGCGACGTGAAATCAAAAGCTCGCGCCGTGGCCAAAAAGCTCGGCGTAGATCGCTATTACGGCGAGCTACTGCCGACGCAAAAGACCGAAATTTTAGAGCAGTTAAAAGCCGAGGGGCGAAAGGTGGTCTTCGTGGGCGACGGCATAAACGATGCGCCGAGCCTGATGAAGGCGGACATCGGTATCAGCATGCTAAACGGCGCCGAGATCGCCAAGGCTTCCGCGCAGATCGGGCTTTTGAAAAACGACATCGAGGGCGTCGCGCAGGTAAAGGCGCTGGCCAACGACACGCTGCGACTCGTAAATCGAAATTTCAACGCCACCGTGGGGATCAATTCGATCATTTTATTTTTGGCGACCTTCGGCGCGCTAAGTCCCGTAGCTACGGCGCTGCTGCACAACGGCACGACGATCGGGCTACTACTAAATTCCATTAAAGGGGTAAAATTTGAGCATTGAAGATAAAATTTTGGATCTAAATTTTCAGCGCAAAGCGGCTAAAGCAGCGCTTGGAGTGAGTATGAGCATCACGGCTCTAACCGCGCTAAATATGAACTCGCGCATGTCGCAGCTGCATAAAATTTCCGGGCTAGTGATGCTGGGATGCGCGATCTGGCACGCTAGCCTTTACGGCTCGCCGTACAGCGAGTTTTTGCAAAATAGAAAAGCAAAGGGTCGGGGTAGGAAGAGATCCGAAGCAAATTTAGCCTTGGGAAATTTATCGGACGGCAAAAGCGTGCCCGCAAAAAGTGCTCCCGCGAAAAGAAAGCCTCGCGCCCGCAAAAGCGCCTAGCGGCATAGTGCGTCGCGGCTTTTGAAAGTGCAAAGAAACTCTAAAGCCGCTAAATTTCTTTAGACGCAGCCGCCGAATAAAACGTCGTAAGCGGTAAAATTTGCGCCTTTTGCGGCTAAATTTGCTATCAATAATCTCACTCGTAAATTTTTAAGCGATATTTGTATTTTTAAATTATACGAGCAAGGTTCCGTTTGTAAAATTTTGTCTAATTTATTATTTTTTTATCTATTTATCACTACAATTGCATAAAATTTTAAGGAGAGACGATGAAATTAGTTTTATTGTTTTCAGTATTAGTTAGTCTTGCTTTGGGACTTGATTGCAGCGCCAAGACCTATTGCTCGCATTTTAGCAGCTGCGAAGAAGCGATGCAATATTTACGTGAGTGCGGCAGAGCGCAGGAAGGCGGCACTCAGCATACTGACGGCGACGGCGACGGCATACCATGTGAAAAACAGCTGTGCGGTCGCAATGGTCATAAATTTAGTGGATTTTCTAGCGAGCGTAGCGAAAAGAGCGAAGTTTCAAATTTAAAAGACGTTGCGGGCTCATGCGGTACAGTGAAATTTAACGACAGCGTTATGTCTATAAAATTCGCTTCATAAGTTCGTGAAATTTTATCTCGGCGCGTCTTTAAATTTACAATACAAAGCACGCCGTTTAACGCTGCTGAATTCGCAACGTTCGATTAAATTTTAATTATAAGAGAGCCGGTAAATTTTGCATTTAGCGGCTGTGTTGCTCGCTCGCTACTTAAATTTTAATCCGCAAACGCTTCATAATATCCTCAAATTTACTCCTCTTTACCTGCTGCAAATTTAAATTTCGCTACAATCGCTTTTTAAAATTTCGCGCCGAGTGCGCGCAAGAAGCAAAATTTAAAGGATCAAGATGGATTTTACGATAGACGCTGCGGACGGCGCGGCGCGCGCCTGCACGATCCGCACGGCGCACAGCACGATCCGCACCCCCGTTTTTATGCCGGTCGGCACCGTGGGCGCGGTAAAAGCGCTCGATGCGACGGACATAGAGCGGCTTTTAGACGCGCAGATCATCCTTGCTAACACCTATCATATGTATCTGCGCCCCGGCTCACGGGTAGTGGCGGAGTTCGGCGGGCTGCACGGATTTACGAAATTTCCCCGCAGCTTTCTGACCGACAGCGGCGGCTTTCAGGCTTTCAGCCTGCGCGCAAACACTAAAAACGACGAGGGCGGCATAAAATTTAAAAGCCACATTGACGGCAGCACGCATTATTTCACGCCGCGCTCGGTGCTGGATACGCAGTATGAGCTAAACTCCGATATTATGATGATTTTGGACGATTTGGTGGAGCTGCCGCGCGAGCCCGGCGCGCTTAGCAGCGATGATAGATCGCGGCTTAAAAAGCGGATCGATCTAAGCGTCGCACGCACGATAAAATGGGCTCGCGAGGCGATAGATTATCACGAGGCTATGAAATCTCGCGGCCTGCACGCACATCAAAACATCTTCGGTATCATCCAGGGCGGCACCAACCCGCAGGCGCGCAAATTTTGCGCCGAAGCGCTGTGCGAGATGAGCTTTGACGGGCTTGCGATCGGAGGGCTTAGCGTGGGCGAGAAAAACGAGCTGATGTACGACACCGTAGAGGCTATGATGCCATACGTCGATCCCGCGCGCCCGCGATATTTGATGGGGGTCGGCACGCCCGAGGATCTCGTCGAAAACGTCGCTCGCGGAGTGGATATGTTCGACTGCGTGATGCCTACGCGCAACGCCCGCAACGGTACGCTATTTACGAGCTTCGGCAAGATCAGCATCAAAAACGCGGGCTTTATCAGCGATCACGATCCGATCGATCCGCACTGCGACTGCTACACGTGCAAGCGCTTCAGCCGCGGCTATCTAAATCATCTATTTCGCGGGCGCGAGCTTAGTTTTTACCGCCTCGCGAGCATTCACAATCTGCACTATTACCTGCGCCTTGCCGAGGATATGAGAGAGGCGATCATGCACGGGCGGTTTGCGGAGTTTAGGCGGGAATTCTACGCCGCACGAAGCGGGGCGCGAGATTAAATTTCGGCGGGCGAGGGCACGGAATTTAGCGCGATAGTTAAATTTAGCCGCGGCGGCGGGGCGGAATTTTAATGCGGCGGGCGGCTAAATTTAAACGCGACAAAATTTGGGCGATGAAATTTAATTAGCTACGGAGCAAGGAATTTATAGCGCGAAATTTAAAATTTTAATGGAGCGGGGCGCGCCGGTAGGGTTTTTTTGAAACAAACCGCGTTAAGGCAAAATTTAGCTCCCAGTTAAAATTTAGCGGGCTAAATTTAAATTTCATGGATCTATGGGCGGTAGAAACTCTCGCACCGCTAAATTTAAAAGGCTAAATTTAGTTGCGCGAGCGCTAGCTTAAATTTTGGCCTTTTTTATGCGGCGCAAACAGATGAACGAAAATATATAAAACGGCGCGGAGATTGCGAAAATAACGATATGTTTCCACGCCATAGTATTAAAATCTATACCGGTGCTTTGCGCGATCTGTGCCGGAAGCCCGGCAAACGCGTCCATTACGCCGATTGCGATAATAGCGCAGAGCTCTACGGCAATCGCGATGAGAAACGGCAAGGAGCCCTTGGTCGTGAAGATGAGATACAAAAACGCCTTGAGCTTGTAGCAATACGACAGCAGTCCAAACAGCGCCACTGCGATGCTAAAGATCGCCACGTAGGCGTCAAGCCCTATGGTTTCATTCTGCAAAACCGTGGCGACGACGCAGATTATTAAAAAGATATTGTAGCTCGTGATCTGCCGCACGGCGTATTGATCGTGTCTGGCTGCCGACAGGAAGATAAATACTTGATTTAGCGGCAAAATGTAGCTCAGCGCAAAGATCAGATAGATAAACAGATCAAAGGTGAGCGAAACGGTGTTTTGATTGACATATTCTTGGATCTGCTTAAATGACAGCAGTGACTCGGTGATCTGAGCCCTAAAGATCAGAGCGATGCCGATTAAAATAAGCGGCATAATGTAGGCCTTGATACCGCTCATTCGGATAGGGTTGGTGTAAATTTTACTTTCGAGGCTCTCGCCCTCGCGTGGATCGTCCATCTGCACGAACTCAAATCCCAAAAATTTAGGTTTTTTTGCACCAGAGGGTTTGGCTTTGCGAGGAAGTTTGAAATTTTTAAATTTTTTCGCAATTTTTGTTACTTTTGCGGCGGATCTATCCTCTGCGATATTTTCGGCGGAATTTTGAGAAGACGACTCCTCTGCTGCGTCTATTTCTATGAAATTTTTAGGATCGGAAGTCCAGTCGTTATTTTGCTTCGCGGCTTCTTTTGCCTGCGAAGCCGCTTTTTGCGCCGCACGATCCTTGTATTTGGACGTGTCCACGCGCTCGATATTTATCGCGCTGGATGCTAATGTGTCGAAGCTTACCTCATCGCCGTCCGTTAAGGTAGAATCGCGCTCGCCCAGCATTTCGTAGCTGTACTCGACGCCGCCGGTAGCGACTATGACGTTTTCGCCTCTGATAAATCCCGTAAGTTTCATATACTAATAACCCCGCCTTTCTGGCGGATATATTAGTAAAAAAAAACTTAAAAGTGAATTATTCTACGGTTACGCTTTTGGCTAAATTTCTCGGCATATCCACGTCGTTGCCGAGTCGCACGGAAATTTCAAGAGCTAAAATTTGCAAAATCAGCATCATCTCAAAAAATTCGCTCATCGCGTGGCTTTGCTCGCTCGTTTTGATAAAATCATCCGCGACCTCGGGCTCTTCGGGACTGATCGCCAAGATATATGCATCGCGCGCGGCAAGCTCCTCTACGTTACTTTTGGTTTTTTCATAAAGCGTATTTTTGGGCATTAGCGCGATCGTAAAAAGATTGGAATCCGCAAGCGCGATCGGTCCGTGTTTCATCTCTCCGCTCGGATAGCCCTCCGCGTGCAGATATGAGATCTCTTTGAGCTTGAGCGCGCCCTCGAGAGCGAGCGGATAGAAAATATCGCGCCCGATAAAGAAGAAGCCATGTCCGTGCAGGTAGTGCTTGCTCATGCGGTAAATTTTATCCTGCAAGCCGTCTTTGATCTTTAGAATTTGCGGGATATGAAGCATCGCCGAAATTTCGCTCGCGTTGTTTTTGGCGGAGACGGTGCCGCGCAGATTTGCAAGATACACGACGAACATCCATAGCACCATTACCTGCGTCGCAAAAGCCTTTGTGGAGGCTACGCCCTTTTCGATGCCTGCGCGAGTTAGAATCACGCTGCCCGCCATGCGCACGATTGAGCTATTATCGACGTTGCAGATCGCAAGCGTTCTAAGACCAGCTTTTTTAGCGATATGTAGCGCCTCTAAGGTGTCGGCGGTCTCGCCGCTTTGCGAAATGACGATGAAAAGGGCGTTTTTATTCAAAAACGGCTCCTTGTAGCGGAACTCGCTGGCAACTTCTACTTTTGTGCGGATTTTGGCTATGCGCTCAAAAAGATACGAGCTTACGAGCGCGGCGTGATAGCTCGTGCCGCAGGCGCATAACACGACCTCGTCGATCCCCTCAAACAGCGCCTCGTCAAGCTCGTCAAATTTTATCTTGCCGCCCTTTATTACGCGCCCCATCATCGTTTCGGTTACGACTTGCGCCTGCTCGTAAATTTCTTTTTCCATAAAAAATCTAAAACCCTCTTTTTGCGCGTAGCTCTTGTCCTTTGGGAGCTCGCTAAAAGCGCAATTATGCGGCTTAGATTTTTTAAAAACGTCGATCTGCCCGAGTTTGGCGACGCCGTAAATTTGATCGTCCAGATACGCCGCCGTATTCGCAAGCCCGATGAGCGGAGCATCCGAGGAGCTAAAGAAAATTTCGTTTTTATCGTTTTTTGCGACGATAAGCGGGGCTGCGTTTTTGGCAAAGAAAATTTCGCCCGGAGCGGCCTTTGTGATCAAAAGCGTAGCATAAGCGCCCTCTAACCGTTTGATCGTAGCCTCATACGCCTTAAACGCGTCGTTTGTCGCCTTGAAATTTTTCTCGAAAAGATGCACGATCACTTCGGTGTCGGTTTGGCTTAAAAATTTCACGCCGTCCGCTTCAAGCTCGTCCTTCAGCTCGGCGTAGTTTTCGATGATGCCGTTGTGTACGACGAAGCTAAAATCTCCAAAATGCGGGTGCGCGTTAAGCTCGGTCGGCTTTCCGTGCGTCGCCCAGCGAGTGTGCCCGATCGCGACGCCAAAGCCGCTGCTTTGGTAATCTTTCATCTTATCTTCCAGATTATTCAGCTTGCCGACCGCTTTGAAATATTTGATATTTGCGCTCTCGTCCATCACGGCGATCCCCGCGCTGTCGTATCCGCGATACTCCAGCTCTTTAAGGCCGTCAAGTACGATCTTTTTCTTCTCTTCATTTCCGATGTAGCCTACGATTCCACACATCTTGCTTTCCTTATTTAAAATTTGGCGCCCATTTTACTACGCTATTTTAAATTAACGAAATTCGGCTCTAAATTTAGTCCGCTTATCCGTTTTGTAAGCAAAAAATTATATAATTAGCACAAAATTTGGCTTGGGAAATCGATGGAAATTTTAAAAAAACTACAAAGCGGCGAGAGATTAAATTACGAAGACGGCGTGAAATTATGGGATTTGGATATTTTCGATCTGGGTAAATTCGCCTTTAAAATTCGCAAAGAAAAAAACGGCAAAAACGTCTATTTCAACGCAAATCGTCATATCAATCCTTCAAATTTATGCGCAGATACCTGTAAATTTTGCGCATTTTCTGCGCACCGCAAGAACGAAAACGCCTACACGATGAGCGATGATGAGATCATGCGTATCGTGGATGAGACGGTAGCGCGCGGCACGAAGGAGATTCATATCGTAAGCTCGCACAATCCATTCGTTACGCCGCAGCAATATTTGGGAATTTTCAGAGCGATAAAGCAAAAATACCCGCTTCTGCACATCAAGGCGATGACCGCGGCGGAGATCTATTACTGGTGGCGAAAGTGGAAGATGAGCTACGAAGAGACGATAGAGCTGATGATACAAAGCGGCGTCGATTCGATGCCGGGCGGCGGCGCCGAAATTTTTGACGAACGGATCAGGGATCAAATTTGCAAAGGCAAGGTCTCAAGCGAGCAGTGGCTGCGTATCCACTCGCTGTGGCATGCGCGCGGGCGTCAGAGCAACGCCACGATGCTCTTTGGTCATATCGAAAGCCGCGCACACCGCATCGATCACATCTTGCGTATCCGCGCGCTGCAAGACGAGAGCCTGGCTCGCGCTAACGGCGGCGGCTTCAACGCCTTCATCCCGCTCGTGTATCAGCGCGAGAACAACTATCTGGACGTGAAGGGCTTTTTGGGCTCGGTCGAAATTTTAAAAACGATCGCGATTAGTAGAATTCTGCTTGATAACGTCACGCATATCAAGGCTTACTGGGCGACCTCGACCTTAAATTTAGCCCTCGTAGCGCAGGATTTCGGCGCGGATGATCTTGACGGCACGATCGAGAACGAAAGCATTCAAAGCAGCGCCGGCGCCGGTAGTAAAAAAGGACAAAGCAAGCGCGATTTTATCGATATGATCGGCACGGCGGGCTTTGTGCCCGTAGAGCGCGACAGCTTGTATAATCAGATCGAAATTTACGAATAAATTCTAAAGGAGGAGCAAGTGGAGAAATTCTTTCATCTCGCCGCCGCGAAAACGTCGGTAAGGCAGGAGCTTATCGCAGGGCTTACTACGTTTTTGGCGATGATTTACATCGTGCCGGTAAACGCTAACATTATGAGCATCGCAGGTATGCCGTTTGATGCGCTGGTTACGGCAACCGCGCTTATTACGATAATCGCGACGCTATTTAACGGGCTTTTTGCGAATACCCCCGTAGCGCTTAGCGTCGGCATGGGGCTAAATGCGTATTTTACCTTTGCGTTGTGCGTGGATGCGAAACTGCCGTGGCAGAGCGCGCTTGGCATCGTAGCGATAAGCGGGGCGCTTTTTACCGTACTTTCTTTTACGAATTTTCGTATTTGGGTCATAAGATCGATCCCGCTTGATCTGCGTCGCGCCATAAGCGCTGGTATCGGCGCTTTTATCTGCTTCATCGGACTTAAGCAGATGGGCGTCATCGCACACAGCGAAGCTACGCTTGTCACGCTTGGGAATTTTAAAGATATGAACGTTTTGCTCGGGCTTTTCGGGCTTACGGTCGTACTTGTGCTCTTCGTGCTTAAGGTAAAAGCTGCTTTTATTTTAAGCATTTTGATCACCTCTTGCGTGGCGTGGGTGGCGGGAATTTCGCCCGCACCGCAGGGCGTAGTAAGCACGCCAAGCGGCATAACGCCGATATTTGCTCAGCTAGATATCCCCGGAGCGCTAAAGCTAGCCTTCGTGCCTTTTATAATCACGTTTTTTATCACCCATCTATTCGATAGTATCGGTACGCTCACCGGCGTGGGAAACCGCGCGGGGCTATTTGGCGAGGGTAGCAAGGACGGTATGAAAAAACTATCTAGAAATTTAACCTCCGATGCGATAGGCAGCGTTGCGGGAGCCGTTATAGGAACGAGTACGGTTACTGCATTTGCCGAGAGCGCAAGCGGCGTGGAAGCGGGCGGTCGCACGGGACTTACCGCGGTATTTTGTGCTATATTTTTCGTGCTGACGCTGTTTATGCTGCCGCTATTTAAGGCGATTCCGGCAAATGCGATCTACCCTATCCTCGTAATGGTCGGGGTTTTGATGTTTAGCGAGCTTGGCAAGATCGATTATAGCGACGCCGGAATTTTAATCCCTGCGTTTTTCATAGTGTTTTTGATGCCTTTTACCTACTCGATCACCAACGGCTTAAGCTTCGGCTTTATTGCTTATATCGTAGTTAGACTCGCTCAGCGCAGGATAAAAGATTTAAATTTCGGCGTTTTGACGCTTGGCGCGATTAGCGTTTTAGTATTTTTAATGCATTAAATTTTAAGGAAAGATATGAGATTTTATAGTTTTGACGAGATGGATCGCGACGCAAGAGTTATAGCAAAGCAGGTTAGGGACGAATTTATGCCCGATGCAATCGTGGCGATCGCTAGAGGCGGGCTCACATTCGGTCACGCGCTAGCCAATGCGCTTGATATGCGGACGATATTTTCGATAAATTCCATCCACTACGCAGATACCAAAAAGCTCGACACCATCGACGTTTTCAACGTGCCCGATCTGGAGCTTTACAAACGCGTGCTGCTGGTGGACGATATCATCGACAGCGGCGATAGCATGGTCGAGATCAAGCGCGTGCTGCTGGAGAAATTCCCGCAAATAGAGCTTAAAACCGCGGTGATTTTTTACAAACCTAAGGCGCTTATCCAGCCCGATTTTAAAATTTCAAAGACGGATGAGTGGATAAATTTCTTTTGGGAAAATTATACGATAGAGGAATGAAGCGGTGCGCGGTTAAATTTAGCGGCTAAATTTTAAAGGATTTGGTGGCTTAAATTTTATAAAATTTCAGTCGTAGAATTTAGCCATAAATTTAAAGCGCCCGCAGCAAGGATGAGAGTGAAGAAGCTTTATCAAAACGAAATTTTCGTAATCTCCATGATGTGCCTGTTTCAGGGCATATTTTTGCTTTATGCGATCTCAAATTTAAGCATCAGCTACTACGAGGCTGAAATTTTTTATGATAAAAAATCCCTCGTTTCGCTAATCGCAAATTTAAGCTGCGAAATTTTCGGACGCAACGACTACGCCTTGCGCGTGCCGTTTATTTTGATCCACTTCGCAAATGCCGCGATGATCTATAAAATTTCAAAATTTATTCTAAAGCGCCGCTTCGATAGAGTGGTCGCTACGGCGCTATTTATGGCGCTACCTGCGTCTATGAGTAGCGCGATTTTACTAAATCCGGCGGGCATCATCGTTTTTTTCACGCTGCTGGCGATCTATTTTGCAAAGAGCGAATACAATATCGCGCTTTTCGTGCTTCTCTCTGCTTGCGCCCTGATCGACCGCGCATTTTTTATGCTCTACGTAGGCTTTGGAATTTGGGCGCTTTATACGCGTAAAAAGGAGCTTTTGCTGCTTTGCATAGCGCTATTTAGCTTCAGCGTGATCTTTTACGACGTGAGCTCGGAAGGCAAGCCGAAGGGGTATTTTTTAGACACCGTGGGCGTTTTTGCGGGCGCGTTTTCGCCTTTAGTGTTTTTATTTTTCATCTACACGATCTATAGAATTTGGATAAAAGAGGAAAAGAGCCTGCTTTGGTTCATCGCCACGAGCGCGCTTTGTCTGACGATGCTTTTTTCGCTAAGACAGCGCGTGGCGCTTGAGATGACGTTGCCGTATTGCGTCATCGCTACCCCTTTGATTATTCGGGTTTTGTTTAATTCATACCGAGTTAGATTGCCTAAATTTCGCACCTTCCACAAGATTGCCGTGGGCGTGACGCTGGCAAGCTTGATGTTTAGCTACTTTGCGGTGGTTTTTAGCGACGTGATGTATAAGGCGGTGTTTGCAAACAAACCGCAGCGGCATTTCATCTATAAATTTGACGTAGCCAAAGAGCTAGCGAGCGAGCTAAAAGATCGCGGAGTAAAAAGCGTAAGCTGCGACAATAAAAAGCTGTGCCTGCGCCTGAAATTTTACGACCTGCCAAGCGGCGAGGATGCGTATATTTATGAGCGAAATTCTGAAAATTCGACACAAAGTATAGATATTTACAAGCAAGGCGTGCTAATTGCGAAATTTTATGTTAAAATATAAACAAAATTTTTATGAAAGGTAAAAATTATGAAAAAAGCATTTACTATGATTGAGCTGATTTTCATCATCGTGGTGGTTGGAATTTTAGCGGCCGTGGCAGTGCCTCAAATCAATCGAAACAGTTTAGTGGAGGCGGCGGATCAAATCACCGCTCATATTCGTTACACGCAGCAGCTTGCGATGAACGATAATAAATTTAATGCGAACGATCCGGATTGGTTTAGAAGGCTGTGGAGAATTCAGTTTACGAATCAAGGAGCGCCGGGTTCCGCGGCAGGGTGGCGCTATAACGTATATTGGGATAATGGTGCTTTTCCAGGATCAAACGGTCAGCCTAATAGCTTGGCTTCCATTGCCGCAGATCCGCAAAATCCTAATAAGCTGCTCACTTCCGGCTTTGCTAGACAACCTGCCAATACCAATAGTGCGAGGATGAATAAAAAGCTAAATTTAGGTGGAAGCTATGATATCGTCGATGTAGATTTTGGTGCTGCTTGCAATCAAGGGGGAAATGCTACGATAGCTTTTGATAGTAAAGGTAGGCCTATGAGACAGGTGGCTAACGTTCCGCTTTATGCTAATTTGATTACTGCTCCTTGCACCATTACATTAACTAATAGCGCAAATGAACACGCAATTATTACGATTCAACCCGAGACCGGATATGTAAATTATACTTTGGCTTCCAATACCGGTCCCGGAGGGCAGTAGGATAGTCCTACACACTTAAGGAGAATAATGAAAAAATATATAATGACGCCAATTTATTACGTAAACGATGTTCCGCATATCGGTCATGCATACACGACGATTATCGCCGATACGATGGCTAGATTTTACCGCCTGCAAGGACACGAAGTCTTTTTTAAAACGGGCACCGACGAGCACGGCCAAAAGATCGAAGAAGCCGCAGCTAAGCACGGCAAAAGCCCGAAGCAATACGCAGACGGCGTGAGCGCTAAATTTAAAGACCTGTGGGACGAGTTTGACATCAGCTACGATATGTTTTCGCGCACTACCGATGCCGCGCACGAGGCGGCGGTGCAAAACGTATTTCGCAAGATGTATGAAAAGGGCGACATTTATAAGGGCGAATACGAGGGCAACTACTGCGTAAGTTGTGAGAGTTTTATCCCTTCCAATCAGCTGATCGACGGCGAATATTGCCCCGATTGCGGCAAAAAGACTAAAATTTTAAAAGAGGAGAGCTATTTTTTCAGACTTAGCGCCTACGCAGAGCGGCTTTTGAAATGGTATGAGGACGAAAAGTGTATCCTTCCCCTAGGCAAAAAAAATGAGGTCGTAAGCTTCGTAAAAGGCGGCCTGAAGGATCTTTCTATCACGCGAACGGGCTTTGATTGGGGCGTTAAAATTCCGCCCGAGCTAAACGATCCGAAACACGTGATTTACGTTTGGCTGGATGCGCTAATGGATTATCTTAGCTCGCTTGGGTTTTGCGCAGGCGGCGAGCGGATGGAGTATTGGAGCGACGCGCTGCACATCGTAGGCAAGGACATTTTGCGCTTTCACGCCGTTTATTGGCCTGCGTTTTTGATGAGCCTGGGGCTAAATATGCCGCGCAGCGTCGCAGCTCACGGCTGGTGGACGCGCGACGGCAAAAAGATGAGCAAGAGCCTAGGCAACGTCGTGGATCCGCGCGAGGTCGCAAACGCCTACGGGCTGGAGCAGTTTAGGTATTTCTTATTGCGCGAGGTGCCGTTCGGCCAAGACGGCGATTTTTCGCAAAAAGCGATCATTAACCGCGTAAATTCCGAGCTTGCCAACGAGCTTGGAAATCTCCTCAGCCGCATCGTCGGTATGAGCGCAAAATACTCGGATTACATTATAAATTCCAAAGACATGATGAAATTTTTCACCGCGGAGATCGAAGAGGCGAACTCCTATCTGAGCGCAGCACTTAGCGCACTTGAGGAGGTCGCTACCAATAGATACTTGGAGGAGCTTTGGAGGGCGCTTGCGCTCGCAAATGCTTCGATCGCAAAATACGAGCCGTGGAATTTGATGAAAAACGGCGAGCAAGATAGGGCGCTGGCTCTCGTCGCATTGGTTGCAAATATTCTGGCTAGCGTTGCCGTGCTGCTAAGCCCCGCGATGCCGCAGACGGCGGCACGTATCGCGGACACGCTGGGCTTTGAAATATCCACTCCGCTTTATGAGAAGCTAGTGCTTCGCGGCGAAATTTTAGATTTTAAGACTAAGCCGTGCGAGCCGCTTTTTACCAAGATCGATCACGAGCTAATGCCGAAAGCGGACTACGATAGGCTGGATGGCGCTGCAAATTCTGCGAGCGGTTCGAGTACAGACGCCGCCGCAAAAAGCGCGCCTAATTTAAACGCAAACGCTTCCGGCTCTGGCGCTACGGCGCAAGAAGCCAAAGGCGAGACAACCGAAGCTCAAATCAAAATCGACGATTTTAAAAAATGCGTTATCAAGGTCGGCATGGTTTTGGAGTGCGAAAACATTGAGGGTAGCGAGAAGTTGTTGCGATTTATGATCGATTTGGGCGAGGAGAGGCCGCGTCAAATCATCAGCGGTATCGCGAAATTTTACGATCCTGCCGCGCTTATCGGCAAGCAGATCTGCGTGCTGGCAAATTTAAAACCCGCTAAAATTTTTAAACATAGCAGCGAGGGCATGATTTTAAGCGCCGAGGACGGCAGTCTCACGCTGCTTAGCACTCTCGCGCCCGTAAAAAACGGCGCGATCGTAGGTTAGCGATGAAGGCTCTAGCGCGCAAGGCTTCGAAGCTCGCTATCTGCGGTGCGGCTGGGCTCTGCGCGCAAAAAAGCGGCGCTTCGGATAAAATTTTAAAGCTTTGCCGCAACTCCTCACTTGCCGCAAAGATCGGCGCGGGCGGGCTTGTATGCGCGGCACCCTTGGCGCTGAAGCTCGGTGCGGGGGTTGCTTTAAAATTTGCGGCGCGTAAAATTTTAACATTCGGCATTTGCGAGCTGTCGAAGTCCGCCGCTTTAAAATGTGCAAAACTCGGCGCACGCGCGGTAGTGCGCTCGTTTTCGCGTACCGATAAGCTTGCGGATGAGCGTTCGAAAAAGCGCGCAAGCGCGGATAGCGAGAATTCTAATACAAGCGCCGCGTCGCGCAGAAAGCGCACGGCAAGCGTTTCTAGCGCGAGCGTTAAAAAAGACGCCTCGCTTTCCAAAAGCGCCTCTGCTAAAAAAAATGCAGCAACAAAAAGCGTGCCTGCAAAAAGATCTCCGCTGGCTAAAAAATCCGCACCTATCGCAAAAACCGCATCGACTGCCAAAAATATCGCAGCAGGCGCGGCTTCGGCATCTGTCGCAAAATCAACCTCCGTAGCTAAATCTGCATCCACCAAAAGCGCCGCGCAAAATAAAATTTCCGCAGCTAGCGTAAAATCGGCAGCGGCTAAAAATGCCTCTCGGAGCGCAAAATCTCGCCGCATCGCAAAAAATACTGCCGCACCTGCCGTAATCGCCGCAAAAGACGCCGCCGCGTCCGGCGCAACCTTCGCATCTACCGCAAAGCAGCCGCGCCGCGCCGCAAAGAGCGCGCCTCTTAAAAACTCCGCCGCAGGGAAGTCGTAATGGTAAATTTATTAAATTTAACCCGTATCGTAAACGGAACGATGCTAAATAATCCCGCAATCTCCGCTGTCGAGAGCTTTGCGATTGAGCCCGCAAAGGTCGCGAAAAAGGGCGCTTTCATAGCACTCGGCGCAAACGAGCGCGACGTGCGCACCGCGATCGATAACGGCGCGTACGCGATCATTTTCGATAACAACTTCAAGCCGCTCAACGACGAGATCGCCTTTATAAAGGTCGAAAATTTATGCTCGGCGCTCGTGCGACTGATAAAATTTTTGGGCGAGACGTGGCGGCACGGCTTCGTGCTGATAAATGAGGTGCAAAGCGAGATCTTGCGCTACACGAGCGTGCCGAAAAATTTGATGTTTGCTCCGCGCAGCAAGGGCGAGCTTTTCATCAGTCTGATGAATGCCAAAGAGAAAAATACCTACTTCACCACCGACGCCGAGCTTTTGCAAAGCCTCGGTATCTCGCCCATCCGGATTCCTGCGAGCGACGATTTTAGGCTGCTTTACGGTGGCTCGATATTTTACAGCAGCTTCATTTTTGGCGGGCTTTATTATTCAAGCTTAATCTTTCCGCAGCTGTTTTTGCCCGAGCTATGCGGCGTGATCGAGTATCTCTCGCGCAAAAACATACCCTTTAAATTTCAAAACTTAAGCGCATTCGGCCATTTCGAGCCGATTTTTGTGGATAGATTTTTCAACGTTAGCTCGCTCGGCGGCAGCTACCGCGCTTTTATCGCCGAGAGCGATCCTGAGCTTTTTGCGCGCGAGGCGGAGTTTTTGCGGGCAAAATTCCGCGAAAAAATTATCGTCTGCGCTAGCTGGGAGGATCGCCTAGACGGCGTTAAGATCGACTTTCGCTTCAATAAGCTAAGCGCACTAAAGAGCCTGCCCGAGTTTCACTACGCACTGGTTTTTGCGGAAAAAGGCGCGATCTTGCAGCTTTTAAATCAAAAACCGCAAGAAAAAAGTCTATTTTAGTCTCAAGGAGATCGGTATGAAAAGATGAAATTTTATTAAATTTGGCGCAGTAGCGGCTATCGCGCCGATAGCATCAAGCGCTAAAAACACGCACGAGGATAAAATAGAGCGGAATAAAGCCGTTATGAAACGCTTTGAGACGGCGATAAATACCGCGGACGAAGCGCTTTTAAACGAGCTTGTAGATCCCGAAGCGCCGTTTGTCACGCCCGCGTCGAAAGATCCGCTTTACGGCGGCAGCGGCTACAATGCGATCGTAAAAATGATGCGCACGAGCTTCCCCGATGTGCAGTGGGCGATGCAGGACATGGTCGCGGACGAGAGATGCGCGGCGGTGTATTGGCTTTACAGCGGCACTCACAAGCAGGATTTTATGGGCATCGCACCTACGGGGCGAAAATTTAGTGCGCGGGTGATGAACTTTTATTACTTTAACGAGCGCGGCAAGATCGTAAACGATGTCGCAGCCGAGGGGATGATCGCCATATTGCGCGCTATCGGTGCATGCGATAAATAATATGGCAAGAGCTCATTATGGAATTATTGAATTGAAAGAGGGCGATGGACTACATTAAAATTCTGCGCGAAAACGGACTTTTGCGCGAGGTGAAGGAACAGATCGGCACCGAGCTTGAGATAGCGCACGCAAGCTACATCGAGGTTAAGCGCGAGCGCTCGCAGGCGCTGCTTTTTACGAACGTGCGAAACGCGCAGGGCAAACGGATGCCGCCTGTGCTAAGCAATATTTTCGGCTCTTTCGAGGCGTTAAATTTAATCCTCGGTCGCGAACCTGACGAGATCGCCGCCGAGATTGAGAGCCTGCTAAAGCCGAAGCGTCCGCAAAGCTTTAGCGAAAAGCTTGATTTTTTGTCGCACTTAATCTCGCTTCGTAAAATTTTTATAAAGCGTCTTAGCGGCCGCGGCGAGTGCCAACAGGTCGTGCATCTGGGCGCTGACGTCGATTTGGGCGAGCTTCCCGTTCTTAAGACCTGGGAGGGTGACGGCGGCGCGTTTATCACGATGGGGCAGGTCTATACGAAGGATCTGAACTCGCAAACGCAAAATCTCGGCATGTATCGCCTGCAAATTTACGGGCGCGACCGCATGGGGATGCACTGGCAGATCCACAAAGACGGCGCGGGCTTTTTCGACGAATACCGCAAAGCTGGGCGCAAGATGCCCGTATCTGTGGCGATCGGCGGCGATCCGCTCTATATCTGGTGCGCTCAGGCGCCGCTGCCGAAGGGGATTTTTGAGCTGCTGCTTTACGGCTTTATCCGCCGCAGCCCCGCTCGCCTCGTAAAATCGCTTACGAATGAAATTTACGTTCCCGCCGATGCGGACTACGTGATCGAGGGCTTTGTTGATCCCGCAGTAAGCGAGCCGGAGGGGCCTTTCGGCGATCATACCGGATATTATACGCCAGTAGAGCCATTCCCGGTAATGGAGGTTAGCGCGATCACGCACAAGCGCGCGCCCGTATTTCACGCCACCGTCGTCGGCAAGCCGCCGCTTGAGGATAAATTTATGGGGTACGCGACCGAACGAATCTTTTTGCCGCTGTTTCGCACGAGCGCGCCCGATCTGATCGATTATAAAATGCCCGAGAACGGCGTATTTCACAACCTGATTTTGGCTAAGATCGCCGTGCGCTACCCCGCTGCGGCCAGGCAGATCATGCACGCGTTTTGGGGCGTAGGGCAGATGAGCTTCGTCAAACACGCCGTTTTCGTGCCGCAGGACGCGCCGAGCTTAGATGAGTACGAAGCGTTTACGAAGTACGTCCTAAACCGCATAGGCGCGCGCAGCCTCGTTTTTAGCGAGGGTGTGTGCGATCAGCTCGATCACGCAAGCCCGAACTCCTGCTTCGGCGGCAAGCTCGGTATCGATGCGACGACTGATCTAAGCTCGCAGGCGCCGCAAATTTTAAGCGATGAGGAGCTGCTAGCGAAATTTCAAAGCGAGGAGCCCGCTATTTTGGCGCTTAAGCAGCACTTTTGCGATACGAAAAATCCGCTCGTGTTGATAAACATAGACAAAAAAGAGCTCGTAGAGCGTAGCTGGCGGCGACTTTTGAAATTTAGCGAGCATTTTAAAATTTTAATTTTTACAGATGCGAGAAACGACGCGAGCAACCTCTATATGAGCGTTTGGCGCGTCGTAAATAGCATCGATGCGCTGCGCGACGTGTTTGTGGCGCAGGACGATCGCATCTGCATCGATGCTACGAGCAAGCACGAGTGGGAGGGCTATACGCGCCGGTGGCCGCAGGAGACGCTCTGCAGCCGCGAAGTCGTAGCAAGTCTCATAGAGCGGGGCATCGTGCAGGATGAACCCGAGCTATTTAAGAAATTTGAAATTTTTTGAAGTGCGGGGCGGAATTTTGCGCGGATTTGAAATTTTAAAATTTAGCTTTGTTTTTAAGGCCGCACGTTAAATTTAGATAGAATTTCATCTAAATTTACGGGCCCTAAGCGGTAAAATTTTATAAAATTTACTGCTGCGTGAGCGATAAATTTTAGAATTTTAAAATTTCAAAAATTCTTATAATGGCGCAAAAGCCTGGTATAGCGCAAACGGGCGCAAATTGAAAGGATAAATATGATAGAGTGGATACAAAATTTTTTTAGCGGAGTGATTCCGAAACTGCTGCTAAACGCGACGCTGGAGACGCTGTATATGACCTTCGTAAGCACGGCTTTGGCGTTTATTTTGGGGCTCGTGCTCGCGATCGTGCTTATCCTTACGCGCCGCGGCGGGCTGTGCGAAAACCGCATCGTCTACGCCGTGCTGGACGTCGTGATAAACACGCTGCGAAGCTTTCCGTTTATAATTTTGCTGATCGTGCTCTTTCCGTTTACGAAGCTTCTTGTCGGCGCGAGTATTGGCACCACTGCGGCGATCGTGCCACTTACTATCGGCTCGGCGCCCTTTATCGCGCGGCTCATCGAAAGTGCGCTACTGGAGGTCGATAGCGGCGTGATCGAGGCGGCGAAGAGCTTTGGAGCGAGCAAGACGCAGATCATCTTTCGCGTGATGTTCGTCGAGGCGCTGCCTAGCATCATCGGCGCGATTACGCTTACGCTCATCGTCATCATCGGTTTTACGGCGATGGCGGGCACTGTCGGCGGCGGCGGGCTCGGCGACGTGGCGATCCGCTACGGTTTTCAGCGCTTCCGCCCCGATATAATGGCATACACCGTCGTGATCCTGATCGTACTCGTGCAGATAATCCAAAGTATCGGAAATTTGCTCTATAAAATTACGAAAAAGTAGGGCATAGAGCGGCTACGGCGGAATTTTTTGACGAAATTTTACCATAAATTTTAAATTTGAAATTTCGTATCGCAAAATTTTAAATCGGCATAGAAAGAGTGGAATTTTAAAGAAGCGTAGAATTTTGGAATTGCATTGGCGCCGCTTTCGGTAAAATTTCACGCGGGCGGATACGGCGCGTTTAATAAGATCGTTATCGCATAAGAGCAGAGCTACTAAATTTATCCTGTTTTGCATTGCAAGATCGATGGTGCCTTTATGCGCCGCAAACGAGATCATCTGCGTAGCGTCTAAATTTAAAAAGGGGCGAGAAATCTCCCGCCCCTGA
>NZ_CALHIK010000159.1 GCF_938030785.1 uncultured Campylobacter sp.
TTTGAATTCCGCAGCGATGCGGAATTCTACCTGGCGGAATTTTGCTTTATCCCGCGGAATTCCGCTCTGTAAAATTCCGTCACGCGGATAAAATTTTAAAGCGAAATTTCAAAAAGAGCGAGTAAATTTTAAAAGCCAAATTTAACGAGCCGCATTAAAACGGCGCGTGCGCCTGCAATTCAAAATTTTTAAAGTAAACAGATAGTAAAATACCGATAAATTTCAAACAAGGAGAATGAGATGAAAAATCCTAAAATGTTCCTCTGGGGGGGGTATTAGCTGCTTTATTAGCAGGTTGCGGCGATGATACCGAGGTAAAAACTAAAGAATACTACGACGCGCATTTTGACGAAGCCAAAGAGGTTTTGGCAAAGTGCGATTTCAACACTCTTAAAGATGGAAGCAACTCGTATAAAAATTGTGTGAATGCCAAAACTGTCGTAGAGGAAAAGAGTATGGCGTATTCGGTTAAATATTATATGGAACACTTGGATGAGGCCAAGGCTATCATAGAAAAATATAAAGAGAAAGAGCCGGCAGATAAAAATAGCGTTGAGTATAGTAATTTGATGAATGCAAAAGAGGCTAATGGCAATATGAAATTAAGGGGCTTTTTGGAAAATCAAGCACGATAAATTATTTTGGTATCGGCTTAGTATTAACTCTTCTCTCGCGCTCTTAATACATTCTAAATTTACCCCGCATTTTCGGTGTAGGGTAAATTTGCTCTATGCGGCTTAGAATTTTGCGATATAAAATTTCTCTCGCGAAACGATACGGCGTAAAATCTTGCTTTACGGATTTTGGAATTTTAAATTTTAAAGCCTGCGAGCTTTTGGCTAGCGCAGAAAAGACTTGCGGGCTGCGCGGCACCTTAAAATTTACGCCGCGTGTCTAGTCTAAATTTCTCTCGGCGGCGGTGAAATTTCGCAGTGCGGCATCCTAAATTTCACGATCTCACATGCCGCTAGTCAAATTTTCTCGGCGGCGGTTTGCGCGCCGTGCTAAATTTAAAATTTCAAATCCGCGGCGATAATTCGTACGACGCGAGATAACTCCTAACATACGGTGATCTCGGCTTACGCTATGTAATTTAAAGGAGTGGTAATGACGGCATTTGTGCGTTAAATTTTAATTTTCGCGCGCCGGGTGGTAGCGAGACACCATTTGCTCACACGCCGTTGCGAAGCCGCTTCTAAATCGCCGGGCCGAGTTAAATTTTCGCACGGCGAAATTTTAGCCTATGCGGCGCGATTTACGAAACGGCGAAATTTTGAGTCTGCGCTGCAATTTATAGCGCATCAAAATTTTAACTTTCACGGCACGATCCGCGATGCGATAAAATTTCAATCCGCGCTGCGGCGCACAGGCGCGCTGCCTAGCTAATCCCTCTCATCGCATCGAGCCGCTTTAAAAATATCTCCACCTTGCGTAGCTGCGCCGCATTTAGCGCCCTGCCCGAGTAAAAATACTCCACGCTGTTGCCGTTCGGATAGTAAATTTTGCCGCTGTCTCCGTCGCACACTTCTGCGCCCTGCTCGCTACGAGCGCTTTCATCGCTCCCCTCGCCCCGCTTGCTCTTGCCTTTTATACTCTGTCCGCCGCCTGCGCCTCGCCTTTCCGCGTCAAATTTACCGCCTTGCGCCGATGGATTCGCACCAAATTTTACGCCGCTGTCTGCGTTAAATTTAGCCGCCCGTGAGGGCAAATCCTCGCCTCGCGCAAGCTTTAGCCCACCGCCTAGCTCGCTTGCAAGGCGGTTTAGTGTGCCGTCGATACCGTCGATGATACGCACGTGTGGAGGTAAAATTTCGCGCAAAACGTCCTTAAAATAGTTAAAATGCGTGCAACCAAGCACGAGCGAGCCCAGGCGCGTGAGCTCAAATTGACCCAGCTCCTGCTGCAGATAGGCCCGAACCGCGGGCGAGTCAAACTCCAAATCCTGCGCAAACTCCACGAGGTGCGGTAACGCCAAGCTCCACGTCTCGCACTCCAGCCGCCCCACGAGGCGCGCGAGCTTTTCGCCCGCGATCGTTAGCGGCGTGGCGATGAGCAGCGTCGGACGCGCGCCGAAGCTGTCCGCGGCGAGCTTGACGGCGGGCTCCATGCCGATGACCGGCACGCTAAATGCGCCGCGAAGCTCCGAGATGGCCGCGCTCGTGGCGGTGTTGCAAGCAACCACGACCGCGTCTGCGCCATGCGCGACCAAAAACCCCACAGCATCAAGGCTTAGCCGCACGATCTCGGCTCTACTTTTCGTGCCGTAGGGGACGTGATCCTCGTCGGCAAAATACAAAAACTCCGCCCCGCTAAACCGCCGCAGAGCCTCGGCAAGCACGCTCAGCCCGCCGATACCCGAGTCAAAAAACGCTATTTTCAAATCTTTATCCAAGGTTAAATTTAATGCGCGATTATAGCTCAATTCAGGTAAAATCTAAATTTCAAACCGCTTGAACGCGGAATCTAATGATAAATTTAGCGTTAATTTTGCCCCCCTGCGACGGAATTTGGCGCCGGATCTAGCATAAATTGAACGCGAACAAAACGCCAATAAAAGCGCGGATCCGTCATAGGCAAAATGAGCCAAAGACCCAGTCAAAGGTGCGAGCCAAATTTCGCGCGACGATAAAATTTTAATCCAATCGGGCAGCGTCGCGGTACACCAAGCGCGCATTCATACCGCCGCCAAATTATGAATTTTACCTGTTTCCACGCAGAGTGTGAATAAAGACATTAATACTATGGAGCGCTGATGAAATTTTACGCCACGATAGAATTTCAACGCCAAATTTACACCTCATCGCCGTAAATTTTACTCGCGCCAATGAGCGCGCCTTTGAAAAAGGCTCACGTAAAGCGCGAAAACGAAGTCGATCGCAGCCGCTCGTCGGATACGCACAGATCTCTACCGAGACGGTGAGGCGGGTCGTTACGCGCCCTTTGCATCCAAATCGCCGCGTATAACCGCCATCATTACGGCAAAGCATGCGCCTGCTCTCGCGTCAAGTGGGTGGCGACGTATCGAGTCAAATTTAAAACCAAGCGCCTGCCGCCGTTAATGCTTCGTATCTTGCCGCCTTGCAGCGTCATGCCGCTCCCGCCCGTCGGATACCCGTTACTACTTCGTATTGCGGATCGGCGAATGATGCCCGCGCTTGCCGCCCGCTTGATCGTTTCAAATTTTAAAATTTCGTCCGCTTCGTTTCGCTCCACCGCATATGGCTTGCAATCACGCATAATGTGCCGTTTGCGACTTCGCTCACTGCGTAGCATTGCCGTGATCTTAAAAGCATTCGAAAGCCTCATCCGCGTTTAAACTCACCCGCTAAAGTGCCAAATACACCCCGTTGTGTAAATTTCGCACTCACTAAAACCGTCCACTGTGCAAGCAGAGCGAGCAATCAGAAATTTAGGGTGATTGAGACGGACTGCGCGGCACAAATCGCAGCGAGTGAAATTTTAAAAACGGATGCGAAACGAATACGACGCTACCGAGCAAGCGCGAACTAGCAAGTGCGATGTATCGCGGGCTAGAAGGAATTTGGCGAAGCGAGAATTTAAACGAAGCGTGCGATGCAGCGAACACTTTTAAATTTAACGCAGACGAGCCCAAATTAGAAGCGAGCAAAAATTTTAAAGCAGGCGGGAATTTTAAAGCAGGTGCTGTGTTAAATGCCGCCAAATTTTACACGTGCCGAGCTAGACGCCGATAAATCATAACAAAGTACTGAATGGTGAAATTTTCATTGGGGCTAGGAATTTGCGCTCAAAAGATACTGCGATCAGCGCGTATCGCACGATCTTTATGCGCGGCTATTTTGGTATTTATAAAATTTAAGCTCGCGCAGGCAATTGAAATATTACTTTTAATCTTGAGATTTAGAAGATTATTCGCGCCAGATTAGTGGGCGATTGAAATATGCGCCTTTTAATCCCTCGCCAAGCCCTCAAGTATTTTCGCGTTCGGTAGGCCTGCAAGTAAGTGCGACGCCAGCAAAAGCTTTGATTTGACCAGACCGCCGCCCACGACGAGATATTTCTGCTCTAAAAGAGATTTATCGGCTAAAATAAGCCAATCTTTCGGTAATCCTATGGGCGTAATTGAGCCAAATTCCATGCCTGTCGCTTCCGTAACGTATTCAATATCCGCAAAAGAAACCTTAGCGGCATCCAAATGGCGCTTAACTAGCGCGTTGGTATTTGCCCGCTTGCCATAAAGGCACCAGCAGGGCGGCATAGCGCCTGTCCTCGCCTCTGCGCCCTTCCACAACCAAGCAATTTACCTCCATTTCATAAGGGATATCGTATTTCTTGCTTAGCAAATCGCCGTCTGCAAAAGAAGGGTCAATCTCTGCTACTTTGATGGCCTACGAATCGTCAAAATGGCTGATAAAATCATAAACGCACTCAGGCAAAAGGTTTTTATTTACCCCGCTTACGGGCTCAAATACTAATTTCATAAAGCACCCTTTCAAATTCTATTTTCATTATAGCACAAAATTTCCGAGGAATTTGCAGGATATTGTGCGCATTCAATTTTCAAATTTACGTGGTGCGGATAAAAGCCTATTGGCGAGAGCGTGCCGCAATAAGCCGCGCTCGCGCTAAGTGGCGCGTCTTTGAAAAATCCCCACGTAAAGCGCGAAAACAAAACCGATCGCGACTGCGTAGGGAGCGAACTCGGTGATGCCTTTAGGCGAGCTTGCGAGCAAGAAATTATGCGCGATCGCAGCGCCTGCCGCCATGCCGATGACGAATATGCCCGAGCTTAAATTTCCCGTGCCGGCCTGCACCAGATGCTTACCCGGGCAGCCCTCGCTGAGGCTGAAGCAAAGACCCGCGAGCACCATACCCAAGAAATTCCAAACGAAATCGTTATGAGCGATAGGCTGGCCCTCAAAGCCGAGTTTGTATTGTCCAAACGCGATATTTGCGATGCTCGCAAACACGACGACGCTTAGCACACCCCAAAACATCGAGAAATCGCCGCGGAAAATTTTACCGAATGCGCCGACGCTGCAAAATTTGCTCTTGTGCATCAAGGCGCCCACGATAATGCCCGCAGCCAGCGAGATGCCTACCGCTGCGTGTTGCGCGCCGGGACCTTTAGCGGAGATAAAAAGCGCGCCGCCCTCGCCCGTTTTGAGTCCGAAAACCAAAGCTGCAAGTAGCGCCGCACCCAGTATCACGGGCAAAATTCCGATCGGGCCGCTAAGTCTTGCCTCTTTGCTCGCCTCATAGCCGCGCTTTTTAAGCAAAAACCCGACCAATACGCCGCAGATCAGACCCGCCAATCCGGCTAGCGCGGTCAAATCGCCGCCGCCTAGGCGCAAAAACGCGCGCCACGGACATCCCAAAAATACAAGGCAGCCGATCATCGCGAAAATCCCTAGGAAAAATTTCGCAAACGGCGAGCTGCCGGTAACCGGCGCGAACTCACGCGTCCAAAGCACGCTTGCCAAAAAGCCGCCGAACACGAGCCCTATGATCTCCGGGCGGATGTATTGCACCACGGCGGCTCGGTGAAAGCCCAGCGCGCCGGTGGTGTCGCGCAAAAAACAAGCGACGCAAACGCCCATATTGCCCGGGTTTCCGAAATGCACTAGCGTCGCACCCAGCACGCCTAGCACGGCGCCTGCGATGATGTACCATTTAACGTTATTCATGAAAAAATCCTGAAATAATCTAGATCGACCGATCTCTTAGGCGCGATTTTATCCTTTGTAAAATAAAAAGTAAATAAATTCCGATCTAAATTTGCGAAAAGTTAAATTTTAAAATCGCACGGGCGACCGCTAAATTTAGACGCAAACAAATCGAGAGCGTTTAAATTTAGACTCTTTGCTGCGATAGAAGTGCTGAATTTAGCCGCTCGATTTCGGCGCAAACGAATCGAAACGAAAAGCCAAGGCGCAGAGGCGGTCAGACGAAACGCGATACAAACTGACGTAAGCGGAGCCCAGGCGCAGAAGCGGCGCGATAAAGTACAAACAAGACGCAGTCAAAACGCGGAAACGGCTTAGACGAAGAGCATTACTTGCCGCCAATAAAAACAAATTTCAAATATTTTTGAAATTAAATTTCAACCTTATTTAAGTATACGGATATATAATAATGTATTTCAATTTTATTTTAAAGGGCGGGTATGAAAAAGCGAATTTTATTGGTGCCGCTTGCGATAGGCGCAATAGGCGGAGCGAATGCGGCCGAAAACAACGCCACAAAGTCGCAGGATCTGGGTCAAATCGTCGTGCAAGCGACGGTGAGCGCGGTCGATAACCTAAAATACGCAGGCTCGGCCGGAATTTTAACCCCCAAAGATATGAAAGCCAAAACCAACGTGATCGATTCGATCATGCAGATACCGGGCGTTGACGGCGGTATGGATATGGGGCGACAGATCGGCAGGCAGTTTCAGATACGAGGATTCGGATATCAAAGCGACGAGCGCGTCATTATCAAGCAAGACGGCGTGCGCAGAAGCCTAGGAATTTACTCAAATATGATCTCATCTTTTCGCACCGATAGCGACATCTTAAAGCGTGTCGAGGTCATAAAGGGCGCCTCGTCCGTGCTTCACGGCTCGGGCGCGATCGGCGGTATCGTAAATATGCAAACCAAAAGCGCGAGCGATTATCTAAGCGAGGGCAAAAGCGTAGGCTTGATGCTAGGGCAGAGGCTCGAATCAAACAATATGCATAGCACGCGCGGCGCGGTTTACGGCAAGGGCGAGGAAATTCCGATCGACGTTTTACTCTACGGCAAGCGCGCAAGCTACGGCAACGTTAAGTTCGCAGACGGCGGCACGCACTATGTCGAGGGGTATGACAAGAGCTTTAATAACGAGCACATCGATACGGGATTTTTCAAAATCGGCGCGAACTTGGACGATCACCGCATAAGTTTTAGTGCCTTTGATTACGACGAAAATTTACACACGATGTGGCAAACGCTATGGCAAAACGACTCAGATCTCTTCGTAAGCGGAAATTTAAGCCAAAGAGATTATGTTTTTGATTGGAATTTCACGCCGCAAAGCCCGCTAGTGGATATGTCTTTTAAGGCCTACAAAAGCAGAGCCGAGTATAAACGCGGCTATATCGACGGCGCAGATACCGGCAGCTACGCAAACAAAGACGATCGTAAGGGACTAGAGATCAAAAATATCTCGGAATTTGATACGGGCTTTTTAAATCATAGCTTCGCTTTCGGCGGCGATTACGAAAACAGGCAGGAGGATGCGATCTTTATCCAAAATGGAGCGCTAAGAGATTTCGCCTCATTTCCGAACGAATATAATAGCTACGGACTTTTTGCGCAAGATCTGATCCGCTTGCACGATGATTTAGAGCTTACCTTAGGCGGTAGATACGATAGATTCGATCGCGACATCAAAGGCAGATCGGCTAAATTTAAAGATTCCAGATTTTCTCCGCGCGCGGCGATTGCCTATACGCTCTTTGATAAATTTACTCTTTTAGCGGGATACAGCGAGAGTTTCCGCGCGCCTACGCCGCACGAGACATCGCAAGCAGGGCCTATCAACCGAATGTATTATTACATCCCAAATCCCGATCTAAAGCCCGAGACCGTCAAAGAGTACGAGGTCGGATTTAGCTTTAAACAGGATGAAATTTTTACGGACGATCACTTCGATATGAAATTTATCTATTTTAACGGCAATATCAAAGATATGATTGACGTTAAGCCGCTACCGCATCTGGGCGTGCCGCCGGGCGGCTTTTCGCAACAATACGGGCAGTATCAAAATATCGATCAAGCCAAAAGGCATGGTTTTGAGCTAAGCTCAAACTACCAAACGCAGGACTTTGATTTCGGCGCGAGCTTCGAGCGACTTAGAATTTACAATAAAAAGACGCACGAAAACATCAATAACCACGCCAAAAAACTAAGCGCGAACATAGATTATTCGCCGCTGCAAGATTTGAGTCTAGGATTTCAGGTGAGCCACTATTTCAAACCTCACTCCAAACCCGCTTCATATTTTGCACGCGGGAGGGAGTATTTTTATGTAGATAAGTCCTTTACGATCGCTAATTTTAGAGGAAGTTACAAGATCAAAAACGGCATTATTCCAGCCCTTGACGGCGCGGACGTAAGCTTTGGCGTAAATAATATTTTCGATCGACACTACATCAACGCAAACCGCACGCGCGAGACTGTGGTGGTGGGTGCTGGACGAAATTTCTACGTCGATTTGGAAGTAAGATTTTAGAGTAAGCTTATATGGGCGAAGCGCGGGTTAAATTTTAAAACTTACCCGAGCTTTCGCCCCTCTTTCTTTTCAAATTTAAACCTCATCTTAAATTTTAACCTCATCGCAACCTTTCGGTGACTAAATTTTACGGCGTGTAAGATGTCGGACCAAGAGCGGCGGCGCAGATCGATGAGCAAGGATAGGCGGCGTGCGGGCGGCTACTTTTTGCGAAATAAATTTGAGCGCTCGCCGTTTAGAAAAACATGGGCAAAACGTGCGCACCGATCCGTTTTTAGCAAAATTTTAACCGCCCGAGCTACCCGCCCCCTCGCCCGGCCCTACTCGCTCGCCCACTCCCGATTAAGCGAAACGAAAAGCGCAAAGTTATATCATTGCTTAAAATTCTGCAATTTTTTCGAAAGGATGAGATATGAAGCACTTTTCACTCTCAAAGGCCGTTTTTATGGCGGCGAGTTTGGCCCTGCTCGGGCTAACGGCTGCGAATGCGCAGGAGAAATTTTCTCCGGTTATCGTCATTCACGGCGGCACCAGCGGGCTTGATCTAACCAAAGAGGAATTTAAAATCCGCGAGGAGCCGATGAAAAAGGCGCTTTTGGCGGGTCAAGCCGTACTTGAAAAAGGCGGCAGCGCGATGGATGCCGTTACGGCGGCGATAATGGTGCTTGAGGACGATCCGAATTTTAACGCGGGCAAGGGCGCGGTATTTACCGCCGACGGATTTAACGAGCTAGACGCCTCGATCATGGACGGCTCGACCAAAAAAGCAGGCGCAGTTGCAATGGATAAAAACAGCAACCTAGCCGCAGCGACCAGCACCGGCGGCACGACCAACAAAATGACCGACCGCATCGGCTCGTATCAAAGAGACAGCGACAAGGAGCTAGACCTCGCCATCTCGAAAAAAGAATTTATAGATAACTTCCTCAAGCAAGGCGCCGAAGAGGGATTTAGCTTCGAGCAGACGCAAGAGCTGCTGGGCGGGATAAATTAGCCTCAAATTTACAAAAAGGGCAAAAATGAAAAAAATTTTAGCGGTACTTCTCTTAGGCTTGCTCGGTCTTGAAGCTAAGATAATCGGGCAGGGTGAGCTAGCGGACTACGGGCTGGTTTTTGCGGACGGCAATGCCGCGGATAAAGACGGCAACATAAAAGCCGTAGGTAAAAATTTTATGGTCACGGGAACCTTTTCTGACGGTCTTTGCGTGGTTTTTATAGGCGAACAGACCTTTTTTATGGACGAAAACGGCAGACTTGCCTTACGTTTGGCGCCCGGTACGGACTTTAAAACTAGCTTTACCGAGGGGCTAGCGGGCATCGCCAAAAACGGTAAATTCGGCCTCATAGATAAAACAGGTAAGGTCGTAGTAGAACCCAAATTTGACGATATGGGTATAGCCTTCAGAGATGGCGCGATAGTCGTGGGTGAGATGAAATACGGCAGGATGAAATACGGTTACGTGGATAAAAACGGCAAAACAATCATTCCTCCGCGCTACGACGAGGCAAGGTCGTTTTCCGATGGACTAGCCTCGGTGCGCATCGGCGATAAATGGAGCGTGATAGACAAAAGCGGCGCTACCGTTTCAAAGCTAAATTTCAACTACCCATTAAAGTTTACAGAAGGCTTAGCATCCGTAAAATTTAACGGACTTTACGGCTTTGTGGACAAGGACGCAAACGTCGTTATAGAGCCTAAATTTGAATTAGCGTCGCTCTTTAGCGAAGGGCTAGCGGCCGTAAAATCGGGCGGCAAATGGGGCTTCATAGACAAAAGCGGAAATTTCGCGATAGAGCCACGTTTTGACGAAGTAAATAAATTTAAAGAAAAACGTGCCGTGGTAAGGGTCGGCGAGCTGTGGGGTATCATAGATAAAAGCGGTAAATTTATCCTTGAGCTACAAAAATTCGACTATATATTTGACGAGTTTTACGGCGGAATGTTAAATTTCAGGGTAAATAGAAAAAGCGGTTGCCTAGACATAGACGGCAAGGTCGCCATAGAACCGATATTTGACGACATATCTGTTTTTGAGGGCGACGTGACGGCCGCCAAAATAGACTACAAAAACGTGTTTATCGACAAAAAGGGTCGAATTTTGCCTATTTCTTACTACTTTGAGATAGAAGATTGAGGTAAATTTGCGACGGTTTTGGCAAACGCTTTGCTTTTTTTTAAACTAACGAGCTACATTCAGTCGCTAAATTTCTCGCCTTTATGTCACATAAAGCCCAATAGACCTATTTTGCCAAAAAAATAACGTAAATTTAATTTTTGCAATATGAGTTAAATTCAACGCAGGCAATAAAACTTCGGTTGTCTTAATTTACTTTCATTCGTATTTAACTTTTGCCTAAAATTTTGCACACGATAGAAAAATATACGAATTTCAGGTAGAATATCGCCACATAAAATTAAGGCGGTAAAATGAGAAAATTTATAGTGGTTCGCGGACATGCGGGCTCTGGTAAAACGACTTTCGCAAAAGAGAAAATTAAAGAATTTCAAAACG
>NZ_CALHIK010000160.1 GCF_938030785.1 uncultured Campylobacter sp.
AATCTCTTTCGCTTTATTTTTATGAAATTTTCCAGCTGTTTATCGGTAAAATTTAAAACCTCTTTTCGATTTTGTAAATTTACATAGGTGTGCCTTATATCGCAGCAGCTATCAAAAATATATTTCCAATTTTTAATTAGCCAGTCTGCTTCTACTATATTTTTATCTGTTTTAAACAAAGACGGCAGAACCCATAAGCCTGCCTTGTAGCCGCCAATTACGATCAATTTTATAAAATTTACTCCATCATCATCTTTTGCTTTTACTACGACAAAATTTACATTTTTCTCATATGGATAGCTGGATTTTCTACATTCGATAATATCTCCGACCTCGATCTTTCCGCGAAATTTCAAGAGGGGAATGCTAAATTTTTTCATTAGACTCCTCTTTATACGTCTATTGCGTCCGAATTTATCCCTAGGTTTTGTCAGTCTGAAACCGGGGATTGTTTCGTCGCAATCTTCTTTGTAATCTTTCAGTTCATCGCTACTAAGGTAATTATCGGAGCATATAAATACCTCCTGGGGGCTCGCATTGATGCTGAAATTTGCTAAATTACGAATCAATTGCTCCTTATCCACGACAAACCCCGCTTTGCTTGATAACATCTCGCTAGGAAGCTCAAAGTATCTGTTATCTTTTAAATTTAAAAGGCAAGGATTTTCTGTCCAGAAACAGCGCTCATCGCAGACCATAAGCTCATCGTCGTTAAATTTTATAATATCGCCTCTTTGTAAATCATTGTCGAAGGTTGATATTGGTAAGATGGTCATTTGAAGTCCTTTTTGCTTGCTAGATTAAACATGTTCATAATAAATTTTCGTTATTTATAATCGCTAAATTACACCTCGATAACCACATCCTTATACTTTTCATAAAGCCTCGGCTTTAAAATTTTATCACGATACTCTTTGCCCGCCTTAGTCATACACATCCAGTGGCTAAATCTGCTCCATGTGTTAGGGTCTTTCCAAGTTATCTCTGCTTGGGGAGTTATGTTCTCCTCCTCTAAAAATTTATACCCAAAAAAGAAATTATCTCTAAAATAGATCCACTTCTCATAAAGCGACATACCTAGATCGATCTTGGATAAATTCGTATCGAAGTCAGCCCATTTCTTTCTTAAATTTCCGCGCTCTATGCCGAAGTCTATCATACCCCCTAAAAATAGTTGGCCCATTACTCCGAAATACTCTCCCGCGTATGTCGGATAGGCTGAAATTTCAGGATTATCTTCGTCCGCTAGCTTATAGTCGCTTTGGATAATCCCATATAGTTCAAACCATTCGTACCAATCAAAGATTTCATATTCAAGGTAATCCAAAATATCTTTTTTTCTGGTACCGGGAATTTGAGCTAATACGCGAATAAACGAATCCATCCAGCAATCAAATCCTAAAGCCTTATAAAGTTCTTCATCTTTGTTAAAAACCCAGCCGTATAGTTCATTCGGTTTCAAAATTTTAAATTTCATAGTATCTCCTTTTTAAATTTAATCGGTTGCCGATAGAATTTACCTCATCGATCCGTTTGGTTGATCTCATAAACTCGTTAATATAAAAATTATTTGATTCCGAGAGCTTGGGCATACTTTTTAGTATTTTATCTAAATCGACGCTCTTTATTTCGGCGCAATTTTTTATATCGCCGCAGATGCCGACAAAAATAAGATCATCTTTATTTTTGCCTATAAATTTACCCTTTGCGTAATAGCCGCCTTCAAATCTTTCATAGGCTATATAATATAATATTTGCTTTAAAATTTCACTTTGATCCAGCTTAAAATAGGTGCAGAATTCCACGCCCTCCATATCTTGCGATATGTCGGTGGCGCCTACGGAGCTTTTTTCATATTTTTTAAGATCTATTTTTCCGATATTGTCCTCATCTCCTTCGCCGATTGCTCCAAGTGCGCGGAAATCCCTATCTATCTCGCCGTAAATATCAAAAAACAGATAGCTGCCCTTAAAGCTTTTATAGGCGAATTCCTTTACGGCGTCCTTAACAATTTCAATATTTGCAAGCGTAACTTCGGTCTTTTTGCAAGATTCGTTTTTTATCTCGACTTCGATCATCTAAACTCCTTTATCTGCCTTGCTAAATTTTAATCCGTTAGCCATTTTACTACATGCTCCAATAATTCCTCTAAATTTTCGGCTCCGCAACTTCCTTTGAGTTCGTTTTCCGTGGCATTGATGAAAAACCAATCCTCGTCATCTCTATCGATATTTATTTTGATCGGCTTTTTCCCGCTCTCGCCATCGATTTTAATCCACCAACCAGGATTATCGACCGTTTCTAGCGTAAGGCCATATTCATGCTCCCATTCTCCGTCGCATTTGGAAGCATACCAGTTTTGTATGAGTTTTAGATTATTCATTGCTCCTCCTTTAATTTCATAAATTTTAAAATTCTCGATTTGTTAGGCTTTGATATTGCAATTGAAGCAGGGCTTCTTTGCTATTTAAATTTAATCGCTTATTAGAAATTTCTTTTCCACGCCATCTTCCTTTATGTCGATTATCTTCCACCCCGGTCTATTTAAAAATTTTATAGCTTTTTCATCCAGTTCGGACAAGGGCTCCTCAAGATTAAATTTAGTTTTATAGTAAAATAGCGAAAGATCTCTTTTATTGCCCTGCTCCATAAGCTGCATTATGCACTTATCGTTTGGATACCCACTATCATAGCGGTTTATCATCATAAACGCCTCGCAGCTTTTATGAAATGGGAAGCGGCCGAAGTTAAAAAGATTGCCGACGAGCTCAAATACAAGGACAAAAAACAGAAATAAAATGAATAGCTTGATCATTCTGCGTTTCATTGCAGCGTTTCCTAAATTTTGAAATCAAAAATTCGTTTGTGTTTTAAATGCCAGACGGTATTTGCGCTTAAGTCGCGGGTGCGCCCAAGCATTGGCCGAAACTGTCGGGCGCAAAATTTACGACGCTATCTCGCTTTTTGCCGCGCCAGCTGCGGCGGATTCGCTTTCGTCCATGATGATGAGCTGTTTTGCGCGCTTGATCTTGGCATCGTCGCGAAACGCCGCGCGCACCTTGTCCATGCCGGTGTAAAATTCCTTCATCAAAACAAGGCACAGATACGCGCCGAATTCCGTCGTGCGGATAATCTCGCCCTCGATCCGCACGGCTCCTGCAAGCCTTAGCAGGCTAAGCTCTCTGCCCAGTTCGCGGCGCAGGTTTAGATCGTTTGCGGCGTTAAATTTAGCGATGTCGATCTCGCCGTTGAAAAGCTCGGTCAAAAACAGATATTTTGCGCGCTCGGATCTGCTAAAATCGCAAGTGGCGATGACGGTGCTTTCGTTTTTGCGCACCCTGCTCGCGTACTCTTCGAGGTTGAACGCATTTATGAGCAGCCTGCCGCCTAAGAAACTAAACGCGCCGCTTCCGATGCCTACGTATTCGTGGTTTGTGCCTACATACTCGTCGCTCATATTTGATTTTTCGCGAGCAAAGGCCCATGCGTTGCTGCGGTGCCAGCTAGAAAATTCTTTGCAGATGATGGAGTAAAATTCCTCTTCGTGATCTACATTGCTAACGCCGAGGCTCCGCGCTATTTGATCGCGCATCAAAGGCGATTTCATCAGCGGATACAGCGTGATCTGCTCCGGTTTTACCGCTTTTGCCGCTTCGATGTCGCGAAGTAAAATTTCGCGCGTTTGAAATGGAAAGTTAAATATCAGATCCAAGCTTAAAATCGGTAAAATTCCGACCGCTCGGGATAGCTTTTTTTGCAAAATTTCGCCTGAGCCAAATTTGTCGTAGCGTGAAGCTTTACGTAAAATATCGTCATCAAAGCTCTGAACCCCCACGCTTAGGCGATCTATTAGCCCACGAAATCGCAGCAAGCTCTCAGGCTCGATGTGGTTGGGATCGCTCTCGCATGAGACCTCTTTGATGCTAAAAAGCGACTTTGCAAGCTCCAGCGTGCGCGCTAACTCATCCTCGTCAATGAGCGTCGTGCCGCCGCCTACATAAAGCGTCTCAAAGTCGTAGCCTGCGTCCTTCGTGCGCTGCATCTCGGTGCGTAGCGCGCCGAAATACGCCTTACACGCGCCGCGCTCGTAGGCGTATTTATGAAAGGAGCAGTACGGGCAAAACGTGTGGCAAAAGGGCACGTGCATGTAGAGCATATATTTTTTATCAGGGTTTGGAATTTTAGCGATATTTTCCTGCGTGATGTCGATTCTAAGGGAGTTGCAGAGGGATTTTTGCATGGTGTCGGCGGCATATTTTTTTGCGAAGCTATGCACCATTTGACTGATAAAATTCATAAAACTTTAACCTTTTTTAAACTTAAAAATTAA
>NZ_CALHIK010000161.1 GCF_938030785.1 uncultured Campylobacter sp.
TGGACTACTTCCACCGCTCGCACGCATGGATGACGAGCTTCGGGCCGTACGACAAGCCGCAATACGCCGTAACCGTGCTCGTAGAACACGGCGGAGGAGGCGGAAGCGCGGCAGGTCCCGTAATAATGCAAATCTACGAAAAGCTCGCCCAGATGGGCTACATCGACGCCAACGCAACGACCAGCAAAGACAGCGCAAAGAAAACGAAGTAGGGTGGAATTTTAGAATTTAGCAAGCCTTTGCGGGCTTAAAATTTGGAATTTTATCTAGCCCCTTAAGTAAGATAAAAGTACAATAGTAAGGATTTAAATTATGATGAATTTTAACAGCAAACAGAAATCTCTAATTTTTATATTTTTATTGTTTATTGTTATTTATAGTATTGTAAATTGGAAACCAATTCAAAACCCAGTAATATATAAAAAAGCTCAAGCTATTAATATTTCCAATAAAGATAATATTTTAGATATAAATATTACTATAGACAAAGAAGCATTTTATATACTATACCTTATATATCCATATAATATAGGAAAAATTGAAGAAGATAATGTGAATATAGGGCATAATAACAACATAACCTTGGGGCTTACAATAACCCCGTTTAATATGAAACAAACGGATTGGAGATATTTTAAAGAAAGCGATAAAAATATATATCCTGATAATGCTAGAATTTTAGAACATAAAGATAATTTTAATACTATTTTCAGTTTTTCCAAAGATGTTTATGATTTTATTGCTACTGCTCCGAATGGTACGAACGGCAAGTATAAAAGGATAGCTACAGTAAAACTACAAAAAGGTAAATATACTATAAAGTTAGAATTTTTAAATAGCATGGCATTAGAGGCCAAGGATATAATATATTTAGAAATGGAAGAAATGCAAAAAGAACGATTTTTTAGATTTTAATTTTATAAGGGAGACAAAATGTCAAATATAAACAAAGTGTAAAAGGCAACAAATGCGGCACACAATGCTTTGCTTGCTTAAAATTTTAAAATTTAGCGTAGCTGAGGCTTAAATTTGATGAGAGATCACGACAAAGAGTTTTGAAGGCGCCGAAATGAAACGCGATATAAAAGCCAAATTGATCTTAAAAGCTATAAATTGGGGAGTAGGGCGATAAAAGAGTTCATTAAAAAATGTTTTGAGCTAAAAGGGGTGAGGATTTTATCCTGGATCGCCTTACTCTTTTTTACAATAGATTGTTTGGGCGTTATATTTGCCAGCATAGACGCGGTTTTTTTTGGCGGAGTATAGCGGTTACGATATCGCGAATCCGTTTTCTATCGTTTTAAAAGCTTTTGAACTAACGTGGCACGAAGAGGCGAGCGATAGCGAAAGCGATATTTTCGGCGCTATGGTATTGTATCTATTTTGCGCGACGGTAATTTTGCCTCTAATCATCTGCTGCTTCGTATTTTCAAAGATAAAGGCTTTTATTCTGCTGGATAAAATTTCCGCCGCATCCGTATTTTTTATAAGTGTATTTTATGCTTATACGCTAGCTGTGATAATCCTAGCAAAAGCCGATTTGACCTTATTGGGTCATCTGTTTGATCGCTCAAATTTTAATTTTAATATAATGATGATAAGCGCTTTATCGTCGCTAGTAATCGCATCTGTGGTGATTTTTATTCTAAAAAGAAGCGATAAAATTTAATGCGGATAAGTTGGTTTAACCATCTTTTTTAGTTAATTTTACGTAAATTTATATGCAAAATTTTATGAATAGAATTTGAGAAGTATAGAAATTTAAAGGGGGCAAATTTTGAAACGATCTTAAAATTTGCCCCTTTGGCTTCAAATTTAAAGCTTGCCGGCATTTCAAATTTTATAATCTAAAATCCTCGCACTTCCAAATTTTAAAGCTTAAAATTCCTACCTTTTAAATTTAAAATTCTAAACTCCGAGGCATAAATTTTAGCTCGATAAAATTTTAAAATTTCAAACTTGAAATTTCACTTTGATAAAAATTTTATTCGGCAGAATTCAGCTCGATAAATTTTAAATTTACGCCGCTAAATTTACTCTATCGAAGCGCGGAATTTACCCCGCAGGATAAATTCCGCAGAATTTTACTTCATCCTCTTTATCCCGATCTCGCCGCCTTGCGCGCTGATTTCGATCCGATCGCCGGTTTTGATCTCGTCGCTTAGGATCATATCGGCTATCTTATCCTCCACTAGATCGTAAAGCGCCCTGCGCAGCGGTCTTGCGCCGTATTCGATATCAAAGCCCGCCGAGGCGATGAGCTTTTTGGCGTCTTCGCTCAAGCTCGCGCTAATGCCGCGGTTTGCGAGAGTTTTTTGTAGGCCCTTAAACATAATGCCCACGATTTTGATGAGATTGTCCTCGCTTAGGGCGTTGAAGATCACGATATCGTCCAGGCGGTTGATAAATTCGGGCTTAAAATAATTCTTCAGCTCGCCCTTTATCGCCTCCTCGCGCTCTGCAAGCGCGACCTCACGCGGCTTGCCCGCATTTTTGGCGTCAAGTTCCATAATCTTAGCCGAGCCGATATTGCTCGTTAGGATGATGATCGTGTTTTTGAAATCGACCGTAACGCCCTTGTTGTCGGTCGCGCGTCCGTCGTCTAAAATTCCAAGCAGGATGTTAAAAACGTCCTTGTGCGCCTTTTCGATCTCATCAAAAAGCAGCACAGAGTAGGGCTTTCTGCGCACCGCTTCGGTAAGCTGTCCGCCCTCATCATAGCCCACGTATCCAGGAGGCGCGCCGAGCAAGCGGCTGACGCTGTGTTTTTCCATATACTCGCTCATATCAAATCGGATCATCGCCCGCTCGTCGTCGAATAAAAACCTCGCTAAACTCTTTGCGCTCTCGGTCTTGCCGACGCCGGTAGGTCCTAGAAACAAAAAGCTTCCGATAGGGCGGTTTTCGTTCACAAGCCCCGCTTTATTGCGCTTGACGGCGCGAGCGATGGCGTGCAGCGCCTCGTCCTGCCCTACGACGCTTTCTTTTAGGTGCTCCTCGATGTGGAGGAATTTCTCCTTTTCGGAGGAGAGCATTTTGCTTACCGAGATGCCTGTCCATTTACTTAAAATTTCAGCCACGCTCTCCTCGTCCACGCGGTTTCGCAAAAGTACTCCGTTTTCTTTCATCGCATCCCACTTCGCCTCAAGCTCCTTGACCTTCGCCTGCGCGGCGGGGATCTTGCCGTATTCGATCTCGGCGGCCTTGCTAAGATCGCCGTTGCGTCTTGCTAGGCTCGCTTCGTTTTTGAGGCTATCGATCGCCTTTTTCTCCTCGCTGATGCCGCCGAATACGGACTTTTCATTTTCAAATTTAGCCTGAAGCGCATTTTTCTGCTCGGTTAAATTTTCGATCTCTTTATCGATCTGCGCGAGCCTCTCGTCGTTTTTGCCGTCATCCTCCATCTTAAGGGCTTCCTTTTCGACCTGAAGCGTAAGGATGTCGCGCTTAGCCTTGGCAAGCTCGTTTGGCTCGCTTTCGATCTGCATTTTAAGCTCCGCCGCCGCTTCGTCAATGAGATCGATCGCCTTATCCGGCAGAAATCTATCGCTAATGTAGCGGTCGCTTAGCCTTGCAGCCGCCACAAGCGCGCTATCGGTGATGGTGACGTTGTGATGCACCTCTAGCCGCTCCTTTATGCCGCGCAGGATCGCCGTAGCCTCACTCACGCTAGGCTCCGCGACCGTTACAGGCTGGAAGCGGCGCTGAAGCGCAGCGTCTTTTTCAAAATACTTTCGGTACTCTTTCAGCGTCGTAGCGCCGATTGCGTGCAGTTCGCCGCGCGCAAGGGCGGGCTTTAGGATGTTTGCGGCATCCATCGAGCCTTCGCTTGCGCCCGCACCTACGATGGTGTGAATTTCATCGATAAAAAGCACGACGTTCGCGGCTTTTACGACTTCGTTGATGACGGCTTTGAGCCTATCTTCAAACTCGCCGCGGTACTTCGCGCCCGCGATCAGCGCACTCATATCAAGCGCTATGACGCGTTTGTTTTGCAGGCTGAGCGGTACCTCTTTTTTGGCGATCAGCTGTGCAAGACCTTCGACGACCGCGGTTTTTCCAACGCCCGGCTCGCCGAGTAGGATAGGGTTGTTTTTCGTCTTGCGGATTAAAATTTGCATCATTCGCGAGATCACCTCGTCGCGACCGATGACCGGATCGAGCTCGCCCGCGATCGCCTTGGCAGTGAGATCGACGCCGAATTTACTAAGCGCCTCAAGCGTCTCGTCGGCGGTTTGCGAATCGATACTTTTGCCGCCGCGAAGCGCCTCAAGCTCTTTTTTGATCTCGCTAAGATCTGCAAATTTAGACAGAATTTTCTTTAGCGGATCGGCGTTTAAATTTGCGATCAGCCAGGTATCTACGGCGATAAATTTATCGCCCGAGCTCGTCATCAACCCCTTTGCGAGCTCTAGCGAGTTCATCAGCTCGCGCGAGATACGCATGTTTTCCTTCGTGACGTTTGAGCTGGTCGGCAAATTTGAAATTTCGCTTTTGATCTCAAGCTCGACCGCGGTCTTTTCGATGCTAAATTTATTAAAAATTTGGTTTAGCACCGAGCCGCTGTCGGCTACCAAAGCCCAGAGCATGTGCAATACGCCCACCTCGCTATTTTTGGAGTGGATCGCTAAAGAAACGCTGCTTTCGAGCAAAGAGCGCATTTTGTCGGTTAAAATTTCAATAGTTTCGTTCATAAATTTTCTCCTAAAGTTGAAGTTGATTGCATTATATAACTTTAGTCTGTTTATGTCAAGGTTTTTTAGTGAGATTTTAAAATTTTCGGCTTAAATTTATCCGTAAACGCGCAAATTTCGTATGAAATTTACCTTATTTTTAGCCAATTTTCTATAAAATTCACTCCATTTTACTTTCAAGGATAAACTTTGCGACAAAAACACCTCTTCTTCGGCTTGGGATTCATATTTTCTCTATTTTTAGGCGTCAGTTTTTTTACCGGAAATTTACAAGCCAGAGAGGTCAACGCGACCAAAAAGCCAGACAGCGAAAAAACGCGTCTGGAGGCGCTAGCTAAGCTTACCAAAACGCTTGCGATCGTCGAAAACAATTACGTCGATGAGATGACCTTCTCGGAACTCGTGGACAAGACGATCTCGGGGCTTATGAATAACCTCGACGCGCACTCAAGCTATATGGACGAAAAGGCGTTTAACGACACGAAAGTGCAAACCGAGGGCGAGTTCGGCGGGCTTGGAATTCAGGTGGGTATGAAAGACGGCGCTCTGACAGTCATCTCGCCTATCGAGGGGACTCCTGCAGATAAGAAAGGCATTCAGGCCAACGACGTGATATTGCGTATCGACGGCAACGCGACCTTCGGCATCACGATCGACGATGCGGTCTCAAAGATGCGCGGCAAGCCAAAAACTAAAATCACTCTAACGATCGTGCGTAAAGGCGTTAGCAAGCCTTTCGACGTCGAGATCATACGCGACATAATCAAAGTGGAATCGGTTTATGCCAAGATGATCGAGGATGATAAAATTTTATATCTGCGCGTTACAAATTTCGATCAGCACGTGGTAGCGGACGCGAGCAAATTTATAAAAGAGCACAGAGACGCCAAGGGCATTATCTTGGATCTGCGAAATAACCCGGGCGGGCTTTTGGATCAGGCGATCGGACTCGTAAATTTATTTGTCGGCAAGGGGCTTATTGTCTCTCAAAAAGGGCGCGCGAAAAACGAAACCGAAGCTCACAACGCCGATCCTAAAAAGAAGATCACCGATCTGCCGCTCGTGGTTTTGGTTAATGGCGGCAGCGCAAGCGCGAGCGAGATCGTAAGCGGTTCGCTTCAGGATCTAAAGCGTGCGGTAGTCGTCGGCGAAAACACCTTCGGCAAGGGAAGCGTGCAGGTAATCCTGCCGATCGAGGACAAAGAAGCCTTGCGACTTACCATAGCTCGCTACTATCTCTCAAGCGGTCGCACCATACAAGCGGTGGGCGTGACGCCCGATCTCGTAGTGGCGCCGGGCAAGGTGCCGAGCCGCGACGAGGATGAATTTTCGCTAAAAGAAGCCGATCTTAAAAAGCACCTAAAAAGCGAGCTTGCCAAGGTTGAGACCGATAAAAAAGAGAAAAAAGACGAGCAGAAAAAAGATGAGAAAAATTTCATCACCAAAGAGCAGATCGGCAACGATATCCAGTTAAAAACCGCAATAGACGCGATAAAAATTCTAAACATCAAGTAAGGAGAGTGTGATGCAAGCTACTAAAAAAGAGCTCATCTACGAAGGCAAGGGCAAAAAGATGTGGTCGGTTAACGAAAGTGACGACCTTTTGATCTCAGAATTTAAAGATTCGCTGACGGCGTTTAACGGCGTCAAAAAAGCCGAAGAGAGCGGCAAAGGTGCGCTGAATTGTAAAATTTCGACGCTGATTTTTGATCTGCTTAAAAAGCACGGCATCGCCACTGCGCTTGTTGAGACGATCAGCCCGACCGAGCAACTCGTAAAAAAATGCAAGATTTTCCCTCTTGAGATCATCGCTCGCAATATCGCTACCGGCTCGCTTACAAAGCGCCTGGGCATCAAAGAGGGCACGAAGCTTCCGTTTACGCTGGTAGAGTTTTGCTACAAAGACGACGATCTGGGCGATCCGATACTAAACGACGAGCATTGCGTGCTGCTCGGCGCCGTAAAGAGCCAAAGCGAGCTTGACGAGCTTAAAAATATCGCGCGCAAGATCAATGAAATTTTGGTTAAATTTTTCGACGAGCGAAATTTAAAGCTAGTGGATTTCAAGATCGAGCTCGGCAGGGATAGCGACGGCAATATTCTGCTTGCAGACGAGATCAGCCCCGATAGCTGCCGCTTTTGGGACAAACAGACCGACAAGAAGCTCGATAAGGATGTATTCAGACAGGATCTCGGTAGCGTAAAAGTGGCCTACGAAGAGGTCTTGCGTAGAATTTTAGGATAAGCGATGAAGGTAATCGTAAACGTAAGACTTAAAGAGGGCGTGCTCGATCCGCAGGGCAAGGCGGTCAAACACGCCCTCGCTTCGCTTGGTTTTAGCGGAGTAGAGGATGTGCGCGTAGCCAAACAGATCGTGCTTGAGCTAAACGGCGAGGATAGGGATAAAATTTACGCCGACGTCGCTAGGATGTGCGATGAAATTTTGGCAAACACCGTCATCGAAGACTACGAGATCGTGATATGAAGGTAGCGATCGTAAATTTCCCCGGCACCAACTGCGAGCGCGATAGCAAATACGCTTTTGACGCGCTGGGTTGCGAAACGCAGATAATCTGGCATAAAGAAACCGCCATAAACGCCGATCTGATCGTGCTGCCTGGCGGATTTAGCTACGGGGATTATTTGCGAACCGCAGCGATTGCTAAATTTAGCCCTGCGATGAAGGCGGTGGCGGCTCATGCTGCGCGCGGCGGCTATATTTTGGGTATCTGCAACGGCTTTCAGATGCTTTTGGAGCTGAAGCTGCTTGCAGGAGCGATGAGTAGAAATATAAATTTAAGCTTCATCTCAAAATTTCACCATCTGCGCGTCGTTTCAAACGACAATAAATTTCTGCGCTGTTGCGACAAGGGCGAAATTTTAAATATCCCGATCGCGCACGGCGAGGGCAATTATTACGCGGACGCCGATACGCTAAAATCGCTATACGACGATGATTGCGTACTTTTGAAATACTGCGACGCAAAGGGCGCGGATCTAAATCCAAACGGTTCGGTGGACGCAATCGCCGGGATTTGCGATAAAAACAGAAAGATTTTCGGTCTGATGCCGCATCCTGAGCGCGCAATAGAGCCTATTTTAGGCGGCACGGACGGGATAAAAATGTTAAAAGGGTTAATTTGCTAAAAAAATTTTTTACGATTCTGGGCGTATGCGCGATCGCTTTTGCGGCGCCTGAAATTGAGATCGATTCGCTCGACGATCTAAGTAAATATGCGCCGAAAAAGAGCGAGGATAAGCCGGACGATGCGCAGCAGCGCGATAATTCCAAGGTTATGTTGAAATACAATAAAAAAGAGGTTATGTCTATGGAAAATCTTAGCATAGACGATCTCAAGGCCTTGGCTCCTACGAATGAAGTCGATCTGGACGTATCCGACGATAAAATTTATCAGGACATCAAACCCAAAGAGCTTACGCTAAAAGCTAGCGGAATGCCTAGAAAAGTCTATTACAATCAAATTTTTAAGATCGATTTCGCCGTGTATCTGGGACAGAAGATTACCGTCACGCCTAAGCTTGCGATCAGCCGCACGGACGGCGTTAAGTGGCTGAACGAGGACAAACTTGCTTGGATCGAGGGCGACGAGATGTTTGAGACTACGCTGTGGTTTGAAGCAAGCGGCAAGGACGCCAAGATCAATGAGTTTGTTCTGACGCTGGAGCGCAACGGGGAATTTTTTGAAAAAAGCTCGATCAAGCCCGCTAATCCCGAGTTTGTCAAACTCGACGCGAAGGCGAATTTTTCCCATATCGTAGCCGACGAGCTGAAGCTCAAAAACTATAAAACCGCCAAATTTGACGACGCTTCAAATTTACTCACGCTCGATCTTGGTGTGCGAAACGGCGCGATCGGATCCTTTCACATTGATAATCCCGCCATAATCAAGCAGGGCGTGGACTCCGTGCGCGGCACATACGCGAGCCAGAGCGGATATTATTTCGCCGTCGTGGACAATAACGTCACAAATTTAGACTTCAGCTACTTCAATCTACAGACGAAAAAATTTGAAAATTTCGGACTTGAGCTCAATCCGCGCGCCGAGGATCTTAGCACGCAGATCGGGCTAAATCCGAAAGAGAGTAAATTCGAAGCCTACAAGCAGATCGCGATCTATACCCTCGCAGCCGGGCTTTTGGTGATGTTTCTGCTTAGCAAAAATATCACGCCGCTCATCTTTGCGGTGCTGATTTTAGCGGTAAATTTCTACGCACAAAGACCTTACGGCACGGGCAGCATCGCGCAAAATTCTCCCGTTAGAATTCTGCCTATGCAAAGCTCCACGGTATTTTACGTAACCAAAAATGCCGAAAAGGTCGAAATTTTGGGCACGAATAAGGATTTTTACAAAATTATGCTTGGCGGTAATAAGATCGGCTGGGTAAAAAAGGATGAGCTTGTCAAGGATTAGAGCGCTATTTTACGCGTTTTGGTTTATTTTCACCGTCGTTTGGGTCGTAATCGCTATGACGGTGAAAAACTCCTCTCATCGCCGCTTCCGCCGCATTTGGGGGCGCCTTCAGCATTTCGGCGCCAGATACGACATCGAGATCGTGGGCACTCCCGATCCGCGCGCGCAGCTACTCATCGCCAACCACCAAAGCATAATGGATATCGTCGTGCTCGAAGAGACCCATCCCGGCGATATCTGCTGGATCGCCAAAAAAGAGATCGCCGACATCCCTATCATCGGCAAAATCATCACGCTTCCGAAAATGATCCAGGTCGATCGCTCAAATCCGCGCGATCTGGTGCGGATCGTGCACGAAGTGCAGCAGCGCGTAAGCGAAGGGCGCGTCATCACGATGTTCCCCGAAGGCACTAGACATCGCGGCACGCAGCTTTTGCAATTCCAAAGCGGAGCCAAAGCGATCGTTAGCAAGCTCGGTCTGCGCGTCCAGCCCGTGGTACTCATCGGCACGCAGCACATCGCAAACTCTCACGATTTCACCGTCCACAGCGGACACGTCAAAATCATCTACCTAGACCTGCTCGACACGAGCGATAAAGATTGGCTGCAGCACGCCAGAGACACGATGCAAGCCGTAATCGACGAAAACGAAACCGCCGAAGCGTAGGCGGAATTTATAAATTTATCACTAAATTCAAACGCGACTTTTGTTAATCCGCGCGATTTCTGCGCGACAGCGCGTTCATTCGTCGCTTTGATTTGCGGCGGCGGAATTTTATAAATTTCGTCCGCTCGTGCAGACGGCTGAATTTTAAAATTTTATACATGCGTTCAGGCGGTGGAATTTTAAAATTTCATCTAAGCGGCGGGCGGCGAGTTATAGGCAAGAGATAGGCAAGAGATAGGTAGGAAAACAGCGCCTGGATAAAACGAAATTTTAAAATTTACGCGGCGCGGCAAGATAGAGCTTAGCGTATATTTAGCCATTTGCGCGAATGGCTAAACGATTTGTCGCAAGAGCAAAGGCGGCGGCAACCCGCAAGCAGCCTAAAATTTTAAATTCTTAAGGAGTAGAGAATGGCGTTTATTACAGAGCGTATTTCAAAAGAGGATATCGAGAAATATGATTTACTAAAACCGTGCAATGAGATATTTAAAAAATATCATCAGGGCGAGCTTGATTGGGCAAACTTAAATTCAAGAAGTTGGTGTATAGATAGAGATAGGGGTATTTGGCTTTTTGTGGTGCGTAGTATTATTATTGGGGATCCAAGAGATATGAATTATAGCGGAGAAGTTATATGGCTTTTGCACTATAAAGGTAAAGATATAGAGATCGATTTAAGAGATATATACAACGAAAATACTAGCACGAAAATTACGGATAATCCGTTTAAAATAATATATGAGTTAGAATCCATAAGAAGCGATATCGGGGATATACCAAAACAAGAAATTGTAGATATTCTAAAAGAAATTTTAAATGAGTTTAAGGGAGGAGACGTTATAACGTATTTTATCCCTAAAGAGAATATTCAAGTAATTTTCAGATCTAAAATTTAAAGAAAAAGGATGAAATATGAGCTATACTGCAGAACAAGCAAATGCCGAATTAAAGAAATAGTAGATGATTAAACCGCCTGCGATTAAGAAAACTATTTG
>NZ_CALHIK010000162.1 GCF_938030785.1 uncultured Campylobacter sp.
TATCGTAGTCGGTCGCCCGATCTATCAAAGCGCCGATCCGCGCGAAATTTGCGAGCGAATTTTGGGGCAAATTTAACGCTCGAGCTTGCGTAAAATTTGGTCCAAAATCATTTTAAGCGTGGTTTTCGCGCGCAAGAAATTTTAATCAAATCATTGCAAAAGCGCGGCCTGAACGACGACCGGGCGCGGCAGAGAAATAAAATTTAGCGAGCCGTAGCGCACAAATGAAATTTAAAATTTCATTCAAAGCAGCGAGTTTGGCGGAGCTTAAAAGAGAGTTGAGGTAAATTTGAGCGATTTTAAGAAAATCCCATATGTCGGTGAGGCGACAGAGGCGGATCTACTGGCGCTCGGCTACGAGGATATCGCTTCGCTAAAGGGCGCGGATCCCCACGAGATGTTTGAACGCACAAAGGCGCTCGGGCGCGGCAGCGACAGGTGCATCCTCTACGTTTACCGCATGGTTTGCTACTACGCCAATACGCCCCGTCCCGACAAAGCCAAGCTGAAATGGTGGCTTTGGAAGGATTAAATTTACAAATTTGACCCGCGCAAGTCGTTGAAAGCGGATCCGTTTAAATTTAAGCGGATTTGCAAGCAACCGACGCGGCCGTGTTTGCGACACAAAACGACGCCGCGCAAAAAGCGTAAATTTAACGAGTGCTTTAATTGCGAGGGCGCAAATTTTATGCGCGAGTTTTATGTGCGGCGCAAAGAGCGTAAATTTTACAGGCGCGGTAAATCGGCTAGTGCGAAGTACAAACATAGCTGCAATATTAAATTTTGATTTTATTCACAGGCACGCTTTGCGATGAAGTAGCCTGCACGAAATATAAAATCGCTCCGATTTCTGGCAAGCGCGCGCCGAGCCGTATATGCGTCGCAAATATAAAAGCGGCGACAGTCGGTGTCTTTAGGCGGGCACGCACGGCGCGGTCTTTCACGACGGCAAGGAGTGGCGGCTGCTGATATTTTAATAATCACGCTATGGAGAAAATGAAATAGGCGGCGCGAGTTTTGCTTTTTTTTGACGTAAATTTTACGAACGCCGCGCAGATTATCGCGCGAGCTTTACGGGCGACACAAAAAGTGTAAATTTTACGGGTGCCGTATAATTGGGGCGCCGCAAAGCGGAAGGACGGTTAAAATGAAATTTTTTACTCTTTTGATTTTATGCGCGAGCGCACTTTTTAGCGAGACGATCAGCGCGAAATATGAAATTTCGTTCGGCGTTTTCGGCGCAGTCGGCAGCGCAAATACGCGGCTCGTGCGGCAGGGCGATCGCTACGAGATCGTCATGGATGCCGTTGCACAGGGCGTCGCGGGCAGCCTGAGCGGACAAAGGCGCGAGAGCTTCCGCTCAAAGGGGCGCGTCGTGGCGGGGCTTTTGATGCCCGATCTCTACGTCCACGAGGTCTCGCGCAAAAAGGGCAAAACTACGAAAAACGAGCGCAAAACCTACGCCTTCGACTACGCGCGCAAAACGATAAAATTTCAAAAGTTCAAGGGCGCGGGCGGCGAGCTACAGCTCGTAAGCGACGAAATTTTGCCCTACTTCGCGACGAACGACCTGCTGAGTTTGTTTTTCAATTTCTCTAAGATCCCGCACTCGGGCGATAAATTTTTCGTCCGAGCTGCGGGCGCAAAAAGCGCTGACGGAAGGATCGACATCGAAAGGCCGCGCGGAAGCGCCGCTGCAGATATCGCGAGCGAGCTTGGCGTCCCGCCGCCTAGCGATGCAAATGCAAACTCTAGCGCCGAGGCAAGCACTAAACCTGGCGAGCATGGCGCGGATAAGCAGGCTGCGGCGATTTACGTGGTTTTCATAAACCAGCCGATATTTTCTAGCAGCCGAGGCGAGCTGCACCTGAGCCTAAATGAGCGCGGTTACGCCGATCGCGCCGTTTTGAAGGACGTGCTGCTCTTCGGCGACATCCGCGCGCGGCTCGTGGAATGAAATTTGCGCCGCCGAGTTTTAAAATTTAGGCGCGGCTTGAGTTTTGATTTGCAGCTCCGCGCGAGCTTCTGCGGAATAAAATTTCGGCGCTTTCAATGGTTGAAGCACGCTGCGCGATTTCCTTATACGGCTTCTCGGCAAGTGCGAATTTTATCACAGCGACGGGTCTTGAAAATACAGCGCACTGTATATCTTTGAGCGACGGGCGCCATGAGCGCGAATTTTACGATACTACGTGTTTTAAGCGCGGCTACGCAAGCCTCTGAATACAAAATTTACATCGCCCGTCACATACCCTACAGATCAAGCGCGCCTAGAATTTTAAAATTTTACGCCGCGCGGATCGATACGGTACTCTGCATGCCGTAGGCAGAAAGCCGCAATACAGAGATAAATTTCTCCGCTCAAGCGGCGCGATCTGTTTTGGGCGCCCAATAAGACGCAACGAGTAAATTTAAAGAATTTAGCGCGAAAATTCGGCTTGCAATTAAATTTTATCCATGCAGCCCACGTCTGCAAACAAACTAAAAAAACGCGCGCTGCCTAAGTCGCCGCTACGACGAAAGCCAAACGAAGCTACAGCCGCCGTATTCGCTCAAAGAAACTGTCGCACTCAGATATTAAAACGAGCTGTCGCATCCAAGCATCAAACAAAACTGCCGTGCTTTGAATAAAAGCGCTGAGAATACTCGAAAATACCGCCGCCTGCGCCAGAATGAAGCCGCTTCGAGTTTTAAATTTATTAAATTTTGCCGCCGCGAGCGGTCTGATAGAGTCTTTGAAATTCCGCTACGAAGCTAGAAGCGTCCCGCGCCGCCATCGCTGAGCTCATAACGGAGATCCTGTCGGCTCCCGCGCGTAGGACGGAGGCAAAATTGCGCGGCGTTATGCCGCCCAGCGCATAGATTTCGCCCGCGAAAAACTTCCGCACGGCGTGGATCAAATTTAGCCCCCTCGGTGCGAGCCCCGCCTTGCAATCAGTCGCAAATATATGGCTCAGACAGATTGCGCTCGCACCCAACTCCAGCGCCTCGCGCGCCTCCGCCTCGCTGTGGCAGGAAGCGATCAGTTTTTTGAAATTTGCGCGCAAAAACTCCGCACCGTGCGCCGCGCTGAAGCTCCGCAAAACCCCGAGCGGCAGCCATAAATTTCTCTCGCCCTTGCGCAGCGCAAAATCCGCGAAATTATGCACAAAGACCGCAGGCTGGCGCCTTGCACTCTCTGCTATCTGCACGCCCTCCGCACTCTGCGAGTTTTCCACCTTTTTCACGCTCTGTGAATTTTCTACGCCCTCTATATTTTCCGAGTTTTCTGCATACTGCGCGCTCCGCGAGCCCCGTGCGTTTTTTGCACTATGCCCATCATTTGTATTTTCCGCACTTTGCGTACTCCGCATACTTTCCGCATTTTCTGCGCTCCATACGCCTTCTGCCGCTAGTTTCGTTTCGCATACGGCGCCGCGAAGCGAAATCTCGCCCAGCTCGCTATCGTCCGCGCAATTTGCAGCGCCGATAAAATTTTCGGACAAATTTTCATCTAAAACGCAAGCCAAATTTTTAGGCCGCATCTCACCCGTAACGACACCGTGCTTGCGGACCGCATCCGCGCAAATCTCGCTCTTGCCACTGTCCAAATCGAGCTTTTTTGGCGAAACTTCGTCTGCGCCGCGCTCGTAGAGTGAAATTTTATCCGCGCAGGCCGCGCTCGCGTTAAATCCGCCCGCGAAAGCTTGGGTTTCGCTAAATTTAGCGGCACGAGCTTCATCTGCAAAAATCCCGTCCGCACGGGCTGTATCCGCACAAAACCCACTCTCGCAGGCGCGTAAAATTTTATCAAACAGCGCCGCGTAGGCTTTCTCGCTCAGGTCTTTTTCACGCACGACGATCTCGCCTACGCCCGCCGCAGCAAAATCCGCCATACGCGAGAGCAGCGCCGCATCGCCGCCGCAGAGCGCGCGATTTGTGATGATCGTAATGCGCGAAGCAAGCTCTAAATCTAGCATCCGCTTGCCCCCTTTAGCTCAGAATCCGTGCGCGGCACAGCACTGAGGCTTAAAATTTTGCCCGTAGCATTTGGCTTTGAAATTTCACCTGCAGCGCTAGGGTTTAAAATTTTATTCGCCAGGCTTGAAGCCAAAATTCCCACCTCTGCGCTAGAACTTAAAATTCTGCCCGTCCAGACAGAGGCTAAAATTTTGTTCGCGCCGCTAGGGTTTAAAGCATCTGCCGAACCATTAGATTTTATCGGCTTTGTATTGCCGCCACATAAGAACCTGAAGCTCGTGCCGTTTTTAAATTTAAAATTTAAGCCGCCTGTAGGTTCGGAATTTGCGCTACCTTTAAATTTTAAATCCGCGTATGTATTCCGAGGCCTCAAATTTACGCACGCATTTTGAAGCTCGGAATTTACCGCGCCCCCTAATGCGGTGCCGAAAATTTTATCATCCGTCATAACGCCATAAATTTTATCGCGGCATGCGGCGCTGTAAAATTCGGCGTAGTATTTTACGCTACGAATTTTGCTACGTCTAGCGGCACTAAATCTACCCGCAAGTAGCGCACCGCAAATCTCGCCTCTTAAAAAAGCATTGCAAATTTTACCCATGCGAGCGCAGAATTTCGCCGCATAAAATTCTAAAAATTTCGCCGCTGAAGCAAGTCTTTCGTGCCGAAGTTTCGCGGCGTAAGCTCGCATATCTGCGCTCTCACACATAGATATACTCGCTCATTAGCGGCTGCAGCCCGCCGCCGCGGATCGCCTCGCAGACCTCGCTTACGCTGCGCGCGTCGCTGATCTCAAACTGCTCGTCGCCCCTCTGCTCGCTGTGCCCGCCGATACCCACGCTTACGCCCGCCGAAATTTTACTTGCCGCGATCCTGATCGCATTGTCGCGGAAGCCCGCCCTCTCGCGCGTGGAGATCGTGATTTGCGCACTTGGCAGCAGCAGCCGATACGCGCACATCACCTGCAGCAGCTCGCGCTCGCCGACGTCCTTCGGGTTTATTTTGTCGTTGTTGATGATCGGGCGCAGGCGCGGCACCGAAAAAGCAATCTCGGCGCGCGGGTACTTGCGCTGAAGCAGCCACGCGTGCACGCCCGTGGCAAAGGCATCGCGGCGGAAGTCCCCGAGCCCCAAAAGCGCCGCAAAGCCCACGCCGCGCATACCGCCTCTAATCGCGCGCTCCTGAGCTGCGAAGCGATACGCAAAAACCCGCTTGTTGCCCGCAAGATGCAGCTGCGCGTAGCGCGCGGGATCGTAGGTTTCTTGAAAAACGGTGACGAAATCGACGCCGCAAGCGTGCAAATAGGCGTAATCAGCGGAGTTTATCGGATAAATTTCGACACCGATCACCTTAAAATACTGCCGCGCGAGTTCGCAGGCGCGCCCGATGTAGCGTACGGGGCTGTTTTTCTCGCTCTCGCCAGTGAGGATTAAAATTTCTTCTAGTCCGCTCTCCGCTATCGCCTCAAACTCCGCCTTTAGCTGCGCCTCATCGAGCCTTGCGCGCGCGATTTTGTTCTTGCAGTTAAAGCCGCAGTAAACGCAGAGATTGTCGCAGTAGTTTGAGATGTAAATCGGCGTAAAAACGGCGATATTGCTGCCAAAATGCGCCGCTTTTTCGCGCGCCGCAGCGCTGGCGATCTGCTCCAAATGCTCGCCCGCGCGCACGCTTAGTAGAGCGGCAAAATCGCGTAGAGTTCTGTTTTTCGCGCCGATCGCCCTTTGCACGTCCGCCTCGCTCGCGTCCTCGCAAAAGCCCTCGCGCAGAGCAAGCGTGCGCTCCATTATCTCGCTTCCGATATCCTCCATGCCCGCTAGGTAGCCGGTTTTATTCATCTTTAAAATTTTCCTTTTTAAATTTCCATTTAAATTCCGCTTAAATTCCGTGCAGCGCGTTTTTGCGTGCAAATTTATGCGGCGCGAATTTTTCGCCATTTAGCTTAAAGGCGCATTTTAGCAGGATTTAGATAAAAAATTGCAAAACGAGGGGCGCCTATTCGTATTTTAAATTTTAGTGTTTATTAAGAGAGGGGGGATATAATTTTGCGAAATTTTTTAAATCAGGGAGGCAAATAAAATTTTAGCTACGTAAAATGACAATATTTGACGATGAAAAATGAGATAATATGAAAAATTTTAGAGGAGAAGTAATGAAAAAAATCATTTTAGGTTTAGTCCTGTTGGGCTCTTTGGCTTTTGGCGAAACGCAATTTCAATCGCTAAGAAAACAATATGAGCAAAAATGCAAAGCGGGCAATCTTCAAGCTTGCGGTTACGCCGGCGCTCTTTATAAAGATCCGACCGTATTCGGGGGAAACGCATCCGATAGGGACTATAAAAAGACGCTCTATTTTTACAAAAAAGCTTGCGACGGAAATGATTATATGGCTTGCTCAGATTTGGGAGAAATGTACTTCGACGGCAAAGGGGTAAAAAAAGATTATAAAAAGGCTGTCGAACTATATAATAAAGCTTGCGACGGTAAGTTTGCTGGCGGCTGCAACAATCTAGGCGCTATGTATGCGAATGGCAAAGGCGTTAAAATGGATATAACGAGGGCTATGGGATATTACAGAAGAGCTTGCGATGCAGGAGTTTGGATAGCTTGCGGGAATTTCGCTTCAGGTCTTCAAGCCGACGGCGACAGAGCAAGAGCGGTGCAATACTATCAAAAAGCCTGCGAAATGGGTAAAAATGACCCAGGGCTATTCGGCTACCTTAAAGACTATTTAAAAGAATTCTGCGACAAATACGACATACTAAAATAGTCTGCCGATCGATCCAGCTTCTCTTAATCGGGCTACTTTCAGCCCGATTAAATTTTAAAATTTCATCGCCGAGCTTGCCGCGCATTGTACCGCTACCAAATTACTTTTCGCCGCAGTGCTTTAAGACGCCTAGCGAAGTGCGGAATTTACGTCGTTCGGCATAGGGCTTAACAAAGCGCGCTGGGATTTAACTCACATGGCGCAAAAACCTTGTGCGATATGTATGGCTCAAAAATGCAAATTCCGCGCAAAAAAACACGGCTCGCGCAATCAAACGCGCTTAAAATTTTAACCGCTACCTCAAAAATCCCGTTAGCGGCGAGCTTGCGCTGGCCGTTTTGCAAACGGCGCCGAGCCCCGCCAGATAGGCATCGCGCCCCGCCTGCACGCCGAGCGCAAACGCCCGCGCCATCAACGCCAGATCCCCGCTCGTGGCGATCGCCGTATTTACCATCACCGCAGCGCAGCCCATCTGCATCGCCTCGCAGGCCTCGCTAGGCGCGCCGAGCCCCGCATCTACGATGATCGGCACGTCGATTTCGCTGAGCAAAATTTCGATCATTCCGCGCATCATCAACCCGCGATTGGAGCCGATCGGTGCTGCAAGCGGCATCACGGCGGCGGCTCCTGCGCTTACCAGATCGCGCGCGACGCACAGATCGGCGTGCATGTAGGCAAGCGGCACGAAACCCTCGCGCGCCAGGGCCTCGCAGGCCTTGATCGTCTCGGAGTTGTCGGGCAGAAGGTATTTACTATCGCCTATGATCTCGATCTTTACGAAGTCGCCGCATCCTAGCTCGCGCGCGAGCCGTGCGATCCGCAGCGCCTCCTCGGCGTTTCGCGCGCCGCTGGTGTTTGGCAGCAGCGTAACGCCGCGGGGGATGAAATCCAAGATATTGCGGCTCTTGCTTTCGTTTACGCGGCGCAGCGCGAGCGTGACGATCTCGCAGCCCGCATGCCGTACGCAGGCGTCGATCATCGCGTGATCGAACTTACCAGAGCCCATTATCAGGCGTGAGCTAAACTCCCTGCCGCCTAAGATCAGTTTATCGTCCATTCTATCCTCTTTAGTTTAAATTTCGTTTTCACATACGGCGCAAATAGCGCAATATCAGTGCTTGCGCGGTGCATTATACACGGCGCGAAATTGCGGCACAGATTGCGCGCCTTGCTTCTATCTGTCGCTTTACACGCTGCACGACGCTGCGCCCGAGCTTTAAAATTTCTCGTCAAAATTTTACGCCACGACATAAAATTTTAAAATTTCAAGCGCAGACTGCGGCTCGCTTCGCTGCGCGGAATTTTAAATCCTATGTTCAAAAGTAGCTCGCTCGCGCCGAATAAATTTTAAAATTCTACTTGCCCGCTAGCTAGGCACGGCAAAGGGTTTAAATTTCGTCGTTTAAATTTAGATCTCGCGACTAAATTTACGCGGCGCGCAGTAAATTCACATCGTCTTTAAAACGCGCTGTATACCCGCCGAAACGCTCGCCGCTTCTCAAAAATAATAGTGCAAAGCCCGATTTAAGTGGCACGCATAAAAACGCGTAAAACGCGTAAATTTAGAAATGCAGGCGCACAATGATAAGCGCCAAGCTAGCCCTCCTCACCCAAAATCAGCCTAAGCGCGACGTTTGCCTGATGTGCGGCGCAGATCGCCACGCGTGGCGCAAGCAACCCCA